>NZ_JBIAHQ010000002.1:106022-603169 GCF_042870725.1 Micromonospora sp. NPDC006431
GTACGTCGGCTCGGCCCGCCACGACGGCTCGGGACCGTCCGGATGGCCCGGCTCCGGCTCGGCGCGGTACGTCGGCTCGGCCCGCCACGACGGCTCGGGACCGTCCGGATGGCCCGGCTCCGGCTCGGCGCGGTACGTCGGCTCGGCCCGCCACGACGGCTCGGGACGGTGGTCCGGCTCGGCGCGGTACGGCGGCTCGCCGCCGTACCCCGGTTCGAGGCGGTGGGCCGGCTCCACCCGGTAGGTCGCCTCCACCCGGTAGGGCGGCTGCTCGACGCCGTACGGCGGCTCGGCGGGACGGCCGACGGCCGGGGCCCGGCCGGTCCAGCCGGCGCCGGCGCTGCGCCGCGGCAGCGGTTCGGCGGCGGGTGGGGGCTCCGCGGGGCGGTGGTCGGCGTCGATCTGCTCCGCGCCACGGCCGCCGTGTCGGGCCCGGTCGAGCAGCGCCCGCCACCGCGGTGCCGGCTCAGCCTGCCGACCCCAGCCGGTTTCGCTGCCGTCCAAGGCTTCGTCCTCCCCAGCCGTCGATCTCCGCCTGACAGGCTACGAACGAAACCCTATTCAAACCACACCCCCGCGCGCACATCCCCCCGGTGGCCCTCCTCACCGTCGCTCCGGGCGACGGCCGCCGGCGACCACGTCTCAGGAGGTGGGAGCGGGGTTCGGGGATCCCCGACCGGTGGCCGGGCCGCCGGAGGACGGTGAGGACCCGCGCACCGTCGGTGCGGCTTCCGACGAATCGCCCACCGCGCCGGCGCCGGGGGGCGGCTCGGCCAGCCCGGTGTCGACCGGCGGCCGGGCCACGTCCCGCTGCTCGGGCAGCGGTGGGGTGAACACCGTGCGGTCCAGCCGGCGCACCTCCGGCGCCGGGTCGACCACCCGTACGCCGGGGCGGGTGGCCAGGGCCCGCAGCGCCGCCGGGGCGTCCCGCACCACCGCGGCGTACACGCAGGCGCAGCCCGACCGGTAGCCGGCCGCCTCCTCGGCCGAGACCGCCGCCCCCGTGTCGTACACCCGACGCAGCTCGGGATCGGCGGAGGCGGTCGGGGCGGCGGCGCGCGCCCGGTAGTCGGCGGCCTCCCGGTCCTTGCGGGCGGCCACCTCGGCCATCCCGGCGACCACGTCGTCGGGTGCCCGCAGCGCGGCGATCCGGACGATCTCCGTCTGCCGCCCGGGCAACGGCACCCGGGCGACCACCGCCGAGACCGGCGTCGCGCCGAGCGCGGTGGCCAGCTGCGCCGGCGTCAGGTACGCCGCGAACGAGACCAGGGCGTAGTCGCCCGGCCCCGGGTCGGCCGGCCCGAGCGCGGCCAGTTCGGCGGAGGCGGCGCGCAGATAGGCCGGGATGGGGTCGCCCTCCGCCACCCCGACCCGGGTGACCTCGCCGACCGTACGGTCGCCCACCGGCTCGCGGCGACGGTCCCAGACCGCGGCGACCAGCACCGCCAGCGCGCAGGCCAGCGCGATCCAGGTGAGCAGGCCGGACCGCGCCGGACCGCGCCGGGGCGGATGCGGCGGCGGTACGTCGGCGGGCGGGCTGCTCGTCGGGCGGTCCATGGCGGCGGGTCAGTCGCGGAGGGTCTCCAGCGCCCGGGCCAGGTCGTCCGGGTAGTCGCTGACGAAGGTGACCTCCTCGGCCGTCCGTGGGTGCAGGAAGCTCAGTGAGCGGGCGTGCAGCCACTGCCGGGTCAGCCCGAGGCGGGCCGCCAGGGTGGGGTCGGCGCCGTAGGTGAGGTCGCCCACGCAGGGGTGCCGGAGCGTGGAGAAGTGCACCCGGATCTGGTGGGTGCGCCCGGTCTCCAGCTTGACGTCGAGCAGGCTGGCCGCCGGAAACGCCTCCATGGTGTCGTAGTGGGTGACGCTCGGCTTGCCGCCGGAGACCACCGCCCAGCGGTAGTCGTGGTGCGGGTGCCGGTCGATCGGGGCGTCGATGGTGCCGCGCAGCGGGTCCGGGTGGCCCTGCACCACGGCGTGATAGCGCTTCTCCACCTCGCGGTACTTGAAGGCCCGCTTCAACGCGGTGTACGCCGGCTCGCTCTTGGCCACCACCATGACCCCGGTGGTGCCCACGTCGAGCCGGTGCACCACGCCCTGCCGCTCGGCGGCGCCGCTGGTGGAGATCCGGTGGCCGATCGCGGCCAGCGCGCCGATGACCGTCGGCCCGGTCCAGCCGGGGCTCGGGTGGGCGGCCACGCCGACCGGCTTGTCCACCACCACGATGTCGTCGTCGGCGTGGACCACGGTCAGGCCCGGCACGGCCTGCGGCACGACGGTGGGCGGGGCGGCCGGCGCGGGCAGGGTCACCTCCAGCCAGGAGCCCGCCTTGACCTTGTGCGAGTTGGGCCGTACGACGCCGTCGACCAGCGCGTCCCCGGCGTCGACCAGGGCCGCGGCGGCGGTCCGGGAGAGCCCGAACAGCCGGGACACGGCCTGGTCCAGCCGCAGGCCCTCGAGACCGTCCGGGACGGGCAGCGACCGGTGGTCGCCGCCGGTGGCGAAGACAGAGGTCACGCCCGCTCCCGCTGCTCGCCGCCGGTGGCCGTCGCGGCGTCCGCCTGCTGCGCCGGCCGGGCGCCGGCCCGGCTGCCGTCCCGCTGCCGGCCGGTCAGCTCCAGCAGCACGGCCAGGATCACCCCGCAGACCAGGGAACTGTCGGCCAGGTTGAACACCGGCCAGACCTGCCCGTACGGGTCGAACAGGCTGATCATGTCGACCACGTGGCCGACGAAGTGGCCGGGGGCCCGGAAGATCCGGTCGGTCAGGTTGCCGAGCGCCCCGCCGAGCACCAGCCCGAGCGAGACGGCCCAGGGCAGCGAGCGCAGTCGCAGCGCCATCCAGCCGATCCAGGCGATCACGCCGATGGTGATCAGCGGGAAGACCCAGGTGTGGCCGGAGCCGATGCTCCAGGCCGCGCCGCTGTTGCGGGTGAGGGTGAGGTAGACGGCGCCGCCGAGCAGGGACACCGGCCCCCGGCCGGTCAGCTCCGAGAGGGCGAGCTGCTTGGTGGCCAGGTCGGCGAGCAGCGCGAACAGGGCGACGCCGAGGAGGATCCCGATCGCCCTGCGGCGGGACACCCCGGCGCGTGACTCAGCGGTGCCGGACCCGGCGGGCGGTGCTGCGGTCATCTGCTCCCCATCGACGCTTTCGACGGTGGCCCTCACCGTCTCCGTTCCGCCGGGGAGCGGACCTCAGCGCCGCTCCTCCAGCTGCTTGCAGGTCACGCAGAGGGTGGCCGACGGGAACGCGGCGAGCCGCTCCACCGGGATCGGGTTGCCGCACCGCTCGCACCAGCCGTACCCACCCTCGTCGAGACGCTCCAGGGCGCGCTCGACCTGCGTGATCCGCTCCTTGATGCTGTTGGCGAGGGAGATCTCCTGCTCCCGCTCGAACGTCTTGGTGCCGGTGTCGGCCTGGTCGTCCCCGGCCGAGTCGGTCAGCCGATCGCGCTGCAGCTCGGTGATCTCGCTCAGCGTCTGATCGTACTCGGCGTTGAGCTCGTCCCGCCGCGCCGCCAGCGCGGCCCGGATCTTCTCGGTCTCCGCCGCGCTGCGGGTGGCCTTCGCCACCGGCTTGCGGCCGGCGGTCCTGGTGTCGGCTGGCTTCGCCATCGTCAGCTCCCTTGGCCGCGTGCCGCGGCGGTCGGCGGTGCCTGGGCAGGGGACACCGGCGTGGGTGTCCCCCAGTTGCAAAACGGGCGCACGGCGACCAGGGCCGTGCACTCCGGAGGGTGGCAAGAATACGGAACGTACAGGCGTCCGACAACGTGCCGCACCGTCGCACCGCGATTCAGCCCCGAACAGCCACCAATCGGGGCAAAAGGAACGCTAGCAGATCATCCGTCCCGGTCCTCGCCGTACTCGCCAAACCAGCGGGCCAGTCTCCCGCGCCGGCTCACCGCACGCAGCCGTCGCTCCACCTCGTCGCGGACCTCGGCCGTGGCGACGATCAGCAGGCTGTCCCCGACCTTCAGCCGGGTGTCCAGGCCGGGCACGAAGCCCGCCCCGTCGCGCAGCACCAGGGTCACCGAGGCGCCCACCGGCAGCCGCAGCTCGTCCACGTGCACCCCGCCCAGCCGGGACCCCGGGGGCACCTCGACCTGGAGCAGGTCGGCTCGCATCCGTTCCAGCGGCGCGGTCTCCACGCGGATCTCGGCCGCCTCGGCCGGCGCGGTCACCCGGAGCCGGCGGGCCGCCGGGGCGAGGGTCCCGGCCTGGAGCAAGGTGAACATCACCACCAGCACGAAGACCGCGTCGAAGAGCCGTTCCGCCCCCGGCACCCGGGCCGACAGCGGGATGGTGGCCAGCACGATGGGCACCGCGCCGCGCAGCCCGGCCCAGGACAGGAAGAGCTGCTCGCGCGGGCGGAGCCGGAACGGCAGCGCGGCGACCGCCACCGACAGCGGGCGGGCCAGGAGCAGCAGGGCCAGCCCGGTGACCACGGCCGGCAGCACCGCCGCATCCAGCCGGCTCGGCGAGACCAGCAGGCCCAGCAGGACGAACAAGCCGATCTGGGCCAGCCAGGCCAGCCCGTCGGCGAAGCCGAGGATGGCCTGCCGGTGCGGCAGCCGGGCGTTGCCGAGCAGCACCCCGGCCACGTAGACGGCGAGGAAGCCGGAGGCGTGCAGCACCGCGCCGGCCGCGTAGGCCAGCACCGTGAAGCCGACCACCGCGATCGGGTAGAGGCCGGCCGACGGGAGCGCCGCCCGGCGCAGCGCGTACCGGCCGGTGATCCCGGCGGCCACCCCGACCGCGGCGCCGACGCCCAGCTCGTACCCGACCAGGAGCACCTCGTACCACCACGGGTGGGCGGCCGTCGCCCCCCGGGAGAGCAGCAGCACCACGATCACCACGGGGGCGTCGTTCATGCCCGATTCCGCCTCCAGCGTGGCCACCAGGCGGGGCGGCAGGCGCAACCTGCGCAGGGTGGCGAAGACCGCCGCCGCGTCGGTCGAGGAGAGCACCGCCCCGTAGAGCAGGGCCAGCCGCCAGTCCAGCCCCAGCAGGAGGTGCACCACGAGCCCGACCACCAGGATGCTGACCAGCACGCCGACCGTGGAGAGCGCGGCGGCCATCCCGAGCACCGGACGCAGTGTGCTCCACCGGGCGGTCAACCCGCCCTCGGCGATGATCACGATGAGGGCGCTGAACCCGAGCACCCGGGTCAGCTCGACGTCGTGGAACCGGATGCCCAGCCCGGCCTCGCCGATCGCCACGCCCAGCGCGAGGTAGACCAGCAGACTCGGCACGCCGAGCCGGGTGGAGACGCGCACCGCGCCCACGGCCACCAGCAGGACGGCCGCGCCGAGCAGCAGCGCGAGATCGAGCCCGGGGGTCATCCGCGGCCGGCCCGGGCGGTCCTCACTCGGCCGATCCGTCGCGCAGCCGACGCAGCACGTCGGGCAGCCCGGCGGCCGGGCGCTCGACCAGGAAGAGCTTGTCCCGGCTGGCCGCGCCGGCGCGCAGGGAGACCGCCGCCGGCCGGACGCCGAGGGCGTCGGCCAGGGCTCGGCGGGCGGCCTCGGTGGCGCGCCCGTCCACGGCCGGGGCGTGCACGGCGATGACCAGGGCCGGCCCGTGTGGGCCGTCGAAGCGTCCGCCGACCCGGGCCCGGGCAGCGCCGGGCTTCACCCGGACGGCGACGGTGAGCGGGGCATCCATGGTCATCCCGGTCGGCCCGGCCGGGCGTCGGCGAGCAGGACGGTGGCCGGCGCGCAGCGGGCGCACGGGGTGAAGCCGAGCCCGACCGCCTCGGTGACGGGCAGCGGTTCATCGTCCCGGCCGACCAGATGGGGGCAGCCGGGCAGGTGGAAGCGGGGGTGGCCATCGACCACCCGGACCTCGGCGTCGAGCCGGGCCAGCCGGGCCACGTCCGCCGCCGGCAGGTCCTGCACGGGCGGGTCACCGTCGAACGGGCCGTCGGCGGCACGCGAGGTGGGCGCCGGGGCGTCCGGCACGGCACCGGCCTCGTCGGCCGACGGCTCGCGAGGGACGGGCGGAGCGTAGGGGTCGCGCGGGGAGTATGCCGTCGGCGGCGCCTCGTCCGGATCGGTCACCGGCGACTCGGGTGGTTGCCGCCACCCGGGTCCACCGGTGCCGACCGTCGACGGGATGTGCTGGACCGGGATCTCCGGCTCCCCGACCCGGGCGCCGAACGGCGGGCCGGTCCGGGTGCGGTTGCGCGGCCCGGCCACCCGGTCCGCCGTGGCCCGGGTGGCGGCCGCCTGGCGGGCGCCCGCGACGAGGGCGACGGCGGCCAGCAGGCTGACCGCGATGGAGGTGATCAGCAGCGGGCTGGACCCGTTGGCCAGCCCGGCCACCAGGAGCACGACCGCGACGAGGATGAGCAGGATGCTGGCGACTATCACGGCTCACCCCCGCCGCGTCGTGTCGGTCTGCGCGGCCGGCGGCCGTCGTACGGACGGCCGCCGGCGACGGGATCAGCGGCCGGACTCGATGGAGCCCGCGCGGCTGCCGCCGTAGGAGCCGGCGAGGCCGGCGGCGGCGAGGCCGTTGCTGCCCCCGCCAGAGCGGGCGCTGTCGGTGCGGTTCATCTCGGCCTCCAGGCCCTGGCCGCGGCCGTCGAGGTCGCGGAGCTGGCTCTCCAGGTACGCCTTGAGGCGGGTGCGGTACTCGCGCTCGAACTGCTTGAGCTCCTCGATGTGCTTCTGCAGCGCGGTGCGCTTGGCGTCCAGGCCGCCCATGGCCTCCTGGTGCCGCTGGCGGGCGTCCCGCTCGAGGGCATCGGCCTTGGCGCGGGCCTCGCGGGTGACCTCCTCGGCCTTGGTGCGGGCCTCGGAGAGCAGTTGGTCCGCCTCGCGCCGGGCGTCCGAGACGTGGTCGTCGGCGGTCCGCTGGGCCATCATCAGCACCCGCAGCGCCTGCTGCTCGCCGTCACCGCCGGCGGCCGGGCCGCCCTGGGCACGGACCTGCTCCAGCTCGGCCTGCATGGCGCGCGCGGCCTGCTCGGCGGCCGCCTTGTCGCGCTGCACCCGGTCGAGCTGTGCCTTGACGTCGTTGAGCTCGGCTGCGAGCCGGGCGTCACCGCCGGGGCCGGCGGGTGCGCCACCGCGACCGCCGCGCTCCACCTGGGCGCGCAGCTCGTTGTTCTCCTCGATCAGACGGGCGAGCTCGCGCTCGACCTCGTCCAGGAAGGCGTCGACCTCCTCCTCGTCATACCCCCGCTTGCCGATCGGCGGCTTTTTGAAGGCGACGTTATGGACGTCGGCCGGGGTAAGCGGCATCGAAACTCCTCGGGTCAGTTGCGGCCGCGAAAGCGCGCTGGTCAGGCGAAAGACCTGATCAGCGGATCTAACACGAACTCCATCAGCACGAACAGGATAACCAGGAGCACAAGGGAGGCCAGGTCGATGCTCACGGTACCAATTCGCAGCGGAGGGATCACACGCCTCAACGCCCGCAGAGGCGGATCAGTGACGCTCCACACCGATTCGAGTCCCGCCGACGCTCCCCGGCCCGGTTGCCAGCGGCGACCGTACGCCAGAACGGCGCCAAGGACAAATCGGGCCAACAGTACAAGCAGGAACAGAAAAAGGAGCAGATACAGCACCTGGAACAGAATCGACAACACGGCAGGCGACGTCCCTCGGTCGGGCTAGCTCAGGCTGAAAAAGCCGCCCTCAGCGATCTTGGCCTTGTCCTCCGCAGTGACCTGGACATTGGCCGGTGAGAGCAGGAACACCCGGTTGGTCACGCGCTCGATCGTACCCCGGAGCCCGAACGCGAGCCCGGCGGCGAAGTCGACCAGCCGGCGTGCGTCCGCCTCGTCCATCTCGGTGAGGTTGATGATCACCGGCACGCCGTCGCGGAAATGCTCGCCGATGGTCCGCGCCTCGCGGTAGGTGGTCGGGTGCAGGGTGGTGATCTGGTAGCGCTGCTCATCCTCGGCCGCCACCGCCCGCTCGCGGGGCTGCACCTGCGGGGCCAGGGCCAGGTTGTCCCGGGTGTGGTAGGTCAGCGCGCCGGAGCTCTCCCCGCCGCCAGAGCGGGTGATCGACCGGACGCTGGACCGGTCGGTGCGCTCCGGGCGCTCGACGTCGGCCCGGTCGGCGTCGCCGGCCCGGCTCGAGGTGCGCTCGGTCAGCCTCCCGCGGTCGCCCAGCCGGGTACGGGCCGCCGGCGGCTCCTCGGGCTCCTCGTCGTCCTCGTCGGCGAACTCCTCGGAGTACCGGCTCGACCGGTAGCGCGACTCCCGGTAGCCACCCTTGTCGTAGCCACCGTCCTCGTAGGCCCGGTCATCGTCCTCCTCGACGAGCCCGAGCCAGACCCCCGCCTTGCGCAGTGCACCCATCCCCGCGCCCTTCCGTCCGCCGTGCGGCACGCGCCCCCGTGCCGTGTCGCTTGATCACGAGTGGACACCACAGTGCCCACCGGACCGGATCGGCAATCCCCGGACGAGCGGTTCGCGGTCCGCCCGCCACGGCCCCCGGCTACGGGAACGCCGTTCCTGAACAACACTGATGTAATTTGCTTCTTTCGCGGTCAGGCTACCGCAGCGTGGGGCGCATTCCGAGTAACGCGCTGCCGACGCGGACATGTGTCGCGCCGTACCCGATCGCGGTTTCCAGATCGCCGCTCATGCCCGCCGACAGCGCGGTCGCCTCCGGATGCCGGACGCGGAACCGCTGCGCCACCTCGGCCAGCCGGGCGAACGCCCGTTCCGGCTCCCAACCCAGCGGAGCCACCGCCATCAGCCCGCTCAGCCGCAGCGCCCCGGCGCCGGCCACCGTCTCGGCCACCGGGCCGAGCCCCCGGTCGGGGTCCGCCGAGTCGGGCAGCGCCCCGCCCCGGGCCGGGTCGCCGTCGATGCTCACCTGCACCAGCACGTCCAGCGGCCGGTCCCGGCCGGCCGCGGCGGCGTCGAGGGCGGCGGCCAGCCGCACGCTGTCGACCGACTGGACGACGTCGGCGTACCGGGCCACCGAACGGCACTTGTTGCGCTGCAGCTGGCCGATGAAGTGCCACCGCGGGGTCACCCCGGCCGCGGCCACCTCGGCGGCCTTCGGGGCCGCCTCCTGGTCGCGGTTCTCCCCCACGTCGGTCACGCCGAGCCCGGCCAGCGCCACCACGTCGCCGGCCGGGTAGGTCTTGGTCACCGCGACCAGGGTGACCTCGTTGCGGTCCCGGCCGGCGGCCGCGCAGGCGTCGGCGATACGGGCCCGGACCCGGGCGAGCCCGGCCGCGAGCTCGGCGCGCCGCTCGGGTCGCACCGTGGCTGATGTGTCGGTCATCGGCGCTGCTCAGGACCCGTTCTTGAGGAAGTCCGGCACGTCGACGTCGTCGAAGAGCACCCGGCGCGGCGACTGCTGCGGGGCCGGCATGGTGGCCGGCGGGGTCACCGGCGCGGTGGGCTGGGTCGGCTGGTTCTGGTTGGTCTTGCGGCCCTGATCGACCGCCTTGTACGCGGGCGCACCGCCGTCGAAGCCCGCCGCGATCACGGTCACCCGCACCTCGTCGCCGAGCGCGTCGTCGATGACCGCACCGAAGATGATGTTGGCGTCCGGGTGGGCCGCGTCGGTGACCAGCTGGGCCGCGTCGTTGATCTCGAACAGGCCCAGGTCGGAACCGCCGGCGATGGAGAGCAGCACACCCCGCGCGCCGTCCATGCTCTGCTCCAGCAGCGGGCTGGAGATGGCCGCCTCGGCCGCCTCGACCGCGCGGTTCTCGCCGCGGGCGCTGCCGATGCCCATCAACGCGCTGCCGGCGCCGCTCATCACGCTCTTCACGTCGGCGAAGTCCAGGTTGATCAGACCCGGCGTGGTGATCAGGTCGGTGATGCCCTGGACACCGGAGAGCAGCACCTGGTCGGCGGTGCGGAAGGCGTCCATCATGGAGATGTTGCGGTCGCCGAGCGCGAGCAGCCGGTCGTTCGGGATGACGATGAGCGTGTCGCACTGGTTGCGCAGCTCGTCGATGCCGGCCTCGGCCTGCACCTGGCGGCGCTTGCCCTCGAACGAGAACGGCCGGGTCACCACACCGATGGTGAGCGCACCGAGCTTGCGGGCAATGTTCGCCACCACCGGCGCGCCGCCGGTGCCCGTGCCACCGCCCTCGCCGCAGGTCACGAAGACCATGTCGGCGCCCTTGAGCACCTCCTCGATCTCGTCGCGGTGGTCCTCGGCGGCGTTCTTGCCGACGTCGGGGTTGGCGCCGGCGCCCAGCCCTCGGGTCAGTTCCCGGCCGACGTCGAGCTTGACGTCGGCGTCGCTCATCAGCAGCGCCTGCGCGTCGGTGTTGATCGCGATGAACTCGACGCCCTTGAGCCCAACCTCGATCATCCGGTTGACGGCGTTGACGCCGCCGCCCCCGATGCCGACGACCTTGATGACCGCCAGGTAGTTGTGCGGAGGTGTCATCTCCGGTCCTTTCCCTTCGAGATTGGCATGGGCCGACCCCACACGGCTTGGCCAGATCAGCGGCGGAGCAATGCCCGGCGCGGTGGAGGGCCGAAACCCTCACCCTCTACTAGAGGCTTAGAGCTATGTCAACCACTGATCTCTTCCGGGCAACGTAAGCGCCGCCGCGCGATGAGCCAAGGACCTTTCCGGCGTGTCGCCACCGGAGCGGGCGGCGACACACTCGCCGACGGAGCGATCAGCACGCGGCGACCCGTTCGCTGACCGGCGGATCACCGGAAGGTGACCACGTCCGGGGCGCTGACGTCGATCGTGTCGGCCTTCCGACCGAGCAGCGCGGTAGCCACCTTGGACTTGTCCGCGCCGCGGGTCGCGTCCCCCCAGACCACCGTCCGGCCCTCATGCAGCCGCAGGGTGATCCGGGCCAGCCCGGCCACGTCCACCGAGACCAGCTCGGCGCGCAGCCGCGGGCTGAGCGCGGCCAGCACGTCCAGCCCGGCCCGGGTGCCCGGGTCGTCCGCCGCCGGCCGGCCGACCCGGATCACCGGCAGCCCGCCCGGGGCCTGGGGCAGGTCCTGAAACGGCACCCCGGTCCCGTCGATCACCGCGTACCGGTCCCCCTGCGGCACCACCGCCACCGGGGTCCGCTCCACCACCCGGACCACCAGGGTGCCCGGCCAGTCCCGTTCCACCGTGGCGCGCTCCACCGGGGCGAGGGTGCCCACCCGCCGAGCCGCCGCCGCCAGGTCCACCCGGGCCAGCGGCGTGTCGTCCGGGACCGCCACGACGTCGCGCACCTCGACCGGGGTGACCAGCTTCGCGCCGATCACCCGGACCTGCCGGACCCCGAACAGGCCGGTGCCCAGCACGGCCCAGGCCACCAGCCCGGCGGCCGCGAGCACGCCGACGGCGACCGCCCAGGGCAGCGCCGCGCGCATCCGCCGCTGCCGGGCCCGGGCCATGAACCGCCGGGTCGACGGCGGGACGGCGTCGGCACCGGCCCGGACCAACTGCCACCGGCGCACCGGGCTGCGCCGCCCGGCCCCGCCGTCCTGACCCGGGGTCCGGCCGCGCGCCGGGCCGGGGCTCATCCGGCCGCGGCCGCCGCGCCGTCCGGACCGACGCCGGTGCCGATCGCCGCCGCGTCGCTCGCCACGCCGGTGCGGGCCAGCAGGGCGTCGAGCAGCTGGTCGCCCATCAGCGAGATCGGCGGCGCGCCCATGGTCACCACGACGTCGCCGGGGCGGGCCCGCCGGGCCACCTCGACCGGCACGTCGTCCCAGGCCTCGACGAAGACCTTCCGGTCGGCCGGCAGCGGCACCGCCGCGAGCAGCGCGACCGAGCCCTCACCCGGCTGGCGCAGTTCGCCCGGGCCGAACACCTCCAGCAGCACCAGCTCGTCGGCGATGCCGAGGGCGGCGGCGATCTCCGCCTGGAGGTCACGCGTGCGGTAGAGCCGGTACGGCTGGAAGACCACGATCAGTCGGCCCTCGCCGGCCACCTCGCGCAGCGTCTGCAGGGCCAGCGTCATCGACGTCGGGTGGTACGCGTACTCGTCGTAGACCAGCACGTCGTCCGCCACGCCCTTGCGCTCGAAGCGCCGCCGGACGCCGGGGAACACGCCCAGCGCCGCCTCGGCCGCCTCGATCGGCAGCTCCAGCAGGTAGGCGGCGAGCACCGCCGAGGCGGTGTTCAGTCCCATGTGCCGCCCCGGCATCGGCAGCCGGATCTCGCCCAGCGACCGGCCGTCGATCTCGGCCAGGTAGCGCACCCCCTGAGCGGAGGACGCCATCCCGCTCAGCCGCAGGTCGGCGTCGGGCGACTCGCCGTACGTCCACACCCGGCGTCCCTCGGCGCGCAGCGTCTCGGCCAGCCGCCGCCCGCCCGGGTCGTCGGCGCAGGTGATGATGAACCCCTCGGGGTCGGTGAGCCGGGCGAAGTCGGCGAACGTCGCCTCCAGGTTGGCCAGGTCGCCGTACGTGTTGAGGTGGTCCGCCTCGATGTTCGTGATGATCGAGACGTACGGGCGGTAGATGAGGAACGAGCGGTCGCTCTCGTCCGCCTCGACCACGAAGTATTCACCCGTGCCGTGGTGCGCGCCGGAGCCCACCTCGGAGATCTCCCCGCCGATCACGAAGGACGGGTCGGTGCCGGCCTGCTGGAGCACCATGGTGACCATCGAGGTGGTGGTGGTCTTGCCGTGGGTGCCGGCGACCGCCACCGTCCGGCGGCCGGTCATCGCGGCCGCGAGGGCCTCGGAGCGGTGCAGCACCCGCAGCCCGCGCCGGCGCGCCTCGACCATCTCCAGGTGGTCCTGGGGGATGGCCGAGGAGTAGACCACGGTGTCCACCCCGTCGAGGTTCGCCGCCTCGTGGCTCATATGGATGGTGCCGCCGAGCGCCCGCAGGCCGGCCAGGGACGGCCACTCCCGCAGCTCGCTGCCGGAGACCGGCAGGCCCCGGGTGAGGAACAGCCGGGCCAGGCCGCTCATGCCGACCCCGCCGACCCCGATCAGGTGGATCCGGCCCAGGTCCTCCGCGGTCATCGTGCCGGCGGGCGTGAACTGCGCGGTGTTCATGAGAGGTACCTTCCCGTCGCGGGGGCGACCGTCACAGTGCCGTCATTGTTCGCGACTGCGGGGCTCGCAAGCTCACTCCTCGCGCTCACCGAGCCACCGCCTCGTAGACGAAGTTCAGCAGGGCGACGTCGCCGTCGCGCCGGCCGTACGCGGCCGCGGCGGCGCCCATCGCGGCGAGCCGCTGCGGGTCCCGGACCAGCGGGATGACCGTCCGCTCCAGCCAGCTCGGGGTCAGCTCGGCGTCGTCGACGAGCAGCCCGCCACCGGCGTCCACCACGGGCAGCGCGTTGCGCTTCTGCTCCTGGTTGCTGTGCGGGTACGGCACGTAGATGGTGGGCAGCCCGATGGCGGCCACCTCGGCACAGGTCATCGCGCCGCCCCGGGCCAGCATCAGGTCGGCGGCGGCGTAGCCCAGCTCCATCTCGGACAGGTAGGGCAGGGTCACGTACGGCACCGGCAGGTCGGTGGGGATCGAGACCGGCTCGTTGCGGGCCCCGATCACGTGCAGCACCTGCACGCCGTTGCGGGCCAACTCCTTGGCCGCCCCGGAAACCGCCAGGTTGATCGAGCGGGCGCCCTGCGAGCCGCCGGCGACGAAGAGCACCGGCAGGTCGGGGCGGAGTCCGAAGTGGGCGCGGGCGGCGTTGCGCATGGCGGCCCGGTCCAGGCCGGCGATGCCGCGGCGCAGCGGCACCCCGACCACCCGGGCGTTGCGCAGCGACTCGGCCTGCGCCGGCTGGTGCGGGAAGCCCACCGCGACGTGCTTGGTGAACTTCATCCCGAGCCGGTTGGCCACGCCCGGCGGCACGTTCACCTCGTGGATGACGATCGGCAGCTCCCGGCGCCACGCGGCCAGGTAGCCGGGCACCGAGACGTACCCCCCGAAGCCGACCACGACGTCGGCCCGCACCTCGTCGATCACCTTGCCCGCCGCGCGGGCCGCCTTCCACATCCGGTCCGGGGTGCGGACCAGGCTCATGTTGACCGAGCGGGGCAGCTGGTAGGCGGGGATCTGTCGCAGGTCGTAGCCGGCCGGCGGGATCAGCTCGTTCTCCAGGCCCTTGGGTGTGCCGAGGCAGGTGACCCGGACGCTGGGGTCGTGTCGGCGCAGGCAGTCGGCGAAGGCGAGCAACGGGTAGATATGCCCGCCGGTGCCTCCTCCGCAGAGCACCACCGAACGCAGCGGACCCATCAGCGTCTCCTCTCGCTCGCCGTCCCGGCGCGCGTCCGGCCCCGCCGGGCGGCGCGGGCTGCGGCCTGGTCGTCCTCCCGCCGCGACCGGGACCGGGGTACGGACCCACGGTCCGCCGGTGGCGCCGCCGGGCGGCGGCGCCGGCCGGCAATCGGCGGCAACGGGGCCCAGAGTAGTCGGACCCACCGGGCCGGCGGACGGGCATGCAGGGCTCGGGCCGCGTCCGGCTCGGCCCGGGCGAAGGACGCGAGCATGCCGACCGCCGCCAGGGTGACCACCAGGGCGCTGCCGCCGTCGGAGATGAACGGCAGCGGCACACCGGTCAGCGGCAGCAGTCCCGTCACCCCGCCGATGTTGATCACCGCCTGGCCGACCAGCCAGGCCGTGACGCCGGCCGCGGCGAGCCGGCGGAACGGGTCCTCCACCCGCCGGGCGATCCGCAGCCCGGTGTACGCCAGCACGGCGAACAGCACCAGCACCACGGTGCAGCCGACCACGCCCAACTCCTCGGCGATGATCGCGAAGATGAAGTCGTTGTGCGCCTCGGGCAGCCAGGCCCACTTGAAGGTGCTCTTGCCCAGCCCGACACCGAACCAGCCGCCGTGGCCGAGCGCGTAGCGGGCCTGGACGAGCTGGTAGCAGCCCTCCAACTGCTCCTCGAAGCAGGTCTTCGGGTCGGGCGGGTCGAGAAACGAGGTGAGCCGGGTCAGCCGGTAGTTGTCGGCATCGCGCGAACCCGAGCCGGCCCCCAGGGACGCGGCGGCGACCAGCAGGCCGACGCCGAGCAGGCCGACCGCGGAGAGGGCGGCGAAGACCCGCCTCCGTACGCCGGCCGCCCAGAGCATGCCGACCACCAGGGCCAGCAGGCAGAGCATGCTGCCCAGGTCGTTGTAACCGACCAGCACGGAGAGCAGCCCGACCACCGGGAACAGCGGGGTGGCCAGTTCCTTCCACCAGCCCAGCGCGGCGCCCTTGCGGGCCAGCACGTGCGCGCCCCAGAGCACCAGCGCGAACTTGGCCACCTCGACCGGTTGCACCGAGACCGGGCCGAGCCAGAGCCAGAGCAGGTTGGCCTCGAGCGGGCCGACCGACTTCACCCGGAACAGCGCCTCCAGCGCGACCAGCAGGTTGAGGATCAGCAACAGCACCACGGCCACGCCGAGGAAGGGCCGGGCGATCGCCCGGAAGGTGCGGGCGGGCAACCGCTGGCAGGCCCAGAACGCCACGATGCCGATCACCGCGAAGACGGTCTGCCTGACCAGCGAGGCCGAGGCGTCGCCGTCCTCGGCGTAGTCCTTCACGCTGGTCGCCGAGAAGACCATGGTGAGGCCGATCAGCAGCAGCAGGCCGGCGCTGGACAGCAGCAGATAATAGGAGGCCAACGGCCGGGCCAGCAGGCCGCGCAGCGCGGCCAGCCCGCCGGCGGCGTCCAGCCCGAGCGGCGGGGCCGGCGGGTCGGCCGGCCGGGTCGCGGCCGGTGCCCGTCTGCTCTGCGTGTCGGTGGTGCCCTCGGTGTCTCGTCCCTCCCCCACCCGCCCATCATCGCGGCTCGACCCGCCCGCCCGTGGCGCAACCGCCCGGTCGGCGTGTCGGGGCGGGAGGACGGCCTGCCAGCGGACCGGTGGTCACCACCAGGGACCTGCCGAAGAGCAAAGGGCCCCTGCACGGCTGCGCTCAGCTGACCGCGGCGAGGAACTCGCTGTAGAACAGGCCCAGCGCGATGGCCACGCCGATGCCGGCGATGATCCAGAAGCGGACCACGATGTTGACCTCGCTCCAGCCGGCCAGCTCGAAGTGGTGCTGCAGCGGCGACATCCGGAACACCCGCTTACCGGTGGTCCGGAACGAGATGATCTGGATCACCACGGACATCGTGATGATCACGAAGAGCGCGCCGATGATCGGCAGCAGCAGGATGGTCCGGGTGGACATCGCCATGCCGGCGATCAGGCCGCCCAGGCCGAGCGCCCCGGTGTCGCCCATGAAGATCCGGGCCGGCGAGGTGTTCCACCACAGGAAGCCCACACAGGCGCCGGCCGCCGCCCCGGCGATCAGGGCGATCTCCAGCGGGTCCCGGACGGTGTAGCAGTACGCCTCGGTGTAGTTCGGGTCGGCGCACCAGTGCCGGTACTGCCAGAACGCGATCAGCCCGTACGCGGCGAGCACCATCACCGAGGCGCCGGTGGCCAGGCCGTCGAGGCCGTCGGTGAGGTTGACGCCGTTGGTGGCGGCCATCACCACCAGGACGATGACGATCACCGAGGCGACCTTGCCGATCTCCAGGGCGGGGATGTCCCGGATGAAGCTCAGCGTGGTGCTGCCCACCGTCTCGGCGTTGGTCCGGTTGCCGCTGACGTCGTACATGGTGCTCGGAAAGTAGAGCGCCACGACGCCGAAAACCGCGCCAACGATGATCTGGCCGGCCAGCTTGCCCCGCTTGTTGAGGCCGCCGCTGTGCCGCTTGCGCACCTTCAGGAAGTCGTCGATGAAGCCGACCGCGCCGGAGAACACCATCAGCCCCAGCAGCACCAGCGCCGTGATGGTCGGCTCGACCTGGGCGATCTGGGCGTCCGGCAGGGTGGTCAGGGCCAGGTGGCCGGCGACGTACGCGATCACCGTGGCCAGGATGAAGACCACGCCGCCCATCGTCGGCGTGCCCTTCTTGCCCTGGTGCATGGCCGGGCCCTCGGCCCGGATCGGCTGGCCGGCCTTGAGCCGGGTGAACACCTTGATCGCGATCGGGGTGCAGAACAGCGAGATGAGGAAGGCGACCCCGATGGCGACGATGACCGCCCTCATGAGGCGGCCCCCTCAGTGGCGTCCGCGCGCAGCGCGTCGGCCACCTCCCACGTGCGGTACCGGGAGCCCTTCACCAGGACCACGTCACCCGGACGTAGCTCGCTCCGCAGCACCTCGACGGCCGCCGCCTGATCGGTGAGCAGCACCGACTCTCCTCCCCAGTTGCCTACCGCTGTCGCCCCGTGGTGGATCGGCGCCGCCGGCTCGCCCACCACGAGCAGCCGGTCGACGCCCAACTCGGCCGCGAGCCGGCCGACCTGCTGGTGTCCCTCCCGTTCGAAGTCCCCCAGCTCGGCCATGTAGCCGAGCACCGCGACAGTACGCCCCCGCCCGCCCAGGCTGGCGAGCGCCCGGAGCGCCACGCCCATCGAGGCCGGGTTGGCGTTGTACGAATCGTCGATCACCGTGACCCCGTCGGCGCGTTCGAAGACGTCCATCCGGCGGGTGGAGACCAGGCCCAGCTCGCCCAGGGCGGCGGCCAGCTCGGCCAGCGGCATCCCCAGCTCGCGGGCGACCGCCGCGGCGGCCAGCGAGTTGGAGACCTGGTGCCGCCCGGTCAGCCCGAGCCGCACCGGCACGCTCCCCTCCGGGGTCACCAGCGTGTACGACGGCCGGCCCCGCCCGTCCAGCGTCACGTCCACCGCCCGCACGTCGGCCCGCTCCGACTCGCCGTACCGGACCACCCGGGCCTCGGTACGGGCCGCCATCGCGTCGACCAGCGGGTCGTCGGCGTTCAGCACGGCCAGCCCGTCGGCGGGCAGCGCCTCGACCAGCTCCCCCTTGGCGAGGGCGATGGTCTCCACCGAGCCGAACTCGCCGATGTGCGCGACCCCGACGTTGAGCACCACGGAGATCCGCGGCGGCACCACCTCGCACAGGTAGCGCACGTGCCCCACCCCGCGGGCGCCCTTCTCCATGACCAGGTATCGGGTCTCCGGGCCGGCCTGCAGCGCGGTGTACGGGTGCCCCAGCTCGTTGTTGAACGAGCCGGGTGGCGCCACGGTCGGGCCGAGCCGGACCGCGAGCTGGGCGATCAGGTCCTTGGTGGTGGTCTTGCCGGACGACCCGGTGAGCCCGATCACGGTCAGTCCGGGCAGCCGGTCGACCACCGTGCGGGCCAGCCGCCCCATCGCGTCGAGCGCGTCGGCCACCAGCACCATCGGCACGCCCGGCACCTCGCGGGTGCCGAGCACGGCCACCGCGCCGGCGTCGACCGCGGTGGCCGCGTAGTCGTGCCCGTCCACCTGCTCGCCGGGGAAGGCGACGAAGAGGCCGCCCGGGCCGACCTTGCGGGAGTCGAACTCGACCGACCCGGTGACCCGGGCGTCCGGGTCGGCGGCGGCCAGCCGCCCGTCGACGGCCGCGGCCACCTCGGCCAGGGTCAGCGGGATCATGGCCGCCCCACCAGGTCGCCGAACCGGACACGCAGCGCCTCGGCGAGCTCCACCCGGTCGTCGAACGGCAGCACCTCGCCGTTGATCTCCTGGCCGCGTTCCTGCCCCTTGCCGAGCAGGGCCACGATGTCACCCGGTTCGGCCAACCGGACCGCCTCCTCGATCGCGGCCCGCCGGCCGGGCGCCTCGATGATCCGCGCGGCGGTGTTCGCCGCGTACGCCCCGGCCAGCACCTCGGCCCGGATCGCGGCCGGCTCCTCGGTGCGCGGGTTGTCGTCGGTCACCAGCACCACGTCGGCTCCGGTCGCCGCGACCGCCCCCATCACCGGCCGCTTGCCCCGGTCCCGGTCGCCGCCGGCGCCCAGGACGCAGATCAGCCGGCCGGTGGTCAGGTCCCGCAGGGCGGTCAGCACCGCCTCGATGGCATTGGCCTTGTGCGCGTAGTCGACCACGCCGAGCACCGGGGCGTCGCCGCTGACCAGTTCCAACCGCCCGGGCACCCCGCCGCAGGCGGCCACCCCGCGGGCCGCCGTGGCCGGGTCGACCCCGGCGGCCACCAGGGTGGCGATGGCGAGCAGGGCGTTGGCCACGTTGTGCCGCCCGGGCAGCGAGACGCCGGTGGGCAGGGTCAGCCCGTCCGGGCCGTGCACCGTGAAGCGCTGGGCGTACCCCTCGCCGTCGACGCCGTCGGCCCACCAGGTGGCGGTCGGGTCGCCGGCCGCCGAGTAGGTCACGGTCGCCGGCTTGACCAGCGGGCGCAGCGCCGGGTCGTCGTGGTTGAGCACCTCGACCTGGCAGCGCCCGTCGAAGAGCTTCGCCTTGGCGGCGAAGTAGTCCGCCTCGTCGGCGTGGAAGTCCAGGTGATCGGAGCCGAAGTTGGTGTAGCCGCCGACGGTGAAGCGGACCCCGCCGACCCGTCCCATGGCCAGCGCGTGGCTGGACACCTCCATGACCACCGCGTCGACCCCCCGCTCCCGGGCCACGGCGAGCATGGCGTGCAGGTCGGTCGCCTCCGGGGTGGTCCGGACGCTGTCGATCACCAGGTCGCCGAGCCGGGTCTCCACGGTGCCGATCAGGCCCGTGGTGTGCCCGGCGGCGCGCAGCCCGGACTCGATCAGGTAGCTGGTGGAGGTCTTGCCGGCGGTGCCGGTGACGCCGATCACGGTCAGGCCGGCGGTCGGATCGCCGTAGACCGTGGCAGCGACCTCGCCGAGCACCGCCCGGGGATCGTCCACCACCAGCGTGGGCAGGCCCGTGTCGGCGGCCAGCGCCACCCCGGCCGGGTCGGTCAGCACGGCCACCGCGCCGGACTCGGCCGCGGCGGCGGCGAACTCCGCGCCGTGCCGGCGGGCGCCGGGCAGGGCCGCGTACAGGTCGCCGGGGCGGACCTCCTGGCTGGCGTGGGTCACCCCGGTGACGGCCACGTCGGCGGCCTCCGGAGGCAGCTGACCCTGTCGTTGGCTCGCGGCTGCGGGGCTCGCAAGCTCGCTCCGCGCGCTCGCCCGCAACCGGGCGGCGAGGTCGCCGAGCCGGACGGGATGCACGGTACGGGGACGTGGATTGCCGGGCACGGCGTCAGACCCTACCCGGTCGTCCGGTCCCGAGCGCACAGCCGCCCCGGTGGTTCGTCGCCACTCACCGATGATGTCTCCCGGTGCCCGCTCAGCGCGGAAAGACCTCGAACTTGGGGGACTTGTTGGTCGGCGAGGCCGGCACCCGGTAGTGCGCGAGAGTGAAGCCCATCATCTCCCGGAAGGCCGGTGCGGCCACCCCGCCGCCCTCCCCGCCCGGGCTCCAGACGAAGACCGCCACCACGTACCGTGGCTTCTCCGCGGGGGCCATCCCGATGAACGAGTGGACCTCGCCCGGCTGCTGCTTGCCGTCGACGTACCGCAGGCCGGTGCCGGTCTTGCCGGCCACCCGGTAGCCGGGGACCGCAGCGGCCAGGCCGGTGGCCCGCTCGCCCGGTCCCTCATCGACCGTGGTGACCGCCTCCAGCATGGTGCGCAGCGCGGCGGCGTTCTGCGGGCTGAGCACCGGGCGAGTGACCGGTTTCGGCCCCGGCGTCCGCTTCCCGTCCGGGCCGATCACGTCCTTGATCAGGTGGGGCTGGACGTACGTCCCGTCGTTGGCGATGGCGGCGTACGCGGCGGCCATCTGCAACGGCGTGGCGTCCACGCTGTGCCCGATCGGCACCGACCCGTGCGCCGAGCCGCTCCACTGGTCGGCGGGGAGCAGCCGCCCGGAGGCCTCCCCGGGCATCCCCTCGCCGGTGGGCTGCCCCAGCCCGAACCGCTTCTGGTAGTCGATGAGCCGGTCCGGGCCCAGCTTCTCGGCGATCTCGATGGTCCCGACGTTGGACGAGAACGCCAGCATGCCGGGAATGCTCATCCGCCGCCCGTTCGCCGGGTGGGTGTCCTCGAACCTCACCCCGCCCTTGATGATCGTGTTCGCGACGGGAAAGACCGTGTCCTTGGTGATCACGCCCTCCTGGAGAGCGGCGCCGTAGGTGATCGCCTTGTGGATCGAGCCCGGGTCGACCACGAAGCTGGTGGCCGCGTCCGCCCGGTCGCTCGGCGAGTTGACCTTCGTCGGCTCGGTCGCGCTGTAGCCGGGGTAGCTCACCTGGGCCCGCACCTCGCCGGAGGGCACCTCGATGATCACCGCCGCGCCCACGCTGTCCCGGGTCTGGGCCATCCGGGTGGACAGGATCCGCTGGGCCTGGAACTGCAGGTCACGGTCGATCGTGAGCCCCAGCGAGCTGCCGGGCTTCGCCTGCGTGGTCTCGCTGTAGCCGCCGGGGATCGGCGCGGCCAGGGCACCCTGCCCCGCCTCGTACCGTTTCCGGCCGGGCTGTCCCCGCAGCAGGTCGTCGTACTTCGCCTCCAGGCCCTCCAGGCCGTTCATGTCGGGGCTGGTGAAGCCGATCAGGTTGGCGGCCAGGTCGCCGCCGGGGACCACGCGCTTCTCGTCCCGGTGCGTGCCGATGCCGGCCAGTTCCAGCGCCATGATCTGCTTGGCCTTGTCGATGTCGACGCCGCGGGCCAGGTACTCGAACTGGGACTTGGTGGTGGTGCCGGGGAGGGTGCGCTCCTTCATCTTCTCGGCCAGTTCGGAGGCCTGCACCCCGAGCAGCGGGGAGAGCAGCTTCGCGGTGGCGAGCGGGTCCTTGATCTTGGTCGGGTCCGCGAAGACGTAACGCGCCTCGACGCTGTGCGCCAGCGGCTCGCCCTTCCAGTCGTAGATGGCCCCGCGCGGGGCCGGCAGCTCGACCACGGTGAGCCGGTTGGTGAGCCCGCCGTCGGCGTACGCCGGGGTGTCCACGGTCTGCAGGAAGACCAGCCGGACGCCGATGGTGGCGAAGAGCGCGAGGGCGAGCAGCGTGCCGAGCCGCAGCCGGCGGCGCGGGTCGGCCAGCTTCGGCGGCCGGCGCGGCTTGCGGGCCGGTCGGCGGGCGGCGGCCGGCCGCGCCGGGCGGCGCGGGGCCGTCCGGCGGCGCGGCGCCGGCGCCTCGTCGTCGAAGGGCTCCCGGGCCGGGCGCGCCGACACGGTCCGCACCACGCCGCTCCGGCCGCCCGCGGTGTCCCGGCGGCCGGCGCGGGCCGCCCCGGCCCGGCCGCCGTCGAGCACCTGCAGCGCAGGCCGGAACGGGTCACCGGAGCGGCTGGTGCGCGGGGTACGCCGCTGCTCGGCGCCCCCGCCGGTCCGGGCGGCGCCGCCGCCCTCCCGGATGGTCCGCCCCCGGGGCGTGTACGCCCGGGCGTCGGAGATCCCGCCGACGCCCGGTTCCCCGGAGCGGGGGTCGGCGCCCCGGCCACCCGGGGACGAGCCGCGCCGGGAGCCTGTGGCGTCCCGGCGCGGTTCCTCCGATCTCGGCGGCACGGCTCAGCCTCCGTTGCCCTGCTGGCTGGTGATGGCGGGCGCGCCCTGCGCCGGGTGCGGCACGCCGATCATCTTCCCGTCCGGCAGCCGGATGTACGCCGGATCGCCGGACTCCACCAGGCCGAGCTTGCGGGCGTTGGCGGTCAGGTTGCCCGGGGCCTTCTGCTCGGCGATCTCCTGCTTCAGCTGCTGCTGGTCGACGTCGAGCTTGGCCTGCTCCTGCTGGAGCCTCTCCAGCTTGAAGGCGTTCTCGTTGATCTTGGTGTTGATCGCCAGGATGCCCAGCACCCCGCCGACCACCAGCACCAGGATCAGCCCGACGAACGGCGCCCGCGGCACGGACACCGGCGGCGGCGGGGCGACCCGCAGCCGCGGCGACGCCGCACCGGTGTTCCGGGTCCGCTCGGCCGGCCGCAGCGCGGCGGTGCCGTCGGTGGCGAACTCGCGCGCCCCCCGGGCGCGAGTCTCCTCCCGGCGGTCGCGCCGGTCGGCCCCCGCCGTCGCCGTCGCGGTACGCGTGGTGCGCTGCGCCGCGGTCCGGCCCCCCGACCGCGGTGCGCGCTGCCCGACGGCGTCCCGGCCGTCGCGCGTGTTGACGTTCATGTCCCCTCCCCCTCGTCGTCCGTCCCGTTCCCGTCCCTCGGGGCCGACGGGTCCGGTACGGACCCCGGTGACCCCGTCCCCGGTTGGTGCATCGCCTTCACCCGGCGGCGGTACCGTTCGCGGTCGGTACGCCCCTGCCGGGCCGCCTCCGGGTCGAGCCGTTCCGCGGCCCGCAGCCGCACCGACGCGGCGCGCGGGTTCGCGGCGACCTCCGCCTCCCCGGGAAGCTCGGCGCCCCGGCTGAGCAGCCGGAACGTCGGGCCCGACCCGGGCAGTTCGACCGGGAGGTCGACCGGGCCCTTGCTGCGGACCCGGTCGGCGAGCGCGTGCTTGGTGAGCCGGTCCTCCAGCGAGTGGTAGGACAGGACCACCATGCGGCCGCCCACGGTGAGCTTGTCGAGCGCGGCCGGCAGCGCCGCTTCCAGCGCTGCCAGTTCCCGGTTTACCTCGATCCGTAAAGCCTGAAACGTTCTCTTTGCCGGGTGTCCGCCGGTTCGTCGGGCTGGTGCCGGGATGCTCTCCCGGACCAGCTCGGCCAACCGGGCCGACGAGGTGATCCGGGCGCGCTCGCGCTCCCGGATGATCGCCGAGGCGATCTTGCCGGCGAACTTCTCCTCGCCGTACACCCGCAGCAGCCGGGCCAGCTCGGGGTGCGAGTAGGTGTTGACCACCTCCTCGGCGGTCACCCCCCGGGTCTGGTCCATCCGCATGTCCAGCGGCGCGTCCTGCGCGTACGCGAACCCGCGGTCGGGCGCGTCGAGTTGCAGGGACGAGACGCCGAGATCGAACAGGACCCCGTCGACCGCCGGGTACCCGAGCCGGTCGAGCACCTCGGGCAGCTCGTCGTAGACGGCGTGCTCCAGGTGGATCCGGTCGGCGAACCGGGCCAGTCGGACCCGCGCGTGGGCGAGGGCCTCGGTGTCCCGGTCCAGGCCGATCAGCACCGTGTTCGGGTGCGCCGCCAGCACCGCCTCGGCGTGCCCGGCCAGCCCCAGCGTGGCGTCGACGTGCACGGTCCGGCCCTTCCGGCCGAGCGCCGGGGCGAGCAGCTCGAGACACCGCTCGAGCAGCACCGGCACGTGCGCGCCGCGTAGCTCCCCCATGTCGACCCCCACTGGTTGAAACCTTCCGTCCCTATCGCGTCCGTCGTCGCCACGACGCCTCGTCATACCGCCAGATCCCCATCCGCTCCCGCCCGCCGGAGGCCGCGGCCCTCCGGTTGGATCGTGCGCCTGGCACCGGGGAAGGGGTGCCAGGAACTCGAAAGCGGCTGGAGATCTCGCAGTACGTCGGGCGTCGTCACGCCCTACAGACCGCCGGGCAGCACCCCCTCCTCGATGTCGGCGAAGTCGTCTTCGCTCTCCGTGAGGTAGGCCTCCCAGGCCGCCTTGTCCCAGATCTCCACCCGGGTGCTCGCGCCGATCACGACCAGATCCCGGTCGAGCGCGGCGTAAGACCTCAGGTGCGCGGGGATGGTGACCCGCCCCTGCTTGTCCGGCACCTCGTCGTGCGCGCTGGCGAAGAAGACCCGGCTGTAGGCCCGGGCCGTCTTGCTCGTCATCGGCTGCGCGCGCAACTGGTCGGCGATTCGTTGGAACTCGGGCATCGGGAAGACGTAGAGGCAGCGCTCCTGCCCTTTCGTGATCACGACACCCCCCGCCAGTTCGTCCCGGAACTTCGCCGGCAGGATCAACCGGCCTTTGTCGTCCAGGCGTGGGGTGTGGGTGCCGAGGAACATCGGCCCAACCCCCTCGCCCTGAGCGGCGTTCGCGGCGCCGCTGACCCCCCGGGCCGGTGTGGCCCTCCCGGCCTCACCATCGCGCCCCACTCTACTCCACTTCCCTCCACCTGCAACCAGAAACGCCCGCGTGGCGCGTCGCGTCCACACGTAAAAGCGCACGTCAAATGGGGTGGGGCGGAGTGGAGGGCGGCGGCGGCCCCCGACGCGGGTCCGCTACCCGACATAGATCGACTCCATCCGGCCGAGCGCCCGATGGCCGTCCGCCGGGTGCCCCCGGCCGAACGGATCGCCGTCGGCGGCGATCTGGCGGGCGCCGGGGTCCGGTAACCTCGCTCGGGTGACGGACGCGAAGATGCCCCTGCGGGCGAAGGTGGCCAGCTCGGTGTCGCGGACCGCAGCGGCGCTGTCGCGGGCCGCGGGTCGTGGCGACGGCTCGGTGATCGGCGGCTGGATCGGCCTCAAGATCGACCCTGACCTGCTCGCGCACCTGTCGGCGGGTCGCGCCATCGCGCTGGTGTCCGGCACCAACGGCAAGACCACCACCACCCGGCTCACCGCCGCCGCCGTCGGCGTGCTCGGCCGGGTCGCCACCAACTCCTTCGGCGCCAACATGCCCACCGGCCACACCTCGGCACTGGCCAAGGCCGGCAGCACCCCGTACGCGGTGCTCGAGGTCGACGAGCACTACCTCGCCCAGGTGCTGGAGGCCACCGAGCCGCACGTGGTGGCGCTGCTGAACCTCTCCCGCGACCAGCTCGACCGGGCCAAGGAGGTCGCCATGATGGCGCAGCTCTGGCGCGCCGCGCTGGTCCGGCACCCCGACGTCCGGGTGGTCGCCAACGCCGACGACCCGATGGTGGTGTGGGCCGCCACCCCGCCGGCCGACCCGGCCCAGGGCCACATCCCGCCCAAGGTCACCTGGTTCAGCGCCGGCCAGCGCTGGCACGACGACTCGTGGGTCTGCCCCGAGTGCGGCGCCACCATCCAGCGCACAGGTGACCAGTGGTGGTGCACCGGCTGCCCGCTGCGCCGGCCCGCACCGCAGTGGACCGTCGAGGACGACGGCGTGCTCGACCCCACCGGCGCCTGGCACAAGATCCAGCTCCAGCTCCCCGGCCGGGTCAACCTGGGCAACGCGGCCACCGCCCTGGCGGTCGCCGCCGAGTTCGGCGTACGGCCGGTGGACGCGGTCTCCCGACTCGGCACGGTCACCTCGGTGGCCGGCCGCTACGCCCAGGTCGACCGGGACGGGCGCAACATCCGGCTGCTCCTGGCGAAGAACCCGGCCAGCTGGCTGGAGGCGTTCGACATGGCCGACGAGGCGCCGACCCTGCTCTCCATCAACGCCCGCGACCCCGACGGGCTGGACACCTCCTGGCTCTTCGACGTCGACTTCGCCCCGCTGCGCGGCCGGCAGGTGCTGATCACCGGCGACCGGGCGTACGACCTCGCCGTCCGGCTCGACGTCAACGGCGTGCCGTTCCAGCACATGCGCAGCTTCGACGAGGCGGTCCGGGCGGTGCCGCCGGGCCGCCTGGAGGTCATCGCCAACTACACCGCCTTCCAGGACATCCGAGCGGAGCTGGACCGTGTCAACTGAGAGCCTGCGCATCGTCTGGATCTACCCCGACCTGCTGTCCACCTACGGGGACCGGGGCAACGCGCTGATCCTGGCCCGGCGGGCCCAGCTGCGCGGCATGCCGGTCGAAGTGCTGGAGGTCCGCTCCGACCAGCGGCTGCCCGCCACCGCCGACATCTATCTGATCGGCGGCGGCGAGGACGGCCCGCAGGCGCTGGGCGCGCAGCGGCTGATCGCCGACGGTGGCCTGCACCGGGCGGTGGCGCAGGGCTCGGTGGTGTTCGGCGTCTGCGCCGGCTACCAGCTCCTCGGCACCTCCTTCTTCGCCAAGGGCGCCAGGTACGCCGGGCTGGAGCTGCTGGACATCGCCTCCGACCGGGGTCCCACCCGTGCGGTCGGCGAGCTGGCCGGCGAGGTCGACGCGCGGCTGGGCATCCCGTACCTGACCGGCTTCGAGAACCACGGCGGGCGTACCCACCTGGGTCCGGGGGTGTCCCCGGTGGCCCGGGTGACGGCCGGCGTCGGCAACGACGGGGCGACCGAGGGCGCCTGGCGGGGCAAGCTGCTCGGCACCTACTCACACGGCCCGGCCCTGGCCCGCAACCCGGCCCTGGCCGACCTGCTGCTGCGCTGGGCCACCGGCGCCCATCAGCTGCCCGCGCTCGACGACACCTGGGCCGAGCGGCTCCGCTCCGAGCGCCGCGCCGCGGTGGCCGCCGCCCGGGCATGATCCCGGCCACCCGGGGGCTGCTCCGGCGGTCATCCGCACGGCTCGCGCGGATGCTCCGGCAGCCGTCCGCCCGCCGGTTCGGGCTGTTGCTCCTGCTGCTCGGCGGTTTCGCCGTGGCGCTGCTGGTCCTGCCCCGGCCGGCCCCGGCCGAGCTGCCCCGGCTCGCCCACTCCCTCGGCGGGTACGCCCCGGTGGCGGCGGTCCTCGGCGGCGCGCTGCTGCTGGTGGCACTGGTTCCGCGTACCTTCGTCACGCTCGCTGCGGGCGCGATCTTCGGCCCGGTGGCGGGTGCCGCGTACGCCCTCGGCGCGGCGCTGCTCGCGGCGGCGCTCGGCTTCGCGGTCGGCCGCCTGCTCGGCCGGGAGTTCGTGGCCGAGCGGGTCCGGGGGCGGCTGGCCCGGCTGGACGGCTGGTTCGCCCGGCAGAGCGTGCTCGGGGTGGTCACCGTCCGACTGCTGCCGATCGCCGGCTTCGGGCTGGTCAGCTACGGCTACGGCACCACCGGCGCGCGGGTGCTGCCGTTCCTGGCCGGCAGCGTGATCGCCGCGGTCCCCACCGCCGTCGGGTACGCGGCGCTCGGCGCGGCGGTCAGCTCCCCCGGCGAGATCAACTGGTACGCCGTCGCCCCGGCCGGCCTCGGCCTGATCGCCAGCGTGGTCATCGTGCACCGCTGGTGGCGCGCCGAGCGGCGGCGCCGGCTGGCGGGGGGCTGAGATGAGCGCCGAGGAGGTGCTGCCCGGCGGCTTCATCGCCGAGGTGCTCCGGGTCGGCGACACCGTACGCCGCACCGCCCCGACGAACCTCGACTACGTGGCGGCCCTGCTGGGGCACCTGGCCACCGCCGCCCCGGGACTGGCGCCCCGGCATCTCGGCGTGGACGAGCACGGGCGGCAGGTGCTGACCCACCTCGGCGGGCGGGTGCCCTGGCGGGACCGGGAGGATCCGGCGTACTTCTCCGACGCCGCGCTGACCCGACTGGCCGGGATGATCCGTGCCCTGCACGATGCCTGCGCCGGCGGCGACCTGGCCGGCGGCGCGGAGACGGTCTGCCACCGGGACCTGTCCCCGAAAAACACGGTCTACCGGGACACCCCGGCCGGGTTGCTGCCGGTGGCGTTCCTCGACTGGGACCTGGCCGGGCCCGGCCGCCGGATCGAGGATGTGGCCTTCGCCGGCTGGCACTGGGCCACCCTCGGTAGGGACGCCGATCCGGGCGAGCTGGGCCGCCGCTGCCGGCTGCTCTGCGACGCCTACGAGGCGGCGCGGCTGAGCGTCCCGTTCCCCCGCGACGAACTGCTCGACGTCATGCTCGACCAGATCGAAGGCACCTGGCGCGGCATCGACGCCGGCGCCGACCGCGACGAACCGGGCATGCGCCGGCTCCGCGCGGCCGGCGCGGTCGACGGGGTACGAAGCTGGCAGGAGTGGCTGCTCCGGCACCGTCCGGCGGTCGAGGCGGCGTTCGGCATCCGCTGACGCCCAGCGCCCCGACCCGGCGTGCCGGCTCACTCGGACGGGATCACCAGGCCCGCCTCGTACGCGGCGATCACCAGGTGGACCCGGTCCCGGGCCCCAAGCTTGGTGAAGAGGCGGGCCACGTGCGCCTTGGCCGTGGCCGTGCTGATCACCAATTCGGCGGCGATCTCCGCGTTGGACAGTCCCCGCCCGACCAGGGTCAGCACCTCCCGCTCCCGGTCGGTCACTCCGGGCAGGGCGCGGGCCCGCGGCGCCGGGGCCGGGCGCCGGGCGAACTCGGCGATGAGCCGGCGGGTGACACCCGGTGCGATCAGCGCGTCCCCGGCGGCCACCACCCGGACCGCGCCGAGGATCTCCTCCAGCGCCATGTCCTTGACCAGGAACCCGCTCGCCCCCGCGCGCAGCGCCGCGTGCACGTGCTCGTCGTCGTCGAACGTGGTGAGGACGAGGACGCGGGTCGGACCACCGGCAGCGGTGATGGCCCGGGTCGCGACGATCCCGTCGGTGCCCGGCATCCGCAGGTCCATCAGCACCACGTCCGGGACGGCCTCGCGGGTCAGCCGGACCGCCTCGGCACCGGTGCCGGCCTCCCCGACCACCTCGATGTCCGGCGCGTCGGCGATGAGCACCCGCAGCCCGGCACGGACCAGCGGCTGATCGTCGGCGAGGAGGACCCGAACCATCATGCCGCCTCCGCCGGCAGCCATGCGGCGACCCGGAACCCACCCTCGGGCCGCGGTCCGGCGGTAAACCGGCCGCCGAGCAGGCTCGTCCGCTCGCGCATGCCGACGATCCCATGCCCCTCACCGCCGAGGTGACCGCCCCGACCGGCGTCCACCACCTCGACCGACAGCCCATCCGGCGGGTACTCGACAGTCACCCGGCACTCCTCGACGTCAGCGTGCCGGACCACGTTGGTCAGTGCCTCCTGCACGATCCGGTACGCCGCCAGGTCGACCTCTGTCGGCAGCGGGCGCGGCTCGTCGTATCGGCGGACCGCCACCCGCACCCCGGCGTCGGCTGCGGCGGCGACCAGCCGATCCAGGTCTGCCAGCCCAGGCGGGGAGTCCAGCGACGCTGCTACTCCCTCCGGTCGGCGCAGTGCGCCGAGGGTACGCCGCAGCCCTGCCAGGGTTTCCCGGCTGGCCCGCTCGATGGTGGCGAGCGCCGTGCGGGCCTCCCCCGGTTGAGTGTCGATGACGCGGGCACCCACTCCGGCCTGGATGGCGATCACCCCGATGCTGTGCGCCACCAGGTCGTGCAGCTCCCGGGCGATGCGCAGCCGTTCGGCGGTGATCGCCTCGGCGGCGGCGTGCGCCCTGAGTTCGTCGGCGTGCCGGCGACGGGCCCGGACCGAGTTCCCCACGGTCCAGGCGGTGGCCACGGCCAGCACCGAGAGCAGGGCCCGGTCCAGCGGGTCCAGGGCGGGATTGACGAAGCTCGCCGCGACCTGCACCACCAGCACCAGCCCGGCGGCGACCACCGACACCCGGCGGGACCGGCGCGCCGCGACCAGCCCCACGACCAGGTCGACCGCCAGGAACTGCAGGTACCAGATGTCGGCGAGATAGCCGTCGTCCCCGGCGTGGACGGTGACGGTGACCAGGCTCGCGCCGGTGAGCATCAACCCGAGGGCGAGCAGCGGCCGGCGCGGCACCAGCCCGGCGGGCAGGGCGACCACCAGGGCGGGTGCCAGGTAACGCAGCGGCAGCCACCAGCCGGCGATCCTCAGCTCGGAACCAGCGGCGGCGAACAACGGCGCGAAGAGGACGACGACGGGCAGCACCGCGACGCCGGCCCAGGTCAGCACGGCCCGCGCGGCCAGGGCGGCGGCGGACCGGGATGCGGTGGCGTCCATCGGCCCACGGTAACCAGCGCGCCGGCCCGGGTCATCGGCCCGGGGGCGTACGCCCCGGGGCGGACGCTGGACCGCCCGATGTGGTCGCCGGTGGGACGACCGGCCGGCTGCGGGCCGGCAGCCTGGATCGCGTGATCGAACTACGTGACCTGACCAAGCGGTACGACGGCACCACGGCCATCGACCGGCTGACCCTCACCGTCCGGCCCGGGCACGTGACCGGGTTCCTCGGTCCCAACGGCGCCGGCAAGTCCACCACGCTGCGGCTGATCCTCGGTCTGCACCGGCCCACCGGCGGCACCGTCACCGTGGACGGACGTCCGTTCGCCGAACGCCGGCGCGGACTCCGCCACGTGGGCGCGCTGCTCGACGCCGCCGACGTGCACCGTGGGCTCACCGCCGCCGCCCACCTGACCGCCTTGGCCCGCAGCAACGGCATCGCCCGGTCGCGGGCGGACGAGGTGCTGCGCGAGGTAGGGCTGGCCGGGGCGTCCCGGCGCCGGATCGGCGGCTTCTCGCTCGGCATGAAGCAGCGGCTGGGCATCGCGGCGGCGCTGCTCGGCGACCCGCCGGTGCTGCTGTTCGACGAGCCGTTCAACGGCCTCGACCCGGAGGGGGTGCGCTGGGTACGCGCCCTGTTCCGCCGTCTGGCGGCCGAGGGTCGCACGGTACTCGTCTCCAGCCACCTGATGAGCGAAATGGAGCAGACCGCCGACCACCTGGTGGTCATCGGCCGCGGCGAGCTGGTCGCCGACGAGAGCCTGGCGGCGTTCGCCGCTCGGAGCGCCGGACCCGCCGTCGTCGTCCGGACGCCCGCACCGGAGGCGCTGGCCGCCGCGCTGCGCGACGCCGGCGCGGAGGTCCGGCCGGCCGACGACGGATCGCTCTCGGTCGCCGGGCTGGCCGCCGGCCGGGTGGGCGACCTGGCGTGCACGCATGGGATCCCGCTGCACGAGCTGGCCACCCGGACCGCCTCGCTGGAGGAGGCGTTCATGGACCTCACCGCCGACCACGTCGACTACCCGGCAGGAGATGCCCGATGAGCACCGCGATCGAACCCGCCGTCGCCGCCGGCCCCCACGCCGTCGAACCCGCCGCGCGCTTCCGCGACCTGCTCGGCGCCGAGTGGATCAAGTTGTGGTCGCTGCGCTCCACGTACGGGTCGCTCGTGCTGATCGCGGTCTCGGCCGTGCTGTTCAGCGCCCGGGCCGCCCTGGCCGACCACCACAACTGGCCAAACTACTCCGCCGAGCGGCGGGCCGCGTTCGACCCGATCCACGATGCCTTTCCCGACGAGGGCTGGCTCTTCATCGTCCTGGCCGCCGGCGCCGTCGGGGCGGTGATGATCGCCGGCGAGTACGCCAGCGGACAGATTCGTACCACCTTCGCCGCCGTCCCGGCCCGGCGTGCCGTGGTGGGCGCCAAGGTGGTGGTGCTGGCGGTCGTCATGCTGGTCGTCGGCGTGCTGGCAGCGGGTGTCTCGTTCGGGCTGTCGCAGGCCATCCTCGCCGACCGTGGTGCCGGCGCGGCGCTCGGCGATCCGGGGGCGCTGCGGGCCGTCGCCGCCTCGGCGCTGCTGCTGCCGGTGTGCGCGCTGACCGGGCTGGGCATCGGCGCGCTGGTCCGGCACACCGCCCCGGCGATCGTCACCACCACGGCGGTACTGCTCCTGCTGCAGTTGGCCTTCGACACCAAGCGCCAATGGACGGCCGCGATCCACAACGCCCTGCCGGTACCCGCCTGGGACCGCCTGGTCGGGAACCCGTACATCATGCTCAACGACCACCTCGCTACGGTCCCCGGCTCGTGGGCGGTCCTCGCCGTCTGGCCGGTGGTGGCCGCCCTGGCCGCCATGGCCGTCGTCCACCGCCGCGAGCCCTGACCCGGGTATGCCGCAGGCGCGCCCCGATCACGGGACGCGCCTGCGGCGGTATGGGCAGGGTCAGGCGACGACCGAGACCATCCGGCCCTGCACCACGATGACCTTGCGGGGCTCCTTGCCGGCCAGCGCGCCCTCGACCGCCGCCAGCGCGGCCCCCCGGACGTCGTCCTCGGACGCGTCGGCGGGGACCTCGATCCGGCCCCGCACCTTGCCGTTGACCTGCACCGGGTAGGTCACCGTCGCGGCGACCAGCAGCGCCGGGTCGGCGGTCGGGAAGTCCGCGTACGCCAGGGAGGTGTCGTGGCCCAGCCGCTGCCACAGCTCCTCGGCGACGTGCGGGGCGAACGGCGCCAGCATCAGCACCAGCGGCTCGGCCACCTCGCGCGGCGTGGCGGACAGCCGGGTCAGCCCGTTGGTCAGCTCGATCAGCTTGGCGATCGCGGTGTTGAACCGCATCCCCTCCATGTCGCCGCGGACGCCGTCGACCACCCGGTGCAGCAGCCGGCGGGTCTCCTCGTCGGCCGGTGCGTCGACGACCCGCGCCGCGCCGGTCTGCTCGTCGACGATCGCCCGCCAGACCCGCTGCAGGAACCGGTACGAGCCGACCACCGCCCGGGTCTCCCAGGGCCGGGACACCTCCAGCGGGCCCATCGACATCTCGTAGACCCGGAAGGTGTCCGCGCCGTACGCGGCGCACATCTCGTCCGGGGTCACCACGTTCTTCAGCGACTTGCCCATCTTGCCGTACTCGCGGTTGACGTGGACGTCGCCCAGGAAGAAGCCGCCGTCGCTCTCCACCACGTCCGCCGCGGGCACGTAGGCGCCGCGGGCGTCGGTGTAGGCGTACGCCTGGATGTAGCCCTGGTTGAACAGCTTCCGGAACGGCTCGAAGCTGGAGACGTGGCCCAGGTCGTACAGGACCTTGTGCCAGAACCGGGCGTACAGCAGGTGCAGCACGGCGTGTTCGGCGCCGCCCACGTACAGGTCGGTGCCGCCGCAGTCGCCGGCGCCGCGCGGCCCCATCCAGTACCGCTCGTTCTCCGCATCCACGAAACGCTCACCGTTCGTCGGATCCAGGTAGCGCAGCTCGTACCAGCAGGAGCCGGCCCACTGCGGCATCACGTTGGTCTCCCGGGTGTAGCGCTTCGGCCCGTCGCCCAGGTCCAGCTCCACCTCCACCCAGTCACTGCGGCGGGACAGCGGCGTCTCCGGGTTCGAGTCGGCGTCCTCCGGGTCGAACGTCTTCGGCGAGAAGTCATCCACCTCGGGCAGTTCGACCGGCAGCATCGACTCGGGCAGCGCGATCGGCGCGCCGCTGGAGTCGTACACGATCGGGAACGGCTCGCCCCAGTAGCGCTGCCGGCTGAACAGCCAGTCCCGCAGCCGCCAGGTCACCGCGCCGGTGCCGTGCCCGTTCGCCTCCAGCCAGTCGATGATCCGGGCCTTGGCGTCGGCCACCCCCAGGCCGTTCAGGTCCACGCCGCGGTCGGGCGCGGCGCTGTTGATCGCCGGGCCGTCCCCGGTGTACGCCTTGCCGGCGAAGCCCTCCGGCGGCTGCACGGTACGCACGATCGGCAGATCGAACACCTCGGCGAAGTCCCAGTCCCGCTCGTCCTGGGCGGGCACAGCCATGATCGCGCCGGTGCCGTAGCCGGCCAGCACGTAGTCGGCGATGAAGATCGGGATGGGCGCGCCGGTCACCGGGTTGGTCGCGTACCCGCCGACGAAGACGCCGGTCTTCTCCCGGGTCTCCGCCTGCCGCTCCACGTCCGTCTTGGCCGCGGCCGCCTTCCGGTACGCCTCGACGGCCGCCCGGGGGCTGGCGTGCCCGCCGGTCCAGGACTCCTTCGTCCCCTCCGGCCAGGCCGCCGGCACCAGCCCGTCGACCAGCTCGTGCTCGGGGGCCAGCACCAGGTAGGTGGCCCCGAAGACGGTGTCCGGCCGGGTCGTGAACACCCGGATGGAGTGCCGGTCGGCGGGGAAGTCGATGTGCGCGCCCTGCGAACGGCCGATCCAGTTGCGCTGCATCAGCTTGATCGGCTCCGGCCAGTCCAGCTTGTCCAGGTCGTCCAGCAGCCGGTCGCCGTACGCGGTGATCCGCATCATCCACTGCTTCAGGTTCCGCTTGAAGACGGGGAAGTTGCCCCGCTCGGAGCGGCCGTCGGCGGTGACCTCCTCGTTGGCCAGCACGGTGCCCAGCCCCGGGCACCAGTTCACCGGCGCCTCCGAGACGTACGCCAGCCGGTGGTCGTCGACGGCCTTCCGCCGCTCGGCCACGGTCAGCTCGGCCCACGGCCGGCCGTCCGGAGTGGGCCGGTTGCCCCCCTCGAACTCGGCGATCAGCTCGGCGATCGGGCGGGCCTTCCGCGCCTGGTGGTCGTACCAGGAGTTGAAGATCTGCAGGAAGATCCACTGGGTCCAGCGGTAGAAGTCGGTGTCGATGGTGGCCACCGAGCGTCGCTCGTCGTGGGCCAGCCCCAGCCGGCGCAGCTGCGCCTTGTACCGCTCGATGTTCGCCTCGGTGGTCGTCCGCGGGTGGGTGCCGGTCTGCACCGCGTACTGCTCGGCGGGCAGGCCGAACGCGTCGAAGCCCATGGCGTGCAGCACGTTGCGCCCGGCCATCCGCTGGTAGCGGGCGAAGCAGTCGGTGCCGATGTAGCCCAGCGGGTGGCCGACGTGCAGGCCGGCGCCCGACGGGTACGGGAACATGTCCAGCACGTACAGCTTCTCCGCGCCCGCCCGCGGGTGGCCGGGGTCGGCCAGCGGGCCGGTCGGGTTCGGCGCGTGGAAGGTGCCGTCCCGCTCCCAGGTGTCCTGCCAGCGGTGCTCGATCTCGTCGGCCAGGGCCGCGGTGTACCGGAACGGGGGGATGTCGGTCGCCGGTGCGGCTGCCTCACTCATGGCGTCTCCTCGGCGCGGGTCAAGTCGGATAGTGGGAGGTCTCCTGCGGGCACAAAAAAGCCCCTCGCGCAGGAGGGGCCGCCGTGCTGTCGCGCGTTCAGCGCATCAGCACGGCTGGGTAAGAAGCAGGAAGACTCCGGCCATGTCCGGCAGTGTACCCCGCCTGCCCAGCGACTATCTCGCCCGATCCACGGGGCGGGACTCGTCCCCCGGTCCGGCGAATATTTCGGGCGTAACCGACCGACCGGCTGCGGGGGTCGGCGACAACGACAAACATGGTTAGCCTGAGAGGCCAGTGAGATTTCTGCGGCAGACGTGGCTCGACGTCGCGAACCAAACGGCGGGTCCAGGTGCTCTATTCAGCGCTGCCGTCCAGGGCGACGAGGAGGAGGCCCGTGACACAACAGACCTGGGACGAGGTGGGCGGTCTGCTGCCGCACGACGAGTTCCGCGCCGCCAGCGAGGCCATCGTGGCCAACATCGAGCAGGTGATCGAGGGCAAGACCGCCACGGTCCGGCTCGCCCTGGCCGTGCTGCTCGCCGAGGGTCACCTGCTGATCGAGGACGTGCCCGGCGTCGGCAAGACCAAGCTCGCCAAGGCCCTGGCCCGCTCGATCGACTGCTCGGTGCGGCGGATCCAGTTCACCCCCGACCTGCTGCCCAGCGACGTCACCGGGGTCAGCGTCTACAACCAGGAGACGCACGACTTCGAGTTCCGGCCGGGCGCGGTCTTCGCCAACCTGGTGGTCGGCGACGAGATCAACCGGGCCTCGCCGAAGACCCAGTCCGCCCTGCTGGAGTGCATGGAGGAGCGGCAGGTCACCGTCGACGGGGTCACCTACCAGCTGCAGACCCCGTTCATGGTGATCGCGACGCAGAACCCGATCGAGATGGAAGGCACGTACCCGCTGCCGGAGGCGCAGCGCGACCGGTTCACCGCCCGGATCGCGATGGGCTACCCGGACGCCGGCGCCGAGCTGGCCATGCTGGACGGCCACGGGGCCACCGACCCGCTGACCGAGCTGCGCCCGGTCTCCGACGCGGCGACCGTCCGCCAGCTGATCGGCCACGTCCGGCAGGTGCACGTCGCCGACGCGGTCAAGCAGTACGCGATCGACCTGGTCACCGCCACCCGCGAGGCGCCCGACCTGCGGCTCGGCGCGTCCCCGCGGGCCACCCTGCAGCTGCTGCGCACCGCCCGCGCGGTGGCCGCTCTGGAGGGCCGGGACTACGTCCTCCCCGACGACCTGCAGGCCCTCGCGGTGCCGGTGCTGGCGCACCGGATCATCCCGACCGCGGACGCGCAGCTCGCCCGGCGCACCACCGACGCGATCGTCGCCGAGCTGGTGCACCGGCTGCCGCTGCCGAACGACCGCAAGCGCTCCCCGTACGACACCCGGCCCGGCGGCACCGGTCGCGGGCCGTACGAGCCACGGAGGCCGTGAGGTGCGCGACGGGCTGCGAGGACTGACCACCCGCGGCCGCTCGTTCCTGGCGGCCGCGGTCGCCGCAGCGATCTCCGCCGGCATCCTGGGCGAGAAGGACCTGCTCCGGGTGGCCGTCCTGCTCGCCGTCCTGCCGCTGCTCGCGGCGGCGTACGTGGGGCGCAGCCGGTACAAGCTCGCCTGCAGCCGGTCCCTCGAACCGCACCGGGTGCCGGTCGGGGCCAGCTCCCGGGTGGTGCTGCGGCTGCAGAACCTGTCCCGCCTGCCGACCGGCACCCTGCTGCTGGAGGATCGGCTGCCGTACGCGCTGGGCAGCCGGCCCCGTGTGGTGCTGGAGCGGCTCGGCGCGCACCAGGCCAGCTCGGTGGCGTACACCGTCCGGGCTGACGTGCGCGGCCGGTACGAGGTGGGCCCGCTGGTGGTCCGGCTGACCGACCCGTTCGGGCTCTGCGAGCTCAGCCGGGCCTTCCCCAGCATCGACCACCTCACCGTGATCCCGCAGGTCACTCCGCTGCCCGCGGTCCGCCTCCCCGGCGAGTACGCCGGCAGCGGCGACAGTCGGGCCCGGTCGGTCGCGGTGCACGGCGAGGACGATGCGGCCACCCGGGAGTACCGGGTGGGCGACGACCTGCGCCGGGTGCACTGGAAGTCCACCGCGCGCACCGGCGAGCTGATGGTGCGCCGGGAGGAGCAGCCCTGGGAGAGCCGGGCCACGGTGGTCCTGGACACCCGTGCCGCCGGCCACCGGGGCGACGGCCCGACGGCGAGCTTCGAGTGGGCGGTCTCCGCCGCCGCCAGCATCGCCGTGCACCTGCGCCAGGCCGGCTACAAGCTGCGCCTGGTCACCGGCTCCGGCGCGGACGTGGGCGCCACCGAGGCGGCCGGCGACGGCCTGCTGCTCGACCACCTCGCCGAGGTACGCCTCGCCAAGCGCGGTGAGCTCACCACGCTGGTGCAGCAGGTCCGGCAGCGGGCCGACGGTGGCCTGATCATCGCGCTGTTCGGCACCCTGAGCACCGCCGAGGCGGAGCTGCTGGCCGGGCTGCGCGGCAACGGCGCGACCTGCGTCGGCTTCCTGCTCGACAGCACCACCTGGCTCAACCTGCCGGCGAAGGCCCGCAGCGAGGCGGAGCACGCGCACGGCACCGCCGCGCTCGCCCTGTTGCAGAGCGGGTGGCGGGTGATCGGCGTGGAGCACGGCAACCGGCTGCCCGTGCTCTGGCCGCAGGCGGCCCGCGGCTCGCAGGGCTTCGCGCTGCGGGCGGCGCTGGCCGAGACGGTGGCCGGAGGCGTGCGATGACCGGAAGGGTGATCCCGTGACCGCGCACCGCAACCTGGGCTTCGTCGCCGCCGCGGCGACGCTGCTGGCGGCCGCCCCGCTGTCGGCGATCTTCCTGCGCTGGACGTGGCTGATCGAGGCGGCCATCGTGGTCGCCGTGGTGGCCGGCGCCGCCGCGCTGAGCCGGCTGGCCCGGGCACCCCTGTGGGGTCAGATCATCGCCATGCTCGCCGGCCTCACGCTGGGCCTGACCTGGGTCTTCCCGGGCGGCACCGAGCTGCTGGCGTTCCTGCCCACCCCGGGCACCTTCGCCCACTTCGGCGACCTGCTCGGCGCGTCGATGCAGGACATGCGCACCTACAGCGTGAAGGTCGACGACGTCGACTCGCTGCTCTTCCTCACCGTGCTCGGCGTCGGCGGCGTCGCCGTGCTGGTGGACGTGCTCTCCGTCGGGCTGCGCCGGCCGGCGCTGGCCGGGCTGCCGATGCTGGCCATCTACTCGGTGCCGGTGGCGGTCTACGTGGACGACGTGCCCGCCACCCCGTTCGTGGTGGGTGCCTGTGGCTTCCTGTGGCTGCTGGTCACCGACAACGTCGACCGGGTACGCCGGTTCGGCCGCCGGTTCACCGGGGAGGGCCGGGACGTCGACGTCTGGGAGGCCTCGCCGCTGGCCGCGGCGGGTCGCCGGCTGGCCGTGGTCGGGGTCGCCCTCGCGGTGGCGCTGCCCCTGGCCGTGCCCGGGATGACCAGCGGCCTGCTGAACGCCGCCGGCAGCGGCACGGGCGACGGCAACGGGCGCCCGGGCCAGGGCGGCAACTCCGGCCGCATCGACCTGTTCGCCGCGCTCAGCGGTCAGCTCAAACAGAGCACGGTGACCGAACTGGTCAAGGTCACCACCAACGAGCCGACCCCGTTCTACCTGCGCTTCGGCGTGGCCGACGACCTGCGTCCGAACGGCTTCCGGGATCGCACTCCCACCGGCCGGGCGGTGACCCAGGGCCTGACCGACCCGGCGGAGCGGGCCGGAGTCGAGCGGCAGCGCTACCGGGCCACGGTCGAGGTGTCGAAGACCCTCAACATGCCGCTGCTGCCGGTCTACGCCGAGCCGGTCAAGACCGAGGACCTCGGCCGCAGCTGGCGCTACGACACGAACCTCCAGGTCCTCTTCTCGGATCGGGAGAACTCGCGGGGCAAGCGGTACTCGTTCGACTACGTCCGCTCGACGTACAGCCCGTCGGTGCTGCGCGCGGCGCGCTCCCTGCCGACCGACGACCCGTTGCGGCGCCAGCAGACCACCACGCCGGGGGCGCCCGCGGTCGACCAGTTGGTCAGGCAGCTCGTCAAGGGCAAGCAGAACGACTACGACAAGGTCCGGGCGATCTACGACTACTTCTCGGTGGAGAACGGGTTCACCTACTCGCTCTCCACCCGGGACGGCACCAGCGGGGAGGACATCACCGACTTCCTGTCCACCAAGGCGGGCTTCTGCCAGCAGTACGCCGGCGCGATGGCGTGGCTGGTCCGGGCCGCCGGCATCCCGGCCCGGGTGGCGTTCGGCTTCACCAACGGCACCAGGTCCAGCGGCGGCACGTACGTGCTGACCAACCAGAACCTGCACGCCTGGACCGAGGTCTTCTTCGGCGGGATCGGCTGGGTGCCGTTCGACGCCACCCCGGCGGCGAGCGTCCCCGGGTCGGTCCGGTCGGCCTGGGCCCCGGACACCGAGGCGCGAGAGGAGGCCACCCCGTCGACCGGGGGCGCCGCCGCCCCGGACGCGGCCGACGCCTCGGCCGGCCCGAACAGTCCCGACCGGCTCGACAAGGACGCCGACCAGGGCCTCTCGGTCGGCGACGGCGGCCCCACCCAGCAGTCGCCGGTCTGGCCGTGGTGGGTCGCCGGGGCGCTCGCCCTGCTGGTGCTGCTCGCGGTGCCGGCGCTGCGCCGCTCCGCGCTGCGTCGCCACCGGCGGGTCCGGGCTGCGGCGCCGGCGGCCACCACGCTCGCCGCCATCCCCGGCCAGCGCGGCGAGGTACGCGACATCGTGGTCGGGGTGGACGCCGACCGGCTCCGCGCGGACGCCCACGCCGCCTGGGACGAGCTGCTCGACACCCTGGTGGACTTCCAGGTCCGGGTCGACCGGACGGAGACTCCCCGGGCGACCGCCGAGCGGCTGGTCCAGGAGACCCTCACCGAGGACGCCGGGGCGGTGACCGGGGTGCGACTGCTCGGCCGGGCCGAGGAGCGGGCCCGCTACGCCCGCGACCCGCTGACCGGCGAGGAGCTGCACCCGGCCCTGCGGTCGGTACGCGGGGCACTGGCCGCCCGGGCCGACCGGCGTACCCGGATCATGGCGGCCCTGCTGCCGCCGTCGGTGCTGCTGCGCTGGCGGACCACGGTGTCGGAGCGGTCCGCCCGGCTGGTCACTGCCGGCGGGGAGGTGCGGCAGCGGCTGCTCCGGTGGAGCCCGCGCCGGCTGCTGGCGGGCCGTCCGGCCCGGTGAACCCGCACGGCGGCACGACCGCGCTGCGTCCTGGAAGGTGAACCGGCACGGCGGCACGATCGCGCTGCGTCCTGGAAGTGGTGGTGTCCGGATCCACCGGATGCCACCACTTCCGCGATGCAGCGTGAGATGCTCGCCGGGCCCACGGCGACACGCCGTCGCGGTGGGCCCGCCGTCAGCGGTCCGAGCCGGTCAGCGGTGCCCCTCCGGGCGCTGCCGCCAGCGGTCCTCCATCCGGTCGAGGAACGAACCCCGCCGGCCGGTCCGGCCACGGGTACGCCGGCTTGTCGTGCCGCCCACCACGTGCAGGTCGGGCGACTGGGAGCGCCGGTGCGACTGCACCGCGTAGCCCAGTGAGGCCAGCATGACGACGAAGCCCGCCACGGCCAGCGGGGGCGTCTTGATCACGGCACCGTAGATCAACAGGGCCAGACCAGCGATTACCACGCCGGCAGCGACGAGCAGGCGACGCCGCGTGTGGAAACGCGGGTCGCTGGCGCGCACGGCCGAGGCGAACTTGGGGTCCTCGGCAAGCGACCGCTCGATCTGCTCGAACAGCCGCTGCTCGTGCTCCGAGAGCGGCACGGCACTCCTCCCCGGTCACGTTGGTCGGCCCGGTCGGGCCGACAGACCGTGGCAGCCAACCGGCTGCTTACCCGCAAGTCTACGAGGGGGCTCGCGCGTCGGAAAGCGGGACGACCTACGGCCGGGTCGGTTTTTCGACTCGTCGCGGATCACGCCTCCCGAGAAGACTGGCCGGACCTATGACGGACCGCCCGAATCGGGCAGCCGCCGCGTCGGCGGCCACCTCCGCCTCCCGCCAGCCGCGCTCCGGCGCACCGAGGGTGAGCTGTCGCGGCGTCTCCGCCGCGGTGGCGAGCCCCTCCATGCGTACGCCGACCAGGCGGACCGGCTCGCCGACGGCCAGGGCGGTCCAGAGGGCCCAGGCCGTGTCGAACATCTCCCGGGCGGTGTCGGTGGGCACGGTGAGGGTGCGGGACCGGGTGACCGTGCGGAAGTCGGCCAGCCGGACCTTGAGCGACACCGTCCGACCCACCTGACCGGCGGCGCGCAACCGGGCCCCGACCTTCTCGGCGAGGGCCAGCAGGGCGCGGCGGATCTCCACCGGGTCGGTGATGTCGACGTCGAAGGTGACCTCCGCGCCGATCGACTTCTCCACCTGCTCCGGGGAGACCCGGCGCGGGTCCCGACCCCAGGCCAGCTCGTGCAGGTGGGTCGCGGCCGCCTCGCCGACCGCCCGCCGGAGCAGGCCGAGCGGCGCCTCGGCCAGGTCGCCCACGGTGTTCAGGCCGAGCCGGCGCAGCGTCTCGGCGGACCGCTCCCCCACTCCCCACAGCGCCCCCACCGACAGCGGGTGCAGGAAGTCGAGCACCCGGCCGGCGGGCACCACGAGCAGCCCGTCCGGCTTGGCCCGGGTGGAGCCCAGCTTCGCCACGAACTTGCTCGGCGCCACCCCGACCGAGCAGGTCAGCCCCTGCTCCTCGGCGACCCGGCGGCGGATCAGCCGGGCGATCCCGGCCGGGGAGCCGAAGAGCCGGCGGGCGCCGGCCACGTCGAGGAACGCCTCGTCCAGGGAGAGCGGCTCGACCAGCGGGGTGACGTCCCGGAAGATCTGCATCACCGCCCGGGAGGCCGCCGAGTATTGCGTGAAGTCGGGCGGCAGGTAGACCGCGCCCGGGCAGAGCGCCCGGGCCCGCGCGGTCGGCATGGCGCTGCGGACGCCGTACCGTCGGGCCTCGTAGCTGGCCGAGCTGACCACCCCGCGCGGCCCCACCCCGCCCACCACGACCGGCCGGCCGCGCAGCTCGGGCCGGCGGCGCACCTCGACGGAGGCGAAGAACGCGTCCATGTCGACGTGCAGGATGGGGCAGCCGGTGTCGTCGGCGTCCGGCCCGAAGCGCGGATCACCGCCCCGGGGCAACGACTGGCTGCGGCCCATTCCCGCACGCTAACCGCCCGGTCCGACAACCCGCCCGCCGCCCCGCCCGAGCGCCCGCCACGAGCCGCCCCGGCGGCGGCGCCAGGCCCCTCCCTACCGTGAAGCTGCGCGGACCTTGCAGGCGCAGGGGGGCGGGCGGGTCAGCCGCGGATGGTGAGCAGTGGGATGGTCATCTCGGCGGCGGTGTCGGCGCCGTGGTACGCCACCAGCCGCGACTCCATCGGCTTCTCCGAGCGGGTGGCGACCACGGCGTACGTGTCCCGGCAGACCACCACCACGTCGCCGATCCGCTGCAGGTGTTCCTCGGCCACCGGCCCGAACCAGCCGGTGGCCACCGCCTCGTCCCGGGTCGTCACCCACGCGACGCCGTCCAGCACCGCCGACCAGGCGGCCACCACGTCCGCGGTGGCGCCCGGCTCGACGTGCAGGTAGCGGACCCGGGGCTCGCCGGCGACCACCCGGACCCCGGCCCGCAGCCGGGGATCGGTGTCCAGGTCGATCCGGTGGCCCGCCGGCACGTTGAGCTGCCCGTGATCGGCGGTTGCCAGCAGCGCGGCGTCCGGCGGCAGCCCGTCGACCAGCCGGACGAGCAGCCGGTCCACCTCGGCGGCGGCCAGCCGCCACGGCACGGAGTCGACGCCGCTCAGGTGTCCGTGCCGGTCCAGGTCCGGGTGATACCCGGAGACCAGGGTCGGCCCGGCGCCGGCCGCGAGGGCGGCGAGCATCTGCCCGGCGAGCGCGTCGACGCCGGACGCCCCCCGGTAGTCGCCGCCCCGGTTCGCGGCCAGGGTCAGGCCGCTGCCGCCGTACTCGGGGCGGCTGACCACGGTCACCGCGACCCCGGCGGCGCGGGCCCGCTCGTACTGGGTGGGGACGGGCTGCCAGCGCAGCGGCTCCGGGTCGCCGGCCCACTCGATGTGGCTGAGCACCCGGTCGGTGTTCGGGACCCGGACCTTGAAGCCGAGCACCCCGTGCGCGCCGGCGGCCACGCCGGTGCCGAGGGTGACCAGGCTGGTCGGGGTGGTGGAGGGAAATCCGGAGGTGAGGGGGGTGCCGACGGTGGCGGCCAGCCCGGCCAGGGTCGGGGCGTACGGGGTGGCGGCGGGGATCTGGTACCAGCCGAGCCCGTCGACCAGCAGGACCGCGATCCGGCGTACCCCGGCCAACCGGGGCGCCAGACCGAGCAGGTCGGCCGCGCCGGGCACGCCGAGCACCGCGAGCGCGCTGGGCAGGACGTCGGCGAGGCTGCCGCCACCGTAGCGGGGCGCGACCGGGGCGAGCGGATCCACCGCCGGGCCGGTCATACCGGGCGGCGGGCGAACAGGTGCAGCTGGGCGGCGATGTCCCGGTACGGCGGCCGGGCCGCCAGGGCCCGTTCCAGCTCGACCAGGGCGGCCGGCTGACCGTCCGCCACGGCGGCGGGCAGCAGGTCGGCCAGGACGCGTACGCCGTGGATCTCCTCGACGGTGAGCCCGGCGGCGCTGAGCAGGGCGACGGCGCCCTCGGCGTCGTACCGCCGGCGCAGGGTGTCCCGCGGGCCGGCGCTGCCGTCCGGGTCGGCGGCGAGCGCGGCGGCCACGTCGAGGTGGCCGTTCATCGCGCGGGTGAGCACGGCGGCGGCCCGCCCGGCGACCAGGACGCTGGCCGCGCCCCCGTGGCGCAGCGCGCCGACCAGGGCCGAGACCACCGACGCGGGGTCGTCGACGACCTCCAGGACGGCGTGGCAGAGCACCAGGTCCATGCTGGCCGGCTCGACCAGCCCCGCGAGCGCGTCACCGTCGCCCTGCACGGCGCGTACCCGGTCGGCGACCCCGGCCTCGGCGGCGCGGCGGGTCAGCGCGGCGAGCGCGTCGGGACTGGCGTCGACCACGGTGACGTGGTGGCCCGCCTCGGCGAGCGGGACGGCGAAGCCGCCGGTCCCGCCGCCGACGTCGAGCACCGTGAGCCGCTCGCCCACCCGGCGCTGCAGCTCGGCCCGGAGCACCGCCCAGATCACGGCGGTACGGGGGGTCAGGGTTCGGGTCTGCTCCACCCCGCCGAGCCTAGTCACCCGCGCCAGCGGGGTCAGGACTCGCCGCCTCCGGCCGGGTCCTCCTCGGCGCGGGAGCGGTGGGCGTTGGCGACCGGCCCGTCCGTCACCGGGTATTCGTGCACCTCGGTGTCGTGCGCCGGGACCCAGTCCGCACCGAGCCGGGTCCGTCGGGCGTTGGCGACGCCGTGGTGGGTGTTGCTCCCCGTCATCGTTTTCCACCTTTCCCGCGTGGGCCGCTCTGCCCATGCCGGCGGACCGTATCTCCGGCCCGCCGATCCAGGAAACGGAAATGTGGCCCACGCCATGCCCTCTGCCGGCCCGGTGTGGCGAAGGTCTCCACGACGTGGGCCTGGTGCCGGCCCGCCGTCGACGCCGGCACCGGGCTCGCCCCGGTCGGCGTGGCTGAGGCGAGGTCAGCGGAAGTCGCGGGAGGCCGGCGTGACCGGCGGGTCGATCGCGTCCAGCCGGTCCGCGGTGAGGCTGGTGACGCCCTCGTGCCGCTGCAACCGGCCCCGCACCACCAGCGCCCCGCTGGTGCGGGCGACCCGCCGGTAGCGCTGCCAGAGCCCCGGCGAGCAGGTGACGTTGAGCATCCCGGTCTCGTCCTCGAGGTTGAGGAAGGTGACCCCGCCCGCGGTCGCCGGCCGCTGCCGGTGGGTGACGATCCCGCCGACCCGGATCCGCTGGCCGGGCTCCACCCGGCCGAGCCGGGCGATCGGCACCGCGCCCAGGGCGTCCAGCCGGTCCCGGATGAACCGGGCCGGGTGGCTCTCCGGGGACAGGCCGGTGGCCCAGACGTCGGCAACCAGCCGGTCCACCGCCTCCATCCCGGGCAGGGTGGGCGGGGTCGCGCCGGTCACCGTGCCGGGCAGCCGGCCCGGCCGGTCCTGGGCCGCCGCGCCGGCGGCCCAGAGGGCCTGCCGCCGGGTCAGCCCGAAGCAGGCGAAGGCGTCCGCGGTGGCCAGCGCCTCCAGCTGGGCGGCGGTGAGCCCGACCCGCCGGGCCAGGTCCGGCATGTCCCGGTACGGCCCGTGGGCCGTCCGCTCCGCCTCGATCCGCTCGGCCACGTCGTCGCCGAGGGTGCGTACGCTGCTCAACCCGAGCCGGACGGCCGGGCCGCCCAGCCCCCAGGCGTGCGGCGGCTCCCCCGGCTGGCTCCCCCACCGGGTCTCCGGCGTGGACTCCAGCACCGCCTTGGCGCCGCTGGCGTTGATGTCCGGCCGGCGTACCTCGACGCCGTGCCGGCGGGCGTCGTCGACCAGGGTCTGCGGCGAGTAGAAGCCCATCGGCTGGGCGTTGAGCAGGGCGGCCAGGAACGGGCCCGGGTGGTAGCGCTTGAGCCAGGAACTGGCGTACACCAGGTAGGCGAAGCTCATCGCGTGGCTCTCCGGGAAGCCGTAGCTGGCGAAGGCGGTGAGCTTGCGATAGACGTCGTCGGCCAGTTCGCCGGTGATGCCCCGCTCGGCCATCCCGGCGTAGAGCCGGTCGGCGATCTGCGCCATCCGCTCCACCGAGCGCTTCGCCCCCATCGCCCGGCGCAGCTGGTCGGCCCCGGCCGCGTCGAAGCCGGCCAGGTCGATGGCGAGCTGCATGAGCTGCTCCTGGAACAGCGGCACGCCGAGGGTCTTCTCCAGCGCGTTGCGCATCAGCGGGTGCGGGAACGTCACCGGTTCCTGGCCGTTCTTGCGCCGGATGTACGGGTGCACCGAGCCGCCCTGGATCGGGCCGGGCCGGATCAGCGCCACCTCCACCACCAGGTCGTAGAAGACGCGGGGCTTGAGCCGGGGCAGGGTGGCCATCTGGGCGCGGCTCTCCACCTGGAACACCCCGACCGAGTCGGCCCGGCAGAGCATGTCGTAGACCTCGGGGTCGTCCAGGGTCATGTCGCCCAGGTCCAGGCTCATCCCGATCATGTCGTAGCCGTAGTGCAGCGCGGAGAGCATGCCGAGGCCGAGCAGGTCGAACTTGACCAGCCCGACGGCGGCGCAGTCGTCCTTGTCCCACTGCAGGACGCTGCGGTCGGGCATCCGCCCCCACTCGACCGGGCAGACCTCGATCACCGGCCGGTCGCAGATCACCATGCCGCCGGAGTGGATGCCCAGGTGCCGGGGGAACCTCTGCAGCTCGTTGGCGTACGCCACCACCTGCTCGGGAATGTCCGCCACGTCCACCGTCGCCACCGAGCCCCACCGGTCGATCTGCTTGCTCCAGGCGTCCTGCTGCCCGGGCGAGAAGCCGAACGCCTTGGCCACGTCCCGCACCGCCGACCGCGGCCGGTACGAGATGACGTTGGCGACCTGAGCGGTGTACTCCCGGCCGTACCGGGCGTAGACGTGCTGGATCACCTCCTCCCGACGGTCGGATTCGATGTCCACGTCGATGTCGGGCGGACCGTCGCGTTCCGGGGCGAGGAAACGCTCGAAGAGCAGCTGGTGCCGCACTGCGTCCACGTTGGTGATCCGCAGCGCGTAGCAGACCGCCGAGTTGGCCGCCGAGCCCCGGCCCTGGCAGTAGATGTCCTGCTCGCGGCAGAACGTGACGATGTCGTAGACCACCAGGAAGTAGCCGGGGAAGCCGAGGTCGGAGATCATCCGCAGCTCGTGCTCCAGCTGCGCGTACGCCTCCGGGTGCGCCTCGGGCGGGCCGTAGCGTTCCCGGGCGCCGTCCATGGTCAGCCGGCGCAGCCAGCTCATCTCGGTGTGCCCGGGCGGCACCGGGTACGCCGGCAGCTTCGGCGCGACCAGTTGCAGGTCGAAGGCGAGTTCCGCGCCGAACTCGGCGGCCCGGGCCACCGCGCCCGGGTACGCGGCGAACCGCGCCGCCATCTCCGCGCCGCTGCGCAGGTGGGCGGTGCCGGCGGCGGGCAGCCAGCCGTCGATCTCGTCCAGGCTGCGCCGGGCGCGCACCGCCGCCACGGTGGTGGCCAGTCGACGCCGGCCCGGGGTGGCGTAGTGCACGTTGTTCGTGGCGACCGTGGGCAGCCCCGCCGCGTCGGCCAGCTCGACCAGGGCGTCGTTGCGGTCGGCGTCGATCGGGTGGCCGTGGTCGGTCAGCTCCACCGCCACCGTCTCGGCGCCGAAGAGCGCGGTGAGCCGGTCCAGCTCCCGGGCGGCGGCGTCGACGCCCTCGGTGAGCAGGGCGCCGGGCACGTGCCCCTTGCGGCAGCCGGTGAGCACCAGCACGTGGTCGCGCAGCTCCGCCGCGACCTCCTCCAGCTCGCCGTAGACCGGGCGGCCCTTCTCGCCGCCGCGGAGCTGGGCGCGGGAGATGGTGGCGGCCAGCCGGGCGTACCCCTCGTGGCCGTGGGCGAGCACCAGCAGGTGCGACCCGTGCGGGTCGGGCTCGCCGTTCTGCGGGCCGGGCAGCCCGAGGGAGAGTTCCGCGCCGAAGACCGTCGGCAGGTGCAGTGCGCGGGCCGCCTCGGCGAACCGCACCACGCCGTAGAAGCCGTCGTGGTCGGTGACGGCGAGCGCGGTGAGCCCCAGCCGGGCGGCCTCCTCGGCCAGTTCCTCGGGGTGGCTCGCGCCGTCGAGGAAGCTGAAGTTGGAGTGCGCGTGCAGCTCCGCGTAGGGCACCGGGTCGTCCGGGCGGGGCAGCTCGGGCGGCTCGTACTGCTGCCGCTTGCGGCTCCACGCCGGGGAGTCGCCGCCGTCGGCGTCGACCGCGAGCGGGTCCACCACGTGCAGGTGCCGCTCGTCCCGGGACCGCCCCTTGCCGGACCGCCCACCGCGGGGCCGGCCGGAGAGCACCTGTTCCAGCTCCGACCAGGACAGATTCGGGTTGTGGAAGCTCACCGCCCCGCCCCCGCCGCTCGGCGCTCAGTCATAGATCGCCTCCACCAGCCACTGGCCGCCCTCGACCGCGAGCAGCAGGGCGGCGCCGTCGGCCAGGCAGACCTGGAACCGGGCCCGGCGCCGGGCCTCGGCCGGCGCCCACCAGCGCTCGTCCACCGGCCACGGGCCGGCCCAGCCGACGATCTCGGCCGGCCGGCCGGTGCCGACGACCAGTCGCGCGGGCGGGGCGCTCACCGCCAACCGGGCACTGACCACGACGGGCTCACCCGCGGTGTCGTGCACGGTGGCGAGGAGCGGGGTCGGCAGCACCACGGCCGGCGCGGGCGGCGGAAGCCGCCCCGGCCAGGGCGGGACCGGCGCCCCACCCGACCGCGCCACCCCGCCGGGGCGCGCCACCCCGGATCGGGTGGACGTACCCGACGGACCCGCCGCACCCGGGCGCGGCTCGCCGCCGGGCGATCCGGCGGAAGCATCGGCCGTCCCGGCCGGCAGCGGCGGCCCGCCCGCCGGGGCGGCGGGCAGGGGCGGTGGGCCGGGGCGGGCGGGCAGTCGTTCGTCGCCCCACGGGACCAGGCGTACCTGGTCGGCCGGGGAGCGTCCGCCGCCGAGCACCGGGGTGACCACCGCCTCGGGGCCGAGGATGCCCTGCACCCGGCTCAGCGCGCGGTGCGCCCGCTCCCGCTCCTCGCCGGTCTCCCCCCACAGCCCGGGTTGCAGGCCGGCCTGGGCGAGCACCCCGTCCGGCACCAGCCGCAGCCGGATGATGCCGGCGGTGGGGCGGGCCGGGCGGGCCCCGCCCCGGCCGTTGCTGCCGGAGAGCCAGCCGTCCAACTGCCAGCGCACCCGATCGGCGATGGCCGCGGCGGTGAGCAGGCCGTCGTGCCGCCAGACCCGGTGCAGCTCCTGGCCGTGCGCGGTGACCGCCTCGATGCCGAGCCGGGTGCAGGCCAGCCCGTACGCGGCGAGCCGCTCGTGCAGCTGCTCGGCCAGCGTCCGGGCGGCGAACGCCGCGGCGTCGACCCGGTCGATCGGCTCGTCGTACTCGGCGGTGACGGTCAGGTCGGCCGGCGGCTGCCGGACCGCGAGCGGCCGGTGGTCCCGGCCGGCGGCGAGCCGGTGGGCCAGCGCCCCGTCGAAGCCGAACCGGGCCAGCACGTCACCGGCGGGCAGCGCGGCGAAGTCCCCGAGGGTACGCACCCCCAGCCGGCGCAGCAGGTCGGTCAGGGCCGGCCGGCCGAGCGCCTCGACGGGCAGGGCGGCCAGGAACTCCGCGGTCCCGCCGGGCGGCACGATGCGCCCGTCCCGGGCGGCCAGCCCGGCGGCGAAGACCCCGTCGGCGACGCCGACCTGGCTCTCCACCGCGCAGGTCTGGGCGACGTGCTCGACGATCCGCTCGGCCGCCGCCTCCTCCCCGCCGAGGTAGCGGCTCGGCCCCCGGGCGGCCAGCGCGCAGGCGCCGGGGCGGATCACCTCGACCCCGGCGGCCACCTCCTCGACGGCGGCCACCACCGGCTCGAACGCCCGGGCGTCCCGGCCGGGATCGTGGTCGACGACGGTGAGCTGCGGGCAGCGCCCCTGTGCCTCCCGCTTGCGCAGCCCCCGGCGTACGCCCTCGGCGCGGGCCCGCTCGGAGCAGGCGACCACCCGGTTGGCGTGCAGCACCGCGACCGGGTCGGTGGCGGGCACCCCGTCGAGGATCTCGGCGGCGAGGACCGGCCAGTCCGGGCACCAGAGCAGCAGGGTCCGCACCGGCGCCCCGGTCATGCGGCCACCTCGCTCCGCTCGGCGGCCGCATGAGGCTCCACCGGACTGTGCCTGATGATTCGCTCGCTGCGCTCGCTCATGCCGACCCGATCGCGGTGCGGGGCCGGGCGGCCGGGACGGGCGACGCCACCACCCGGAGCCGGGGCGAGGTGGTGCGGGCGGCGGCACCGGTCGCCCGGGGGATGACCCGGGTCAGCTCGTCGCCGGGCAGCCAGACCTTGATCTCCTTGGGGCGGGCGGCCGCGCCCCGCCCCCGGGCCGAGACGGTCACCTCCCGGCGGCGCAGCCGCCCCCGGCCCGGGCCGAGCCCCTCCCAGACCCCGCGGACCACCTGGAGCGTGACGTCCGCGCCGTCCCACCGGCCGTACGGGACGAGCACGCTGCCGCGTTGCCGGGCCCGGGCGGCCAGCCGGTTGGCGACGGAGGCGGAGACCGTGGCCGGCACGGCGGTGACCACCACGTCGACCCCGTCGATGAGCGCGGCGACCACGGTGGGCCACTCGGGCCCGGGGTGCGGCACCAGGGCGAGCCGGTCCAGGGCGATCCCGGCCTCGGCCGCCGCGCCGGCCCCGAAGGTGGGCACGCCGACCACGGCGCACCAGGAGCCGGCCCGGGACGCCTCGGCGAGCAGGGCGAGGATCAGCGACGTCCCGCCGCTGCGCCGGGGCTGCCCGACGCCGACCGCGATGGTGCTGCCGCGCCGCAGCCCGCGGTTGGGCAGCAGCCCGGTCAGCTCGGGCCGGACGGGCAGCACCCGGTGGCCGCTCGCCGGGTCGGGCGCGCTCGCCGGGCGCACCAACTCGGCCAGCGCGGCGGAACCGACCACCATGCGGCCCGCCATCCGACCTACCCCCTGTCGTGTGTCGCCCACGGGTACGCCCCGTGGTGGTGGTGCTGCTGGATCTCCATGTGCGGCGGACGTCGCCGGACCGGGCACGACGACGTCCGGCCACCCGCCTCCCCGCCGGGTGGCCGGACGTCGCCGGGTCAGGCGGCGGCTGCTCCGGGTCGCGGCGTGGCGTCGGACACGCCGAGCCGGAGCGGCCGGTGCAGACCGTCGAGCGCCGGTTGCCGGCCGAGCGCGGTCTCCACCACGGCCACGAACTCCTCGGCGGCGCGGAGCAGGTCGTCGGCCTCCCGGGCGCTGACCACCCGGGGGATGCCGGCCTCGGCGGCGGCCCGCTTGCTCGCCCCGGCGGCGAAGTAGCCGGCCCACTCGTCGAGCTCGGGGGCGACGGTGGAGAGCAGGACCCAGACGCTGGTGATCCGGTTGCGCCGGCCGGGCGTGGGGCGGGCGCGGGCGGCGAGCAGCGCGGCGGCGGCGCGCAGCGCCGCGAGGTGGGCGGCGGCGTACCGGAGGCCGTCGGGGCGGGTCCGGGCGGCCTCGGCCAGCCCGTGGCGGGCCACCGCGAGCAACTGGGCGGGGGTGCGGTGCGGCAGCACGTGCGCGGGCACCGTCGGGGCCTGGGCCGGACTGGTCGGCATGGTCTCTCCTCCGCGTGGGCCGGGGCGGGGCGGCACGTGACGGATCGGATCCGCCGGCGGGACGCCCGGAGCGGGCGGTGCGGAGGAAGACGCACCAGGTGGGGGCCGGCCGGGTGTGGACGCTTCCCCACACCACACCCGGCCGGCGTACCGGCGGGTCCGTCGCCCGCCGCCCGGGGGTCGTGGGCGGCGGGCGACGACCTGCCTGACGGGTCCGGACTCGCGACTGTCCGGAGCCCGGTGCGGTCCGCGGAACCGCACCTCCCGGGAGCCGGCGCCGCGAAACACCCCTCCCGGGTGTTGGAACGAGCGTACGACTGAATCGAACACTCGTTCTAACTGCCCTGACAGTACACCTCCCCTCCGACGAAAATGCAACGTGTGACGCGCCCGGCGCGCCGATCACCCCGGGCCCGGCGCGTCGCCCGGGACACGCGAGAGGCGAGCCGGATTCTCAGCCGGCCCACAGCTTCGGCAAAGGGCGCGTCGAGTTCCCCGGCCCAGAGTGGGCTTCATGAACGTGAGCCGAACCGAAGAAACCCGCCGGTGACCGCCGCCGTCGCCGACCGGCGGACCGGACGCCGTACCCTGCCGGCGGTCCCCGCCTGGTGGGCCGACGTCGCCGGCACCGCCGCGGTGCTCAGCCTGCTGGTCGTCACCGCCCTCTGGACCGCCGATCGCGGGGTGCAGGAGCTGCTGGGCGGCCTCGCCACCGGCCTCACCTCGCTCGGCCGGCTCGCCGGTCTGGTCAGCACCGACCTGATGCTCATCCAGGTGGTGCTGATGGCCCGGGTGCCGCTGATCGAGCGACGCTTCGGCCAGGACCGGATCGCCCGCTGGCACCGGCTCGCCGGCTTCACCTCGTTCCACCTGCTGCTCACCCACGTGCTGCTGACCATCCTCGGGTACGCCGGCACCGCCCGGCAGGGCGTGCTGGCCGAGACCTGGGACCTGGTCGTCACGTACCCCGGGATGCTGCTGGCCACCGCGGCGCTGGCCCTGCTGGTGCTGGTGGTGGTGACCTCGGTCCGCGCGGCCCGGCGCCGGCTGCGCTACGAGTCCTGGCACCTGCTGCACCTGTACGCGTACCTCGGTGTCGCGCTGGCGCTGCCGCACCAGCTCTGGGCCGGCGCCGACTTCGTCGGCTCGGCGGCGGCCCGCGCCTACTGGTGGACGGTCTACCTGCTGGCGCTGGCCAGCGTGCTGGTCTACCGGCTCGGGCTGCCCGCCTGGCGGTCGCTGCGGCACCGGATCGAGGTGGCCGCGGTGGTGCCCGAGGCGCCCGGGGTCACCTCGGTCTGGCTGCGCGGGCGCGACCTGCACCGGCTGCCCGCCCGGGCCGGGCAGTTCCTCCTCTGGCGGTTCCTGGACGGCCCCGGCTGGTCCCGGGCGCACCCGTACTCGCTGTCGGCGCCGCCGAACGGGGACCTGATGCGGATCACCGTCAAGGACCTCGGCGACGACAGCGCCCGGATGGCCGCCCTGCGCCCCGGCACGAAAGTGCTGGTCGAGGGGCCGTACGGGCGGCTGACCGGGGAGCACTGGCGCGGCGGCGGGATCACCATGCTCGCCTGCGGGGTCGGGATCACCCCGCTGCTGGCACTGCTCTGGGAGCTGCCGTACGCCCCCGGCGAGGCGGTGCTGCTCTACCGCGCACGCACCCCGGCGGACCTGGCCTTCCGGGCCGAGCTGGACCAGCTCGCCACCGAGCGGGGGCTGGTGGTGCACCACCTGGTCGGCCCGCGGGCGGCCCGCCCGGCGTGGCTGCCCGCGTACGCCGAGGGGCTGTCCGACGCGGAGGCGCTGCGCCGGCTCTCCCCCGGCATCTCCGGTCACGACGTCTTCCTCTGCGGACCGGACGGCTGGGTCGACGCCGCCCGCGCCGCGACCCGCGCGGCGGGGGTTCCCGACGCGCACACCCATCACGAACGGTTCGCCTGGTGACAGGCACGAAAGGAGGATCCGTGCGACGGATCACCCTCTGGCTGCTCTCCACCGTGGCGGCCCTGGTGCTGCTGTTCAGCTACCGGACCAGCACGATGGGTCCGGGCGGGGCGAGCAGCGCGGCCGCCGGCGGCGGATCCGACGGGGTGGTGACGAACCCCGGGACCGCGACCGGCGCGGACGGCTCCACCGGCGCCGGCTCGTCGGGAGGCGCCTCTTCCGGCGGCACGGTCACCGGGTCGGTGGCGCAGACCCGGTGGGGGCCGGTGCAGGTCCGGATCACCGTCTCCGGCGGGAAGATCACCGACGTCAGGACGGTGCAGGTGCCGGACGGCAACCGCCGGGACCAGGAGATCAACGACTACGCGGTGCCGGTCCTGCGGCAGGAGGCCCTGGCCGCGCAGAGCGCCCGGATCGACACCGTCTCCGGGGCCACCGTCACCAGCGACGGCTACCGCGAGTCCCTCCAGTCCGCGATCGACGCGGCGCACCTGAAGTGAACGGAGTGGCGACGATGAACCTGACGATGGAACTGGACCGGCGGGCCTGGGTGGTGCAGGTGATGGGGCTGCCGGTGAGCGTGCACCTGCGCGGGCCGGAGGTGCACACCGACGCGGTGGCGGCGCGGGTGGAGCGGGTCTTCGCCGAGCTGGGCGAGGTGGACGCGGTGTTCAGCACGTACCGGCCGGAGAGCGTGCTGGGCCGGCTCGGCGGCGCGCCGCCCGACCCGGCCACCGCCGAGCCGGTGGTGCGCGAGGTGGTGGAGCTCTGCGAGCTGGCCCGCGCCCGCACCGGCGGCTGGTTCGACGCCCGGCGCCTGCCGCTGCCCGGCGGCGGCACCGGCTTCGACCCGTCCGGGCTGGTCAAGGGATGGGCGGTGGAGCGCGCCGCCCGGCACCTCGCCGACCTGCCCGAGCACGACCTCTGCCTCAACGCCGGCGGGGACGTGCTGCTGCGTACCGCGCCGGGCCGGCCGGCCTGGCGGGTCGGGGTGGAGGACCCCGACCACCCCGAGCGGATGCTCGACGTGGTCGAGCGGGCGGGCGGCGCCGTCGCCACCTCGGGCACCACGCGGCGCGGCGCGCACATCCTGGACCCGCGCGCCGGCCGGCCCGCCGAGGCCGTCCGGTCGGTCACCGTGGTCGGCCCCGAGCTGCTCTGGGCCGACGTGTACGCCACCGCGGCCGCCGCCCGGGGCGCGGACGCACTCGACTGGCTGGCCACCCTGGACGGCTACGCGGCCCTGCTGGTGGACAGCACCGGCCGGGTCCGGGCCACCTCGAACTGGCCCGGCTCCCGACCAGCCGTTCAGACCCGCGCCGCGTAGTCGGGCAGGTCGGCCTCGGTGGCCAGCGACCCGGTGCTGCGCACCAGCATCGACTGGACCGGGCGGGCGGCCAGCAGTCGGTCGCGCAGCCACAGCCCCCAGCCGCTGGCCGGGGCCAGGAAGTGGCCGGGGTTGGCGCCGCGCTGCCAGCGGGACGCGTACCCCCGCATCCGCCGCTCGTACGCCGGGAGCGCGACCCGGTGGTCGCCGCCGGTCAGAGCCAGCTCGCCGGCGAGCACGTACGCCCCGACGAGGCCGGTGCCGACCCCCATCCCGCCGAGGGTGACCCCCCACGCCGCGTCGCCGAGCAGCACGGTCCGGCCGGTGTGCCAGTGGGGCACGCGGACCCGGGCGATCGCGTCGAAGTAGAGCTCCGGCGCGGCGCGCAGGCCGGCCAGTAGCCGGGGCACGTGCCAGCCCAGCCCGGCGAAGGCGTCGGCGATCAGCGCCTGCTGCCGGTCGGGGTCGAGCCGGTCGTGGTCCTGCCGGGGCCCGGCGAAGACGGCGAGGGCGGTGGCCCGGTCGGGGTCGCGCGGATCGGCGGAGACGCTGGCCATCCGGCCGGGCACGTTGTACTGCCGGGGGACGGCGTCCGCCCCCAGGTCGTTCGGCAGGTCCCAGCCGGCCAGGTGGTAGCCGAGGTGGGTGACGTACGCCGGCTCCGGGCCGAGGGTCAGCCGGCGCACCCCGGAATGCATGCCGTCCGCGCCGACCACCAGGTCGACCGTGCGGGAGGCGCCCCGGGCGAGGTCGACGTGCACCCCGTCGCCGGTGTCGGTGAGCGCGGTGATCCGGTCGCCGAACAGGTACTCGACCCGGTCGGCGCCGCGCTCGTAAAGGATCCGGGACAGGTCCCGGCGGCGGACCTCCAGCTCGCCGCCGGCGAACTCGGCCGGCAGCCGGAAGATCTCCCGGTCGTGCTCGTCCACCCGGCTCATCGCGCCGGCGTGGGTCTGCACCGCGCGTAGCTCGTCGAGCACCCCCATGGCGGCGAGCACGCCGAGGTGGGTCGGCCCGCGGAAGTCGACCGCGAAGCCGCTGGTCCGCAGCGCCGGGGCGGCCTCGACGACGATGACCTCGGCCCCGTGCCGGGCCAGCCACCAGGCCACCGCCGGGCCGGCCACCCCGGCGCCGGAGACGAGCACCCGGAAGCCGCGCAGTGAAGAGGACATGTCTTCCCCCTTGGGATCTAAACTGTGTCCGTCAGATACAGAGTACTGTAGACACAGTTTCGATCCGTGGACAAGTGTGAGGTGCGCGTGGAGACCGGTGGCACCGACAACCGACGGCTCTACGAGCTGCTGTGGGGCACGCCCAGCGGGCCTCGCCGGGGCCCCCGGCCCACGCTGACCCTCGACGCGATCGCCCGGGCCGGCATCGCCATCGCCGACGCTGACGGGCTCGACGGGCTGACCATGCAGCGGGTCGCCGAGTCGCTGGACGTCACCAAGATGGCCCTCTACCGGTACGTGCCCGGCAAGGCGGAGCTGGTCGCCCTCATGCTGGAGACGGCGATGGGCGAGCCGTCCCCGCCCCGGACGGGCGCGGACTGGCGCGGCCAGCTCGATGACTGGACCCGGCAGATGTTCGACCGGTTCCGCCGCCACCCGTGGGCCAACGCGGCGACGGTCGGCCCCCGGCTCCCCGGCCCCAACGAGCTGGCCTGGTTGGAGCGGGTCGTCGCCGCCCTCACCGGCACCGGGCTGACCGGCGGCGAACAGCTCGACGTCGCGGTGCTCCTGGTCGGCCACGCCCGCAACCTGGCCCAGCACGCGACGGCGACCGCCGCCGAGACGCCCGGACAGCCTCGGGAGGCCGGGTTCGCCACGCTGCTGCGGGGCCGGGAGGAGCGCTTCCCGGCGCTGGACGTCGCGCTCCGCTCGGCCGCCGCCCAGGCCGCCGGCGACCAGGCGCTCGACTTCGGCCTCGCCCGCATCCTCGACGGCATCGAGGCTCTCATCGCCGCCCGCGCCGCCAGCCGCCCCGCCCGTTGACCAGGAAGTTGTTGCCGCGACACGCCCGGGGACGAGGGCAACAACTTCATGATCGACGCACCGAGGCGGGGCGGGACGGGCCCGACGGGATGAGGCAGGGAGAATGAGCGGCATGCAGCCACACCCGAACGTGCCGGCGGTACACCCGAACGTGCAGGCGGTGCAGCGGATTCTCGACGACGCGGACGCCCGCGACGGCTCCGGCGGGCCGAGCCGGGTCTGCCTGCTGCCCGAGGCGGTGCACACCGCCTCGGCGGCCGCCGAGGCGCTCGGCGTCGGCGTCGGCGCCATCGCCAACTCGCTCGTCTTCGACGCGGACGACGCGCCGCTGCTGGTGCTCACCTCGGGCGCGCACCGGGTAGACACCGCCGGGCTGGCCGCGTCCCTCGGGGTCACCCGGCTGCGCCGGGCCACCCCGGAGTTCGTCAAGCGGCACACCGGTCAGGTGATCGGCGGGGTCGCCCCGGTCGGCCACCCCCGGCCGATACGCACCGTGGTCGACACCGCCCTGCGGGCGTACGACGAGGTGTGGGCGGCCGGCGGCGTGCCGCAGGCGGTCTTCCCCACCACGTATGCGGAGCTGCTGCGGATCACCTCCGGTGCCCCCGCCGAAGTGGCGTGAGCGAGCGAACCATCAAGCTCAGCAGCGAGGCGGCTCGCGCCGCCGCGGGGCGAAGCGGGGCGGTGGCGTGAGCCCGCCGGGACTCGTCACGCTGCACGTGTGGCGGATCCACCCGGTCGCGGTGCCCGGCGCGCTGCTCCGGATGGCCGTCCACCCGCCGCGACTGCGCCGGGCCCCCGGCGTCCGGTTCGCCAAGTTGCTCGGCACCGGGACCGGCACCGGCTTCGGCCCCGGCGACGCCGACCCGACCCGGTGGGCCGCGCTGGTGGCCTGGGACTCCCCGGCCGCGGCGGCCGGCTTCGACGCCTCCCCGGTCGGCCGGTCCTGGGCCCGGATCGCCCGCTCCTCGGTCCGCCTGGAGCTGCGCCCGTTGACCAGCCGGGGCGCGTGGTCCGGCCGCCGGCCGTTCGGCGAGCCGTCCGGGGGCCCGGTCACCGGGCCGGTGCTGGCGTTGACCAGGGCCCGGCTGCGGGCCCGCCGCGCGGTCACCTTCTGGCGGGCGGTCCCGCCGGTAGCCGCCGCCCTGCACGCCGCGCCCGGGCTGCTCGCCCGGTTCGGCGTCGGCGAGGCCCCGCTGGGCTGGCAGGGCACCGTGAGTGTGTGGCGCGCCCCGGCGGACCTGGTCGCGTTCGCGTACCGTCAGCCCGAGCATCGCGCCGCGATCACGCGTACCCCTGCCGAGGGCTGGTACGCGGAGGAACTGTTCGCCCGATTCGCCGTCGACGACGTGGTCGGCGACCGGGCGGTGCTGGGGTGGGTCGCCGAGGGCGATCCGGAAACGGCGAGAGGACACGCATGAGGTTGGTGCGGTGGACGCCGGACGATCTGGTCCGGCGGCTGGACGACGTGGTGGCCGTCTACGGCGAGGCGATGGGCTACCGCGCCGACCTGCTGGAGGCCCGGCGCGGCTACATCGCCACCCACGTCCGCCGCCCCGGCTTCCGCGCCGTCGCCAGCCTCACCAGCGAGGGGCACCTGGCCGGCTTCGGGTACGGCTACCTCGGTGCCGCCGGCCAGTGGTGGCACGACCAGGTGCACCGGGCGCTGGACACCGAGGCGCGGCAGCGCTGGCTGCCCCACTGCTTCGAGGTGGTCGAGCTGCACGTCCGCCCGCCCGCGCAGGGGCACGGCCTCGGCGCCGGCCAGCTGCGCGCCCTGCTCACCATGGCGGAGGGGACGACCACCCTGCTGTCCACGCCGGAGGCCGACGAGCAGAAGTCCCGGGCCTGGCGGCTGTACCGGCGGTTCGGCTTCGTCGACATCCTGCGCAACTTCCACTTCCCGGGGGACGAGCGACCGTTCGGCGTGCTCGGCCGGGACCTGCCGCTGCCCCCGCCCGGCCCCGGCGGCGCCCCCGCCCCGGCCACGCCGTGATCCGGCGCCGGCTGCCCTGGGCGCTGCTGGCCGGCCTGATTGTCGCCCAGATCGGCTACCCGCTCACCGCCGGCGCCACCCGGGCGGGGCTGACCGTGGCCACCGTCGTGCTCGGCTACCTGCTCTCCGTCGGGCACGCCCTGCTCACCCGCGGTACGCGTACCGCGGTCGCGCTGGTCGCGGTGGCCACCGGCGGCGGGTTCGCCGTGGAGGCGCTCGGGGTGGCCACCGGCTTCCCGTTCGGCAGCTACGACTACTCCGGCGAGCTGGGCCCGAAGCTGGCCGGGGTGCCGCTGATCATCCCGCTGGCCTGGACCTGGATGGCCTGGCCGGCCTGGCTCACCGCGGTCCGGCTGACCCGGCCGGCCACCGCGGGCGGGGCGCGCTTCCGCCGCGCCGGCCGGATCGCGCTGGCCGCGGTCGGGCTGGCCGCCTGGGACCTCTTCCTCGACCCGCAGATGGTGGCCGAGGGCTACTGGGTCTGGCGGGACGTCGGCCCCGCCCTGCCCGGCCTGCCCGGCGTCCCGGCCAGCAACTACCTCGGCTGGCTGCTCTTCGCGCTGCTGCTGGCGGCGGCGCTGCGGCCGCTCGCCGGGCCGGCCGTCGACCGCACCGACGGGCGGGACGCGCCGATGTTCGCGCTCTACCTGTGGACGTACGCCGCCAGCGTGCTGGCGCACGCGGTCTTCCTCCGCCTGCCGGCCTCGGCGGTCTGGGGCGCGGCCGGCATGGCGGTGGCCGCCGTACCGCTGGCGGTGGCGCTGCTGCGGGCCCGCCGTCGCGTCCCCGAGCGCCGGGAGGTGGACGTGGCGGCCCGCCCCGGCGTCGACGCACCGGCATGAGCGAGCGAGGGGAGCGAATCGGCCAGCTCGGCGTGTCTCCTGGCGTCCCCGACCGTAGGGAGGGGACGGCATGACCGCCGTCGTCGCCCTGGCCGTCGCGGTCGCCGCGCTCACCGCGCACACCTGGGTCAACGCCACCCGCTGGCTGCGTCGCCCCGCCGCCGGCCCGGTGGAGGTGACCGAGGCGGTGGCGGTGCTGCTGCCGCTGCGCGACGAGGCCGACCGGGTGGCGCCGTGCCTGCGCGCGCTGCTCGCCCAGCGCGGGGTGCCCGACCTGCGCATCGTGGTGCTCGACGACAACTCCACCGACGGCACCGCCGACGTGGTCCGCGCGGTGGCCGGCAACGACCCGCGGCTCACCCTGCTCAGCGGGGCCGCCCCGCCGCCGGGCTGGCTGGGCAAGCCGCACGCCTGCTGGCAGCTCGCCACCCGGACCGGCCCGGCCCCGACCGTGCTGGCCTTCGTCGACGCCGACGTGGTGCTCACCCCGTACGCGGTCGCGGCAGCGGTGACCGAGCTGCGCGCGGCGGGCGCGACGCTGCTGTCGGCGTACCCCCGGATCGTGGTGCGGACGGCGGCCGACCGGCTGGTGCAGCCGCTGCTGCAGTGGTTGTGGCTGACCTTCCTGCCGCTGCGCGCGATGGAGCGCTCGCCGCGGCCGTCGCTGGCCGCGGCAGGCGGCCAGTTCCTGGTGGTGGACCGGGCCGGCTACCTGCGGGCCGGCGGGCACGCGGCGGTCGCCGACCGGGTCCTGGAGGACATCGAGCTGGCCCGGGCGGTGAAGCGCGCGGGCGGGCGGATCGCCCTGGCCGACGGCTCCCGGCTGGCCGCCTGCCGGATGTACGAGAACTGGCCGCAGTTGCGCGACGGCTACACCAAGTCGCTCTGGGCCTCCTTCGGGCATCCCGGTGCCGCCATGCTGGTGGTGGCGCTGCTGCTCCTGCTCTGGACCGCGCCCCCGCTGATCGCGGTGGGCGCGCTGGCGGCCGGCGCGCCGGCGGTCGCCGGGCTCGCGTTCCTGGCCTACCTGCTGGGCGTCGCCGGGCGGGTGGTCACGGCGCGGGCCACCGGCGGGCGGGCCTGGCCCGACGCGCTGCAACACCCCGTGTCGGTCGTGGTCCTCGGTTGGCTGACCCTGCGGTCGTACCATCTGCGGAAGCGACGCCGGCTCACCTGGCGGGGTCGCCCAGTCGGCTAGGGGGCGCGGCATGGCGCGGATCGTGGTCATCGGCGCCGGGGTCGGCGGGCTGGCCGCCGCCGCTCGGCTGGCGGTCACCGGGCACGAGGTCACCGTCTTCGAGCGCGCCGACACGGTCGGCGGCAAGCTCGGCCGGTATGTCCACGACGCCCCCGAGGGGTCGTACCGCTTCGACACCGGGCCGAGCCTGGTCACCCTGCCGCAGGTCTTCCACGACCTGTTCGAGGCGACCGGCGCGAAGCTCGACGAGTATCTGGACCTGGTGCCGCTGGACCCGATCGTCCGGCACGTCTTCCCCGGCGGCGGCCCCACCCTGGACTCGTGCGCCGACCCGGCCGAGTTCGCCACCCGGATCGGCGCGGCGTTCGGGGACCGGGCCGCTGCGGACTGGCAGCGGCTCTGGCGGCGGGCCACCCGGGTCTGGACGGCGTCGCACCGGGACGTCCTGCGCCGCACCGTCGACTCCCCCCGGGACCTGGCCGCGCTGGCCTGGCGGCTCGGCGACCTGGCCGCGATCGGCCCCGGCCGCTCGCTGCGCGGCGTCGGCCGCCGCCACCTGTCCGACCCGCGGCTGCGGATGCTGCTCGACCGCTACGCCACCTACACCGGCGCCGACCCGCGCCGCGCCCCGGCCGCGCTGGTCGCCGTCCCCTACGCCGAACTGGCGTACGGCGGCTGGTACCTGCGCGGCGGGCTGGGCAGCCTCGCCGACGCGCTGCTGTCGCGCTGCCTGGACCTCGGGGTGGTGGTGCGGACCGGGACCGCGGTCACCCGGATCGACGCGGCCGGTGGCCGGGTGCACGGGGTACGCCTCGCCGGCGGCACCGCCGGAGTCCCCGCCGACGTGGTGGTGGCCAACGTGGACGCGCTCACCCTCTACCGGGACCTGCTGCCCACCCCGCGCCGGCTGGCCGGGCTCACCGACCGCAGCCTGGCCGGCTTCGTCCTGCTGCTCGGCGTACGCGGCGACTCCGGGCTGGCGCACCACACCGTCTTCTTCCCCCGCGACCACGACGCCGAGTTCGACGCGGTCTTCGGCGCGCCGGGGCGGGGGGTGCGGGCCCGGCCGGCCCTCGACCCGACGGTCTTCGTCACCGTGGCCGACGATCCCACCGTCCGCCCGGCCGGGCACGAGGCGTGGTTCGTGCTGGTCAACGCCGCGCGCCACGGCACCGCCGCGGGCGCGGTCGACTGGCGGCGACCGGGGCTGGCCGAGGCGTACGCCGACCGGATCCTCGACGTGCTCGCCGAGCGGGGCGTGGACGTCCGGGACCGGCTGGTGTTCCGCGAGATCCGTACGCCGGCCGACCTGGACGCGGCCACCGGCGCGCCGGGCGGGGCGATCTACGGCACGGCGGGTGGCCTGCTGCGCCCGGCCAACCGGGGCCCGGCGCACGGGCTCTGGCTGGTCGGCGGCTCCAGCCACCCCGGGGGCGGGCTCCCGATGGTCACCCTGTCGGCCCAGATCGTCGCCGACGAGATCGGCCCGGCCTGGGCGTGAGGACCCCGGTCAACGGCCCGGGGTTCGGGTGGGCTGCTCGGCGGGTCGGTCGGCGTCGATCAGCGCGCGGCGGACGGCGGCGAGGAGCTGCCCGAGGCCGTAGCCGGCCAGCAGCACCCAGACCGTGGTGACCATGGTGCTGGTGCCGGCGGTCACGTCGGCGTCGAGCAACCCGGTGAGCCCGGCGACCACCAGCCCGACCAGGGCCACGCACACCCGGGTGGGGCGCTCCCCCACGGTCACCACGCCGACCTCCCGCATCCCGGCGGCGATCGCCCGCGCCCGGACGTATTCGTGCAGCCAGGACAGGCCGCCGGCCGCGGCGACCAGCGCGCCCGGCGCACCGAGCAGCCAGAACGCGGTCAGCCAGGCGGCCTCACCGAGCCGGTCGGCGACCGAGTCGTAGACGTAGCCGAGCCGGGTGGTGCGGTTGGTGACCACGGCGACCGCGCCGTCGACGCTGTCCGCCACCGCGGCGAGCAGCACGAGCAGTGCGCCGAGGAACGGCCCGTCGCCCGGCCGCCCGACCAGCAGCGGCACGCCGGCGCAGAGCAGCACCCCGACCACGGTCACCGGGGTCGGGCCGACCCGCAGCCGGCCCAGGATGTAGCCCACGTGGTAGGAGAACCGCAGCCAGGCGCGGACCACCGGCGCGGCGGCGCGGGGGTCGAACCCGCCGTGCAGCCGCGCCCACGCGGCCGCGTACTGGTCCCAGTTCAGCTGTGTGCCCACCACGGAATCAACCGTAGAAGGGCGGTGCGGGTGGCGTGGGCCAGCTGGTCACACCCGCGCGGCGGCCTGGAGATGCTGCCAGACCTCGCGGGTGGCGGTGGACCGGTTGAGGGTGATGAAGTGGATCCCCGGCACGCCCTCGTCCAGCAGCCTCGCGCACATCTCGCTGGCCTGCTCGATGCCGAGCCGGCGGACCGCCTCCGGGTCGTCGGCCACCCGCGCGAACCGCTCCGCCAGGGCCGGCGGGAACGGCGCGCCGGAGAGCTGGACGGACCGCTCGATGGTGCCCAGCTGGGTCACCGGCATCACGCCGGCCAGGATCGGGGTGTCGCAGCCGGCGGCCGCCACCCGGTCCCGCAGCCGCAGGTAGTCGTCGGCGTCGAAGAACATCTGGGTGATGGCGAACTCGGCCCCCGCCTGGCACTTGCGGACGAAGTACCTCGTGTCGCTGGTCACGTCGGGTGAGCGCGGGTGCTTGTACGGGAAGGCGGCCACCCCGACGCTGAAGTCACCGGCGTCGCGGACCAGCCGGACCAGCTCCTCGGCGTACCGCACGCCCTCCGGGTGCCGGACCCACTCGCCGCCCGGGTTGCCCGGCGGATCGCCCCGCACGGCCAGCACGTTGCGTACGCCGACGGAGGCCAGCCGGCCGATGACGTGCCGCAGCTCGGCGACCGAGTGGTTCACCGCGGTCAGGTGCGCCATCGGCAGCAGGGTGGTGTCGGTGGCGATCCGCTCGGTCACCGCGACCGTGGTGTCCCGGGTCGAGCCGCCCGCGCCGTAGGTGATCGAGACGAACGAGGGGCGCAGCGACTCCAGCTCGCGGATGGCCTGCCAGAGCAGGCGCTCCCCCTGCGGGGTCTTGGGCGGGAAGAACTCGAACGAGAAGGTCGGCTGGCCGTCGCGGATCAGCTCCCCGATGGCCGGCTGAGGGTTCGGGAGGACCGAGGGAAGACCGAGCGCCACGTCCCGACTGTAACCGGCCCGTGCCGTCGTACCCAGGGTCTTCCCAGCCCGCGAGCGGAGCCGGGCAAAGCGTCGCACCCTGGGAGTAAAAAGGGGCGGCGCGGAGGGAGCCGGCCGGTGGCCGTTCCCCGGGGCCCGCGCGGGGGTCAGCACGACCGGCGGCGCGCCGGGCCGGCACTGCCGGGCGTCCGCGTCGCACCGCCCCGACGCCCTCCGGAGGACCGATGATCCCCATCCCGCCACCCGGCCCGCGCCTGTTCGGGCCGCTCCTGGCCGAGCTGCGGTCAGCACGCGGCTGGAGCCAGCAGCGGGTCGCCGCCGAGCTCTGCGCCGCGTCCGGCGTGCCGACCCTGACGAGACACGAGGTCTCCCGATGGGAACGGCAGCGCCGGCTACCCGGCGACTTCTGGCTGGGCTGGCTCGCCGTGGTCCTCGGGGTGCCGGGCGAGCTGCTCGCCGAGGCCGCGGCGCACAGCCGACGCCTCGGCGCCGTGCCGGCGGCGGTCGACCGGGCCGGTTCCCGGGCGCGGTTGGCCCTGCTCACCCTGGCGCACCGCTGGGCGGCCGACCCGACCGGGGCGGCGCTGGGCGGTCCGCTCGCCGGCCACGCCCTGACCGGGCCGGCCGGCGGGGGGTCGCGCCCCGACCGGGAACCCGCCGGACCGGCTCCGGACCTGGTGCCGGACGAGCCGCCCCTGGCCGGGGTGACGGGCGGGCCGGCCGGCCCGGTGCCGGGCCGGCCGGCGGCATCCGCCGGCGGCGACCTGGCCGAGCTGCGACGCTGGGACGACCTGCTGGGCGGGGCGGACCTGGCCGGCCACGGCGCCCAGCGGCTGCGCCGCACGGCCCGCGCGTTCACCGTCGCCGGGCCAGCCGGCCGCCGCCGGCTGCTGCCCGGGCTGGCCGAGTCGGCCCAGCTCGCGGGCTGGCTCGCGGCCGACGCCGGGGACCTGACCGGCGGCCTGGACGGCTACCGGCTGGCGCTGCGGGCGGCGGTGGCGGCCGGCGACCCCGCGTTCGCCGGGCACGTCCTCGGGTCGGCCAGCCACCTGCTGGCCGGCGCCGGGGACCCGGTGGGAGCGCTGACCCTGGCCCGGATCGGGTACGCCGGCGCCCGCGACGCCGCCTCCCCCGGGCTGCGGGCGCTGCTGCTGCACCGGGTGGCGTTCGCCGTCGCGCTGGCCGGCCGGCCGCGCGCCGCCCGGCCGGCCCTCGACGCCGCCGACCGGACCGGCGGGCCCGAGCCGGGCCGGGAACCGCCGTGGCTGTACTGGCTGGACGAGGCCGAGCTGGCCGCGCTGACCGGCCGCACCCTGGTCGCGCTGGGCCGTCCGGGGCCCGCCGTGCCGCTGCTCGGGCCGGCGGCGCGCGGGCGGGACCGGCCGCGCCGCGCCGCGGTCTACGGCGGCTGGCTGGCCAGGGGTTACCTCCAGCTCGGCGAGGTGGCGGGGGCGTGCGCGGTGGCCGGCGAGGCGCTGCTCGACGTCGTCCGGTCCGGTTCGCCCCGGGCGGTCGGCCAGCTCACCGAGGTACGCGGGCGGCTGGCCGCGCATCGCGACGAGCCGGCGGCCCGGCGGTACGCGGGCCTGCTCACGGCGGCCCGCCCGTACCTGCCGGTCGGTGCGGCGGGCGGGCCCGGAGCGGCGCGGTCCCGTCGACCCCCGTCGAAACCCCGCCAAGGCGGCACGACGCGATCGGCGGGGACCGGCTAGCGTTCACGCGTGACCCACGCTGCTCCCGTATCCCCCGTCGACCGCGCCGGCCTGCGCCAGCGGATCGACAAGGCCCTCACCGAGTTCCTCGCCGGCCAGCGCGGCTGGCTGACCGCGGTCGACGACGGCCTGGTGCCGGTCGCCGAGGCGATCGAGGCGTTCGTGCTGAGAGGCGGGAAGCGGCTGCGTCCGGCCTTCGCGTACTGGGGCTACCGGGGGGCCGGCGGGCTCGACTCCGACCATGTGGTGGCGGCCCTGGCCGCGCTGGAGTTCGTGCAGGCCAGCGCCCTGATCCACGACGACCTGATGGACCGCTCGGACACCCGGCGCGGTGAGCCGGCCGTGCACCGGCGGTTCGCGGCCCGGCACCGGGCGGCCGGCTGGAGCGGCGACCCGGACGGCTTCGGTGACGCGGCCGCGATCCTCCTGGGCGACCTCTGCCTGGTCTGGTCGGACGAGCTGCTGCACGCCGCCGGCCTCGACCCGCGTACGGTGGCCCGGGCCCGGCCGGTCTTCGACGAGATGCGCACCGAGGTGACCGTCGGGCAGTACCTCGACGTGCTGACCCAGGCCACCGGGGACACCTCGCGGGAGCGGGCCGGCAAGGTGGCCCGCTACAAGTCGGCGAAGTACACGGTCGAGCGGCCGCTGCTGCTGGGCGCCGCGCTGGCCGACGCCCCGGCCGAGGTGCACGCGGCGTACTCGGCGTACGGGCTGCCGCTGGGCGAGGCGTTCCAGCTGCGCGACGACGTGCTGGGGGTCTTCGGGGATCCGGGGCGCACCGGCAAGCCGGCCGGCGACGACCTGCGCGAGGGCAAGCGGACGTACCTGGTGGCGGCGGCCCTGGAGGCGGTCGACGACGCGGGCCGGGAGCTGCTGCTCGGCGGGCTCGGCGACCCGGGGCTGGACCCCGCCGGGGTGACCCGGCTGCGCGAGCTGATCACGGCGAGCGGGGCGCTGGAGCGTACCGAGCGGCGGATCGCCGCGCTGACCGAGAGCGCGCTGGCCGCCCTCACCACGGTCGACCTGGACACCGAGGCCCGGCAGGCCCTGGTCGACCTGGCCATCGCCGCCACCCGCCGCACCGACTAACCCCACCCCCACCCACCCACCCCCACCTCCCCTGTTGATCATGAGGTTGGCGGCTGAGTTGATCGCGAAAACTGCCGTCAACCTCATGATCAACGGGCGGACCCCGGGGGGGTGGGTGGGGTGGGGTTAGAAGCCGAGGGCTTGGGCGCGGCGTTTGACTTCGCGGGCCTGGTCGCCGCCGAGGGCGGCGGCCGGCGTGCCGGGGAGGGTGGGGTCCTCCTCGTAGAGCCAGCGCAACGCCGCCTCGTCGTCGTACCCCGCGTCGGCGAGCAGGTTGAGCACGCCGGGCAGGTGCTTGAGCACGGTGCGGTTGGCCACCAGGTCGGCCGGGACGCGGCGGACGCCGTCGCGGCGGACCGCGATCAACTCCCGGTCGCGGATCAGCTGGTGCACCTTGCTGATCGACAGGTCGAGGCGCTCGGCCACGTCCGGCAGGGTCAGCCAGCCGGCCGGGTCGGTCGGTCCGGGCAGGTCGGCGCCGGCGGCGGGTACGGATTCGGTCACCCGAACACCCTGCCACGTGCCGGGACGGCCCAGGCGGCGGCACCCCCGTCCGACGCTTCCGGACGCGGCGCGACCAGGCCGGACACGCGCGGCGGGACCATCGTCGGCCCTCGGCTGTAGCATCCTGTTCAACCTTCACCCTCCTGACACATAGACTGCCTGCCGATGGACACACAGGTCGCCGACACGTTGCTGGGCTCGCTGATCGACGGGCGCTACCGCATTCGCGGTCGCGTGGCCCGTGGCGGCATGGCGACCGTGTACACCGCCACCGACGAGCGCCTGGAGCGCACCGTGGCGGTCAAGATCATTCACCCGACCCAGGCCCCCGAGGCCCGGGCCAGGTTGGCCGGCTTCGTGGAGCGGTTCACCGACGAGGCGAAGACCATCGCCCGGCTGACCCACCCGAACGTGGTCGCGGTCTACGACCAGGGCACCCACGCCGGCCTTCCCTACCTGGTGATGGAGTACGTCCGGGGCCGCACCCTGCGCGACGTCCTCGCCGAGCGGCGCCGGCTCAACCCGGACGAGGCCCTGGCGATCGCCGAGCAGATGCTCGCCGCGATCGCCGCCGCGCACCGTGCCGGCCTGGTGCACCGCGACGTCAAGCCGGAGAACGTGCTGGTCGCCGAGGCGCCCACCGGCGGCACCGGCAACCTGGTGGACAGCGTGGTCAAGGTGGCCGACTTCGGGCTGGCCCGCGCGGTCGAGGCGAGCGCCGAGGAGAACGGCAACCAGCTCATGGCCACCGTGGCGTACGTGGCCCCGGAACTGGTCACCGAGGGACACGCAGACCCGCGCACCGACGTCTACTCCGCCGGCATCGTGCTGTTCGAGATGCTCACCGGCCGGGTGCCGTACGACGGCGAACGCCCGGTGGACGTCGCCTGGCAGCACGTCGACCGGGACGTACCGCCCCCGTCGACGCTGGTCCCGAGCCTGCCGAAGGTCCTCGACGACCTGGTCGGCCGGGCCACCCGGCGCGACCCGGGCGCCCGCCCCACCGACGCCGGCGCGCTGCTGGCCGAGGTGCAGGTGGCCCGGGACGGCCTGGGCAACGCCCACACCGCGGTGCTGCGGCAGGTGAGCGACGAGAACCCGATGGCCCAGCCGACCATGGTGGTGGCGGCGGTCCGCCCGGCCGAGCGTCCCGCCTGGGCCCGGCTGCCCGAGGGTGGCGGGCAGCGCCCGCACCGCCGCCGGTCCGCCGACGGCGACCCGGGCTCCGGGCTGGCCGGGCTGCGTACCCGGATCATGGGCTCGCCTCGGGGCCGGCTGGCGGTCGCCGCGGCGGCCGTGGTGCTCGGCCTGGTGGCCGCTCTCGGCGGCTGGTGGTTCGGGGTGGGGCGCTACACGGTCGCCCCGCAGCTGGTGAGCCTCACCAAGGCCGAGGCGGAGGCGCGGGCCGCCCGGGGCGGCTTCACCCTCAAGTACGCCGACCCCCGCTACGACGAGAAGGTGCCGAAGGACAGCGTGCTGGGGCAGAACCCGGGCTCCGCGGCCCGGATCCTCAAGGGCGGCACGATCACGCTGACCCTGTCGCTCGGTCCGGAGCAGTTGCCGGTGCCGGACGTGGTGGGCAAGGACTTCGAGCTGGCCCAGGCCGAGCTGACCGACGCCAAGCTGGTGGTGGTCAAGGGCTCCGCCCGGTACGACGACGAACTGCCGGCCGGGGTGGTGATGGCCACCGATCCGAAGGTGGGCACGGTGGTCAAGCCGGGCACGAAGGTGACGGTGGTGCTGAGCAAGGGGCGCGCCCCGGTCACGGTGCCGAACCTGGTGGGCAAGAACCTCAACGACGCCCGGGGCATCCTCGCCCAGCTCGGGCTGACCCCGGTGGAGTCGTACAAGGACTCGGACAAGCCGAAGGACGAGATTCTCGGCCAGAGCCCGGCCGACGGCACCGGGGTGGAGAAGGGCGCCCAGGTCAAGCTGGAGATCAGCAAGGGGCCACCGCAGGTGATCGTGCCCCGGGTGATCGACCTGCCGTGCGATCAGGCCAAGCAGGTGCTGGAGAGCCAGGGCTTCCCGGCCAACATCCAGGTCAACCCCGCAGGGGTAGCCCGCTTCCAGAATCCGGGCGAGAACACACCGGTGCCGCCGGGCACCCCGGTCACGGTGACCTGCCTGTGAGCGCGAGGAGTGAGCCGGGTTCGCGAGCCCCGCAGTCGCGAACGAAAGACAGTCCGGTGAGCGCGAGGAGTGAGCCGGTTCTGCGAGCCCCGCAGTCGCGAACGAAAGACGGTCCGGTGAGCGCGCGGCGGCGGGTCGGCTCGCACACCCCCACCTCCGGCGGCTTGGCGAAGGCGGCGCTGCCGTACGTCGACGCGGCCGGCGCCGAGGTGGTGCAGGTCTACGTCTCCAACTCGCGGGGCTGGGCCCTGCCAGCGGGCGACCCGGCGCAGGACGCGCTGTTCCGGGACGGTTGCGGCGAGCGCGGGGTGCCGATCTTCATCCACGCGTCGCTCCTGGTCAACCTGGGCTCCCCCACCCCGGCCACCGTCGAACGGTCGGCCCAGACCCTGGCGCACGCGCTGCGCCGGGGCCGGGCGATCGGCGCGGAGGGCGTGGTGTTCCACGCCGGCAGCGCGGTGGACGCGGGGTACGCCGAGGCGGCGATGCGCCAGGTACGCGAGGCGCTGCTGCCGCTGCTCGACGAGGCGGCGGCGGGCGGCGGGCCGATGCTGCTGGTCGAGCCGAGCGCCGGGGGCGGCCGGTCGCTGGCCTCCCGGGTGGAGCACCTGGGCCCCTACCTGGACGCGGTGGACCGGCACCCGATGATGGGGGTCTGCTTCGACACGTGCCACGCCTGGGCCGCGGGGCACGACCTGGCTGCCGAGGGCGGGATGACCGCCACGCTGGACGCCCTGGTCGCCGCCGTCGGGGCGGACCGGCTGAAGCTGGTGCACGCGAACGACTCGAAGGATCTGTGCGGCTCGACCCGGGACCGGCACGAGAACATCGGCAAGGGCACCATCGGTGAGCCGGCGTTCGCCGAGCTGATGCGCCACCCGGCCACCGCCGGCATCCCGGTCGTGGTGGAGACCCCGACGGAGAAGCACGTCGGCCACGCCGCCGACATCGCCACCCTCACCCGCTTCCACCCCTAAACCTCCCCCACCCCCACCCCCTCCCCCGCACCCCCGCTCAACCCGCGTTGGTCAAGAAGTTTGCGTCGGAATCCGCGCCGCCGGCGACGCAAACTCCTTGATCAACAGCCTGGGACGGGGTGGGGCAGGGTGGGGTTAGGCGCGGAGGATTTGGGTTAGGGTCTCGGCGGCGCGGTCGACGGCGGCGTCGGTGACGTCCAGGTGGGTGACCAGGCGGGCGGTACGCGGGCCGAGCACCGAAACCAGCACACCCGCCGCCCGGGCGGCGGCCGCGAGGGCCTTCGCGTCGAGCGGGTGCTTGGTCAGGTCGAGCGGGACGATGTTGGTCCGCACCGGCATGGCGAGCACGCCGTACGGGGCGACGGCCTCGGCCAGCCGGGCGGCCTTGGCGTGGTCCTCGGCGAGCCGCTCGACGTGGTGGGCCAGCGCATACCGGCCGGCGGCGGCGAGGATGCCGACCTGCCGCATGCCGCCGCCCATCCGCTTGCGGATCCACCGGGCCCGTTCGATCTTCTCGGCGCTGCCCAGCACCAGCGAGCCGACCGGCGCGCCGAGGCCCTTGGAGAGGCAGACGGACATGGTGTCGAAGAGGGCGCCGTACTCCGCCAGCGGCACCTCGTCGGCGACGTGCGCGTGCCAGATCCGGGCGCCGTCACAGTGCAGCGCCAGCCCGTGGTCGTCGGCCACCCGGCGCAGCTCGTGCAGGGTGGCGAGGGGAATCACCCCGCCGCCGCCCCGGTTGTGGGTCTGCTCGACGGCGATCGCCCGGGTCGGCACCGCGAAGTAGCCGTCGGGCCGGACCATCCCGGCCACCACGTCCGGGTCGATCTCCGCGCCGACCGCCGGCCAGGTCCGCGACGAGATTCCGCCGTACGCGGCCGCCGCGCCGATCTCGTACGTGACCACGTGCGCGTCGGCGTCGCAGAGCAGCTCCTCGCCCGGCGGCACGACGAGCTGGAGCGCGATCTGGTTGGCCATCGAGCCGCTCGGGGCGAACAGTGCGGCCTCGTGCCCGAAGCGGGCGGCCACCTCGGCCTCGAGCGCGGCGACGGTGGGGTCCTCGCCGTACACGTCGTCGCCGACCTCGGCGGTGGCCATCGCCTCCCGCATCCCGGCGGTGGGCCGGGTCACCGTGTCGGACCGTAGATCAACAAACTCAGCCACAGTCATCCTTTCGGCCGCCGGCCGCGGGGCTCGCAGGCCCGCTCCGCGCGTCAGCCACGAAGCATCTCCGCCACCAGGAAGGCCAGCTCCAGCGACTGCTGGGTGTTCAGTCGCGGGTCGCAGGCGGTCTCGTACCGATCGGGCAGGTCGAGGTCCTCGATGCCCTGGGCGCCGCCCAGGCACTCGGTGACGTCCTCGCCGGTCAGCTCGACGTGCAGGCCGCCCGGGTGGGTCTCCAGGCCGCGGTGCACCTCGAAGTAGCCGAGCACCTCGTCGACGATCCGGTCGAAGTGCCGGGTCTTGTAGCCGTTCGAGGACTCGTGGGTGTTGCCGTGCATCGGGTCGCACTGCCAGACGACCTTGGCACCGGCCGCGGTGACCTTGGCGACGATCGGCGGCAGGGTGTCCCGGACCCGGTGGTTGCCCATCCGGCTGATCAGGGTGAGCCGGCCGGGGATGTTGTCCGGGTTGAGCTTCTCGCAGAGCTCGATGGCCTCGTCCGGGGTGGTGGTCGGGCCCAGCTTCACGCCGATCGGGTTGGCGATCCGGGAGATGAAGTCGAGGTGCGCCCCGTCGATCTGCCGGGTCCGCTCGCCGATCCACAGGAAGTGCCCAGAGAGGCCGTACGCCCGGTTGTCGGAGATCCGGGTGAGCGCCCGATCGTACTCCAGCGCCAGGGCCTCGTGGGAGCAGTAGAGGGTGACCGTACGCAGCGCCTCGTCGTCGGTCATCCCGCAGGCCCGGATGAAGGCCAGCGCCCGGTCGATCTCCCGGGCGATCGCCTCGTAGCGCTCGCCGGCCGGCGACTGCTTGACGAAGTCCTTGTTCCAGTCGTGCACCGCGTGCAGGTCGGCGAGCCCGCCGGCCAGGTACGCCCGGAGCATGTTCATCGCGGCCGCCGAGTTGGCGTATGCCCGGATCATGCGCTGCGGGTCGGCGACCCGGGCCTCCGGCGTGGCCTCCAGCGAGTTGATCATGTCGCCGCGGTACGCCGGCAGGCCGCGCGCGTCGGTCGGCAGCGACCGGGGCTTGGTGTACTGCCCGGCGACCCGGGCCACCTTGACCACCGGCAGCGATGCGCCGTATGTCAGCACGATCGCCATCTGGAGCAGGGTGCGGGCGTTGGCCAGCAGGTGGCTCTCGGTGTTGTCGGCGAAGGTCTCGGCGCAGTCACCGCCCTGGAGCAGGAACGCCTTGCCCTCGCAGACCAGCGCGAGGCGCTGCCGGAGCTGGTCGACCTCGTACGGCGCGACCACCGAGGGCACCGTGTCGAGGACCTTGCAGACCTCGGCGACCTGGGCCGGGTCCGGCCACGGCGGGGTCTGGGCCCGTGGCAGCTCCCGCCAGCGGTCCAGGCCGAGGGCCGCGTCCTCGGCGGAGTCGGCGGTCGGACGGCTGGTCTGGAGTCCCGGGCTGCCCACCGCAGGGTGGGTCAGCTGATGCCACTCATGGCGCATGAGAGAAAGCGTACGGCGACGGCCGGGGTGACCCGCCGCCGAGGGGGATGGTTCCGGCAGTTGGGAGATCACCGCCACACTCCGGCCGGCCGCAGGTCAGCCAGGCGGGCGGGTCAGGGGGTGATCGACGGTTCGGGGGTGTGGCCGCCCGGGGCCTCGCCGGAGATGCACCAGTCCGCGCCGCTGCGGGTGACCGTGAACAGCAGTGCCCGGGTGGCCTTGCGGGAGCCGACGGCGACGGTGACGGAGGTGCTGACCTCCTGACCGTTCGGCCCGGACCGGACGTCGGTGATGGTGGCCTGCGGCACGGTGAAGTGGTCGGCGAAGTCGCCGTTGGGGCCCGTCGCGGCGGCGTCGAAGGCGGCCTGCACGGGGGCGCAGAACTGGCTGCGGCCGGCGTCGACGTCCTTGCCCGCCATCGCGTCGAGGTACGCCTGCACCCGCTCGCGGCTCTTGGCCGCCGCCTCCTCGGCCGGCGCCCGCTGCGGCCCGCCGTCGGAGGCGGCCCCGGGCCCGTCGTCCCCGCCGAGGCCGCAGCCGGTCAGGGCCAGCGGCAGGAGCGCGAGCAGCACCACCCCGGTCGCCACCCTCGGGTGCGTCAGGCCCATCGGTCCCTCCCATCGGCGCGGGCATCGAAAGATGCCGAGCGGCGAGTGTGCCACATCGACCTTCCCGCATGTCGAGCCGTCGTACCGGAATGTCCGTCACGTCCCTGGCGACGGGGCGCGCGGCCGTTCCATCTTGCCTCGACCACCCCGGTCAGCCGGTCCGGCGCGCGGGCGGCTCGGCTGGCTCGGCGGGGCGGGGCTGGACAGCCGGGCGGGGAGGGGCCGGTGCGGCCCCTCCCCGCCGGGTGGGTGATGCGTCGGCCCTCGGCTCAGCCGAGACCGCCCTTGATGGCGCCGATCAGCTCGCCGTTGCTGGTGTCACCGGAGAGCTCCCAGAAGAAGGCGCCACCGAGGCCCTGGTTCTTCGCGTAGGTCATCTTGCCGCCGATGGTGGACGGGGTGTCGTAGCTCCACCAGTTGCTGCCGCACTTGGCGTACGCCGTGCCGCCCACGGTGCCGGTCGCCGGGCAGCTGTTCTTGAGCACCTTGTAGTCCTCGATGCCCTGCTCGTAGGTGCCGGGCGCCGGGCCGGTGGCGGTGCCGCCCGGGGCGGACTGGGTCACCCCGGTCCAGCCACGGCCGTAGAAGCCGACGCCGAGCAGCAGCTTGTCGGACGGGACCCCCTTGCCCTTGAGCTTCTGGATCGCCGCGTCCGCCCAGAAGCCCTGCTGCGGGATGCCGGCGTATGAGTAGAGCGGGGAGTGCGGGGCGGTGGGCCCCTGGGCGTTGAACGCGCCGAAGTAGTCGTAGGTCATCGGCATCAGCCAGTTGAGGTGCGGCGTGGCGCCGGCGTAGTCGGCCGCGTCGATCTTGCCGCCGCTGCTGCCGTCGGCGGTGATCGCCGCGGTGACCAGGAAGTTGGCGCCGAACTTGCTGCGCAGCGCGCTGACCACGTTCTTGAAGGCGTTCGGGCCGCTGCTGTCGCACTGCAGGCCGCAGGCGTTCGGGTACTCCCAGTCGACGTCGATGCCGTCGAAGACGTCCGCCCAGCGCGGGTCCTTGACCAGGGCGTAGCACGAGTCGGCGAACGCGGCCGGGTTCTGCGCGGCCTGGGTGAAGCCGGCCGACCAGGTCCAGCCGCCGAAGGACCAGAGCACCTTGAGGTTCGGGTACATCCGCTTCAGCTTGCGCAGCTGGTTGAAGCTGCCGCGCAGCGGCTGGTCCCAGGTGTCCGCGACGCCGTCCACGCTGTCCGCCGCGGTGTACGCCTTGTCGTAGTCGGCGTAGCTGTCGCCGATGCTGCACCGACCGCCGCTGGTGTTGCCGAACGCGTACAGGATGTGGGTCAGCTTGGCCGCCGACCCGCTGGTGTGGATGTTCTTGACGTGGTAGTTGCGGGCGTAGACGCCCCACTCGGCGAAGTAGCCGACGACCTTCTTGCCCCCGGTCGGCGGCGGGGTCGTGGGCGGCGGGGTGGTCGGTGGCGGAGTGGTCGGCGGAGCCGTGGTGGGCGGGGTGGTCGTCGGCGGGGTGGTGGTGGGCGGCGGGGTGCCGCCGGCGCAGGAGGCGCCGTTGACGGTGCAGTTGAGCGGCGCCTTGTACGCCCCGGTGCCGTTGTAGCCCCAGCTGAAGCTGGCCCCGGGGGCGAGCGGGCCGGCCCAGCTCTTCTTCACCGCGACGTAGTGGTTGCCGCTGCTGGTGACGTCGGCATCCCAGAAGGTGCTGATGGTGGTGCCCGCGGGCAGGTCGAACTCGATGCGCCAGGTGTCCACGCCGGCGCTGGTGCCGTTGGTGACGGTCACCTTCGTCTCGTGACCGGTCCCCCAGTCCTGCACCTTGGTGAAGGTGGCGGTCACGCTGCCCGCGGCGGACGCGGTCGCCATCGGTACCGCCGCGACCGCCAGCGCGACCACGGCACCGGTGGCCCAGAGGGCCCGGCGGAGCGATCTCTCCATACGGCGTCTCCCTAAACAGTTAGGAAACTTTCCAGATTGATGCTGAGACGCTACTCACACGTCATCACTTCGTCAAGATGTAGATGCATCAATTTCCTATGCCCGCGCCGACCGGTCCCGGCGGGCGCGTAGCCTCGCCACATGACCGTTTTCGACGTGCAGATCGACGCCCTCACCGGCGGCCCCGCCGACCTCGCGCGGTACCGCGGCCGCGCGCTGCTGGTGGTCAACGTGGCCTCGCGGTGCGGCCTCACCCCGCAGTACGCCGGCCTCCAGGCCCTGGCTGACGAGTACGCCGACCGGGGCCTGACGGTGCTCGGGGTGCCCTGCAACCAGTTCGCCGGACAGGAGCCCGGCACGGCCGCGGAGATCGAGGAATTCTGCCAGGTCAACTACGGCGTGACCTTCCCGTTGACGGAGAAGGTCGACGTCAACGGGCCGGACCGACACCCGCTCTACGCCGAGCTGGTGTCCACGCCGGACGCCGAGGGCCACACCGGCGACGTGCGGTGGAATTTCGAGAAGTTCCTGGTCGCCCCGGACGGCACGGTGGCCGGCCGGTTCGGGCCGCAGGTCACCCCGGACGCCGCCGAGCTGCGGGCCGCGATCGAGAAGATGCTGCCCGCCTGACCGCGCTCAAGATCCGCCCTAGTTCCCGGAGAGAGTGCCTGTTCAACACGAAATAGCCACTCTTTCCGGGAAAGTGCAGCCAGCGAGCCCGTCCGCGACGGTTCGGACGGGCGGATCGGGTCGGCTCAGCGGCAGCGCAGCGGGCCGCGCCGACCCCGCTACGGGAATCGGCGCGGCCCGGGACGGTCAGCCCGCGACGGAGCGGAAGACCGGGTAGTAGCCGCCGGACTGCCCGGCGGCCGTCGGGTGGTACGAGACGGTCAGGTTGAGATAGTTCAACGCGTGCAGCCACTTCTCGCCGTAGCTGCAGAGCTGGTGGCCGACGAAGATCGACCGGACGTCGGCGAACTTGAAGCCGGCGGAGGTCGCGGCCGTCCTGGTGATGTCGTCGAGCAGGTTGATGCCCTCGTTGATCTTCGCTCGGGAGGTCGCGCTGAGCCCGACGCAGACCGTGCCGAGCTGGTAGAAGACCGGGTAGCCGACGACCACCACCCGGGCCGAGGGCGCCCGGCTCTTGATGCCGTTGTAGACGTTGGCGAGCTTGCCGGGCAGCTCGGTCCGGGCCTTGTCCTCGGCGGCCTGCACGGCCGCCACGCACTGGCTCTCGCCCTGCAGGACGCAGGTGGTCATGATGTTGGCGAAGCCGACGTCGTTGCCGCCGACGGTGACGCTGACCAGGGTGGTGGTCGAGGACAGCGCCGAGAGCTGACTGTTGATGACGTCCGCCGTGGTCGCGCCCGAGCAGGCCACCGAGCGGTACGAGGCCGGCCTGATGTTGGTGTTGTAGAGCGCGGGATAGGCGTTGGTGCTGCGCAGGCAGGACCCGCTCTCGGACGTGTAGCTGTCGGCGCCGACGCCGGAGGCGTACGAGTCACCGAGCGCGACGTACCGGTCGGCGGGGGCGGCCTGGGCGGGGGTGGCCAGGGCCAGGGTAAACCCGAGCGAGGACGCCAGGGTCAGGGCGAGGGTGGCAAGACGAGATCTCCGCACGTCGCACTCCTGGGGGTGGGAAGTGGTGGTGGGAGATAGATATCAATGGATCGGGTCCGGACGGAAGATCAACAATTCGCAGGGTTCGTCGATAGATCCTTATGGATACAAATCCTTACCAATGCGATTCCGGCTGCTGAAGGTTTTCGCCAGGCCGAGGCGACGTCCCCGACCGGATGCCGGGCCGCCGATAACCGACCACCTTGGTCGGGAATGCCGGTCGCCGGCGTGCGGTTGGCAACGGACATGACAACTGTGGGACTGATCGGCAGCGGCAACATCGGCGGCACGGTGGCCCGGCTGGCGGTGGCCGCCGGTCACGACGTGGTACTCAGCAACTCCCGTGGCCCGGAGACGCTCAAGGATCTGGTGGAGGAGCTGGGCCCCCGGGCCCGCGCCGCCACCCCGGCCGAGGCGGCGGTGGCCGGCGACCTCGTGGTGGTCACCATCCCGCTGCGGGCCTACCGGGCGGTGCCGGCCGAGCCGCTCGCCGGCAAGATCGTCATCGACACCAACAACTACTACCCGGAGCGGGACGGGCGGTTCCCGGAGCTGGACGACGAGTCGACCACCACGAGCGAGCTGCTCCAGCGGCATCTGCCGGAGTCGCGGGTGGTCAAGAGCTTCAACAACATCTACTTCAAGCACCTGCTCGCCCTGGCCCGGCCGGCCGGCGCGGCGGACCGTACCGCCCTGCCGATCGCCGGCGACGACGCGGCCGCCAAGGGCACCGTCGCCGGGTTTCTCGACTCCCTCGGCTACGACGCGGTCGACGTGGGCCCGCTCGCCGAGGGCTGGCGGTTCCAGCGCGACACCACCGCGTACGCCGCCCTCTACTCGGCCGACCCGGCCAACGACTGGGAGCGGCCGGCACCGGTCGACGCGGAGGGGCTGCGCGCCGCCCTCGCCGCCGCCCGCCGCTACGCCGACAGCTGACCGTCCCGTCCGGAGGGTGGGGAAGCCGCCGCCCTCCGGACGCGCCGGTTGCGCCGCAGGGTCCGGGCGGTCAGACCGCCTGCGGCGGGAGCGCGAGCCGCATGGCCGGGTCGCGGGTCTCCTGGAAGCCGAGCGAGCGGTAGAGCGGCCGTCCCGCCGCGGACGCCCGTAGGTCGATCCGCCGCACGCCCCGCTCGCGGAACCAGCCCAGCAGCGCCGTCAGGCAGGCTCGGGAGTGGCCGCGCCGGCGGTGGACGGGATCGGTGCTGACGTTGAAGACATACCCGGTCAGGCCGTTCGGGTTGTCCGGGCCGCCGAGCCGGCGCTCGATCGTGCCGACCGCGCAGGCGGCCAGCGTCCCGTCCGGCGCGTCGACCACGAAGGCCGCCATCGACGGCTCCGGCTCGGCCAGCCACTCCCGTAGCTGCTCCCGCGCGACGTCCTGCCACGGGCCCGGCGGCGGATCCGCACCCTTCACCGCCGCGAGCATCAGGCCACGCAACCGGACCAACTCGGCAGCGTCATCCGGCGTCGCCGGGCGTGCGTCGACCATGAACGGCACCGTACCCGGCCAGCGACGGCACGCTCCGCCCGGTCGGGGCGCGTGGCTGGCCACACCAGGCCGGTCCGGCTTGGACGCGCGGTGGAACCATCGGGACGGGCAGGCGCGGGTGGGCCGTGGAACGGGCCGTGCCGGAGGGGCGGTCAGACCGGGCGGCGGCCGGCGAAGCCGCACTCCACCCGGTGGTACCAGCGCACCTCGGCGTCCCCCTCCAGCCAGCACCAGAGCACCGCCCGGCCGCCCCGTTCGCCGGGGAAGTCCAGCAGCACCGGGGCGATCCCCTTGACCTGGATATCGTGCTGGTGGATCTCCTCGAGGACGGCGTGCAGCCGGGCTTCGAGGGCCTTCACCTCGGCCAACCCACCGAGCGCGCTGACCCCGTGCTCGGCCAGGTCGACCCGCAGCTCGGCGAGGTCGGCGCGGAGCCGGATCAGCTCGTCGATGCGCGGCCGCAGCGTGGCCACCAGGTGTCGCGCCTGGGCGAGAGTGAACACCGCGCCAGTATGCGGCACGAACCCACCGGGGGCACCGTCAGCGACGGTTGGGGCGATCTCACGCCGTGGCTCGTCACTGCCGCCTCAGTCGGCCTGGGCGGCCAGTTCCCGGGCGCGGTCGCGGGCCGCCTCCAGCGCCGCCAGCATGGCCGCGCGTACGCCGTGGTTCTCCAGCTCGCGGATGGCGGAGATGGTGGTGCCGGCCGGCGAGGTGACCGCCTCGCGGAGCTTGACCGGGTGCTCGCCGGAGTCGCGGAGCATCACCGCCGAGCCGATGGCGGTCTGCACGATCAGCTCGTGCGCCACCTGCCGGGGCAGGCCGAGCAGGATGCCGGCGTCGATCATGGCCTCGACCAGCAGGTAGAAGTAAGCGGGACCCGAGCCGGAGAGGGCGGTCACCGCGTCCTGCTGCGACTCGGGCACCCGGATGGTCGCGCCGAGCGGCTTGAACATCTCCTCGGCGAGGGCCAGGTGCGCGCCGGTGGCGTGCGCGCCGGCGGAGATGGCGCTCATCGCCTCGTCCACCAGCGCCGGCGTGTTGGTCATCACCCGGATCACCGGGGTGCCCTCCGGCAGGCGGCGGCTGAAGAAGGTGGTGGGCAGGCCGGCGCAGAGCGAGATGACCAGCTTGTCGGCCGGCACCTTCGGGCCGATCTCGTCGAGCAGCGCCGCCGCGTCCTGCGGCTTGACTGAGACGGCGAGCACCTCCGCCTCGTCCACCGCGACGAGGTTGTCCACCACCCGTACGCCGTACCGGGCGGTCAGCTCCTCGGCGCGGCTGGGTCGCCGGGCGGTGGCGAGCAGCCGCTCGACCGGCCAGCCGGAGCGGAGCAGGCCGGAGAGCATCAGCTCGCCGATCTTGCCGGCGCCGATCACGGCGACGGTGTGCACCTCGGGTGCCATGGGCCGTACCTCTCTCGGTCGAGGCGGGGCGCGGCGGACCCCGGCCGGGGTCCGCCGCGCCGCCAGCGTCGATCAGCTGCCGAAGAAGACCTCGGCCTCGGCGTACCGCTCCAGCGGCACGGTCTTCAGCTCCCGGGTGGCCTCGGCCAGCGGGACGCGGATGATGTCCGTGCTCTGCATCGCGACCATCTTGCCCCAGTCGCCCTCGTGCGCCGCGTCGATCGCGTGCAGGCCGAGCCGGGTGGCGAGCACCCGGTCGAAGGCGGTCGGGGTGCCGCCGCGCTGGATGTGGCCGAGCACCACGGTGCGGGCCTCCTTGCCGGTCTTCGCCTCCAGCTGCTCGGCGAGCCACTGGCCGATGCCGCCGAGCCGGACGTGGCCGAACGAGTCCAGCTCCTGGTTGTGCAGCACCATCTGGCCCTCGAGCGGGTGCGCGCCCTCGGCAACCACGACGATCGGGGCGTACTGGTGCTGGAAGCGCTTCTCGACGTACCCGGCGACCTGGTCGACGTCGAAGTGCCGCTCGGGCAGCAGGATCACGTTGGCGCCGCCGGCGAGGCCGGCGTGCAGGGCGATCCAGCCGGCGTGCCGGCCCATCACCTCGACGACCAGGGTGCGGTGGTGGCTCTCCGCGGTGGTGTGCAGCCGGTCGATCGCCTCCATGGCGATGTTGACCGCGGTGTCGAAGCCGAAGGTGTAGTCGGTGGCACCGAGGTCGTTGTCGATGGTCTTCGGCACGCCGACCACCTTGACGTCCAGCTCGTGCAGCTTGGTGGCGACGCCGAGGGTGTCCTCGCCGCCGATGGCGATCAGCGCGTCCACGCCCTGGGCGGCGAGGTTCTCCTTGATCCGCTCGACGCCGTTTTCGATCTTGAACGGGTTGGTCCGGGACGAGCCGAGGATGGTGCCGCCGCGGGGCAGGATGCCGCGGACCTCCGCGATGCCCAGCGGCCTGGACAGTCCCTCCAGCGGGCCCTTCCAGCCGTCCCGGAAGCCCACGAACTCGTGACCGTAGGTGGCGACGCCCTTGCGGACCACCGCCCGAATCACCGCGTTGAGACCAGGGCAGTCGCCGCCGCCGGTGAGCACGCCGATACGCATGATCTGCTCATCCTCCTGGAGCATCAGGTGAAGCCCGGATAAGCCCCAGGATAGGTGTCAGATCAGACCATCGGCGCCGTTGCCGGCCCGGGGCGGGCCGTCAGTGCGCACTGTAGTCGGCGCGGGGGTACGGCGACACCGCGCCCCGGCCCCCTTCCGCCCGCCGGATCGGCTACCCGTCAGTAGCTGACCTCGCGCTTCTCCCCCGCCCGGCGCGGCCGTCCGGGCTGCCGGTCACCGCTCGGTCATCGCCCGCCAGCGCGCCAGGTTGTGCCGGGCGTCGACCAGGGCGTCGTGCCGGTCCGCGTCGGCGTCCGGCAGCTTCGGCCGGCCCCGGTCGTCCCAGAGCTGGCGCAACTCCTTGGTGAACCGCGGGATCTCCCGCGGCAGCGCCGGCATCGCGCCCCACAGCTGGGCCAGGACCACGTGGTCGTACGCCGCGTACCACGCCCAGAGCTCCAGCTGCTCGCCCGGGCGGTCCCGGACCGGCGCCATCAGGAACTCGTAGAGGTCGTCCCGGATCCGCTCCCGGGACCGCCACGCGCGGTCGGCGGGCGAGGGAAGCTTGTCCAGCACGTTGCGGCGCACCCAGGGCACCGCCCGGGAGTCGTCGAACTCGGTGGAGACCGCGTAGAACTCGCGGCCGTACTCGTCGACGACGCCGATCGACACCAGGTCGACGATGCGGCCGTCCTCGATGAACTCGCAGTCGTAGAAGTAGCGGTAGACCATCCCCGCCATCCTCGCCCACCGCTCCCGCCCGCCCGTCGCCGGGGCGTCCGTCGAGGTGGGCACGGTTCGGACAGACGGTTCGGGAGAGTCACGGAACTGTCTCCAGGGGTGTACAGCACGCGACCGGAGCGTCATGATCTGATGTGTACCGCTACCGGACGCCGAACCGGTTCAGATGCCTCGTACCGGGATGTCAGGGCCACCCCGGTGAGCGAGTTGTGGTCCTTGACCGGGGAGGGGTTGGGCCGTGGAGGTTCGCCTGCCGGAGCCGGGTGACGCGCTCACGGGCGTGGAGATGTTCGCCGGGCTCGAGCCGGAGGTGCGGCAGCGGGTCATCGCCGCTGCGGTGCCGCGCACCTACCGCAAGGGTCAGTTGCTCTTCGTGGAGAACGACCCGGGCGAGTCGCTGATCGTGCTGCGCCGGGGGGCGGTGGCGGTGTTCCGCACCGCACCGACGGGCGAGCGCGCGGTGCTGTCGGTGATCCGTCCGCCGGACGTGCTGGGCGAGGTCTCCCTGCTGGACGCGTCCACCCGGTCCGCGTCGGCCGAGGCGATCGAGGACAGCGCCGCGCTGGCGCTGTCCCGGCCGGCCTTCATGGAGCTGGTGCACTCGAACCCGCGCATCCTCGACGCGGTGATGCGCTCGCTCGGTGGGCTGATCCGCCGGCTCACCGAGCAGAACGCCGACCACGTCTTCCTCGACCTGCCCGGCCGGGTGGCCAAGACGCTGGTCCGGCTCGCCGGCGAGAGCCAGGCGCCGATGATCACCATCGAGCTCAACCAGAGCCAGCTCGCCGAGATGGCCGGCGGCTCCCGGCAGAGCGTCAACCAGGCGATCGGCTCGTTCGCCAGCCGGGGCTGGCTGCGTACCGAGGGGCGCCGGATCGTGGTGACGGACGTGGCGGCGCTGCGCCGCCGCGCCGGGATGAACGACCGCTGACGGATACCAGCAGGGCCGGGGCGTTCTCGCCCCGGCCCTGCTGTCGTGTCGCCCGGCTCAGACGCCGGCGCTGCCCGGCCCGGCCCACTCGTTGGGCCGGCCCGGCCCGGCCCAGTCGCTGGTGTCATCGCCGCCGGAGCCCTCGATGACGATGCCCTCGGCCTGGAGGGTGGCGAGGGTGGCGGCGTCCACGTCGACGGAGTCCCCCGCCGCGTGGGCGACCCCGTCGGCGTCGGTCCAGTCGCTCTCCAGCTTCACGTACACCATGGTGTGGCCCCCTTGATCGCGGTCGTCGTCCGAGGCATGAATCTAGTCCGCGAACCGCGCCGACGGCTGTCCGGACGAGTGTCCACAAGCCAACAGCCCGGTACCTGACACCGCTACCGGCGGCGATACTCGCGATGGACGCCGCGGGGGGCGGCGCCCGGCCGGGACCGGCCGGAGGATCCACCAGTGGAGGGCGTCATCTCCGCCCAGTGTGACCGTTGTGGACGTACCGCCGCCGAGGGCGACCGCTTCTGCGGTGGCTGCGGCGCGGAGCTGGGGGCGGTCTGCCCGCACTGCCTGCGCCCGCTCGCCGGCGACGTGGCCTTCTGCACCTCGTGCGGGGCAGCCCGGTCCGGCGCCAAGCCGCCGGTCGCCGTGCCGCAGGAGGACCGCCGCCGGGTCAGCGTCCTGTTCGTCGACCTGATCGACTTCACCCCGTACGTCGAGCGCGCCGACCCGGAACAGGTCCGCGGCATGCAGACCGGCTTCTTCTCGGCCGCGAAACGGGTGGTCGGGCAGTACGGCGGGGTGGTCGAGAAGTACATCGGGGATGCCGTGATGGCGATCTTCGGCGCCCCGGTGGCCACCGAGACCGACGCGCTGCGCTGCGTCCGGGCCGGGCTGGAGCTGCAGCGGGTGCTCACCCGGTTCGCCCCGTCCGGCCGCGACGAGCTGCGCTTCCGGGTCGGCGTGGCGACCGGCGAGGCGCTGGTGGACGTGGCCGCCGCCCGCGACGGCGGGCAGGCGATCGTGGCTGGCGACGTGGTCAACACGGCGTCCCGGATGCAGTCGGTGGCGCCGCCCGGCGGGGTGCTGGTCTGCGGCGCGACCCACGCCCTCACCAAGGACACCATCAGCTACGAGGAGCAGCCGCCGGTCACCCTGCGCGGCCGGTCCACCCCCACCGAGGTCTGGCTCGCCCTCGCCCCGGTACGCCGGCAGCCCACCGACCAGGAGCCGGACACCTCGCCGCTGATCGACCGGGAGCACGAGCTGGGTCTGCTGGTCAACGCCCTGCACCGGTCGCTGCGGGACCGGCTCCCGCAGGTGGTGACCGTCTTCGGCCGGGCCGGCATCGGCAAGAGCCGACTGGTCCGCGAGCTCTACCGGCACGCCGGTCGGCTGGTCGACGAGCCGCTGACCTGGCGGACCGGGCGGTGCCCGCCGTTCGGGGAGAACGTCACCTTCGCCGCGCTGGCCGACGTGGTGAAGACCGAGGCCGGCATCCTCGACACCGACCCGGCGCCGACCGCGGCGCAGCGGCTCACGTCCGCGGTGACCGAGCTGGTTAGGCCGGCCGAGCGGGACCGGATCGTCGACGCGCTGCGCCCACTGGTCGGGCTGACCGGCACCACGCTGCCGGCCGAGGAGGCCGAGTCGGCGTGGCGGCGGTTCCTGCTGGCCCTGGCCGCCCGCCGCCCCACCGTGCTGGTCTTCGAGGACCTGCACTGGGCCGACGACGCCATGCTGCGCTTCGTCGAACTGCTCGGCGCCGCCGCCCGCGACGTGCCGCTGCTGCTGCTCTGCACCGCCCGGCCGGAGCTGGTCGACCGGGACCCGAGCTGGGCGGGGACGATCACCGGCTCGGTCACCATCACCCTGCCCCCGCTGCGGGACACCGGCATCGCCTCGCTCTACGCGCACATGTTCGGCCAGGCCGCGTTCGCCGCCGAGATGCTCACCCCGCTGGTGGAGGTCGCCGGCGGCAACCCGCTCTACGCCCACGAGTACGTCCGGATGCTCATCGAGCAGGGCGCGCTGCGCCAGTCCGGGCGCGGCTGGTCGCTGGACAAGCACCTCGACCTGCCCATGCCGGAGGGCGTCCACGCGGTCATCGCCAACCGGATCGACCTGCTCGACGCCAAGGACCGGGCGGTGCTGCTGGCCGCCTCGGTGGTGGGCGTGCAGTTCTGGCCCGGCGCGGTGGCCGCCGCGCTGGGCCAGCCGGTCGAGTCTGTGGAGCGCGCGCTGCGCCGGCTGGAGCAGCGCGACTTCGTGCACGAGCAGGGGGCGTCGACGATGGCCGGGCAGCCGGAGTTCCGGTTCCGGCACGTCCTGGTCCGGGACGTCTGCTACCAGCGGCTGCCGCGTACCGAGCGGGTGGCCCGGCACGAGCGCACGGCGGACTGGCTGGACACGCTGTCGCAGAGCCGGGACACCGACCTGGCCGAGGTGCTCGCCCACCACCGTTGGGCGGCCCACGAGATCGCCCGCACGCTCGGCATGGACACCCACCGCTACGCCGGCCCGGCGCGCGCCGCGCTGCACCGGGCCGCCCGCCGGGCGTACGCCCTGCACGGGCTGGACGCGGCGGCGGCGCACGCCGGCCGGGCGCTGGGCCTGGCCGACGACAGCGACCCGATCGGCCGGCTGCGGCTGGAGCTGCTGAGCACCGAGATCTCGTTCTACCGGGACGGCAACGCGTTCCTCTCCGGTGGCGGGCCGGAGCAGCTGCACGCGCTCGCCGACCGGCTGTTCGCGCACGGCGACCACCCCTGCGCCGCCCGGGCCTGGACCCTGCTCGGCCAGGCCGCCTGGCTGCGCGCCGACCGGACCGCCGCGGTGGCCTGCCTCAACCGCGCCGTGTCCCTGTTCGAGCCGCTGCCGGACAGCGGCCAGAAGGCGGACGCGTACGCGGAGCTGGGCCGGCTGCACATGCTCAACTACGAGCGGGACCCGGCGGTGGCCGCCGCCGAGACCGCGGCGGAGATCGGCGCGCGGCTGGGGCTGTCGGAGACCCGGACCAACGCGCGGATCACCGCGGCCACCGCCCGGTACCAGTCGGGTGACCGGTCGGGCCTGGACGAGCTACACGTGCTCGTCGAGTACGGCCGGGCGCAGCAGCTGCTGGCGCTGCACCGGGCGGTGCAGAACCTGGCGTACGCGGTCCGCGAGGAGGGCGACTGGCTGCGCTCGGACGCGCTGCTGTCCGCCGCGCCGGCGCGTACGGCCAGCGGGCAGACGCTGACCACCAGCTACTCCGGGGAGGCGATGCGGGCGTACTTCGACGGGGACTTCGGCCGGCTGCTCGCCGCCGCGGACGCCTTCGTGGACACCCCCACCGGCGGCTGGGACATGCAGGTCCGCGGCCTGCGCTCGTGCCTGCTGGTGCTGCGCGGCCGGCCGGTGCCGCCGGCGCCCCGACCGGCACCGGGCCAGCGGAACGGCGGTCCGGAGGAGCCCCTGCCCCGGCACCCGGACGACGTGGCCGCCGCGTTGGACAGCGCCCGCCGGAGCGGCTTCCATCGGCCGCGCTGGACCATGCTCGGCATGGCCGCGCTCTGCCGCGCCCTGCAGGGGCGGGCCGACGAGGCGGCGGAACTGGTCGACGAGCTGGCCGACTCGTGGTCGGCGGTGCCCGCGCTGGCCAGCGGCGAGTGGATCGCCGCGGCGGCGTACGCGGCCACCCTGGCCGGCCGGGACGCGGCGGTGCGCGTGCGGGCGATGCTGGACCGGCTCGGACACCGGACGCCCTGGTCGGAGGCGGCGCTGCGGACGGTGACTGCGGCCCTCGCCGCGGCCGACGGCGACCACCGGCGCGCCGGCGAGCTGCACCTGGCGGGCGCGGAGATCTACGCCCGGATCCCCGACGTGACGGACCGGATGCTGGCCCTCGCCCTGGCCGTCGCCGAGCTGGACCGGTCGGGGGATCGGGCGGCGGTCACCGCGCCGCTGGCCGAGGTGAGCGCCTTCGCCCAGCGCAACGAGGCGCCGGGCCTGCTGGCGCTGGCCCGCCGCCCGGTGCCCGACGCCGGCCCCGCCGTCGCCTGCTGATCCCAGGGGCCGGCTGGGGCGTCAGGCGGGGACCGGCTGGGTCTTGGCCTTCTGGGCGTACATGTCGACGTACTCGCGGCCGGAGAGTTCCATCACCTCGTACATGATCTCGTCGGTGACCGCCCGCTCGACGAACCGGTCGCCGGACAGGCCGGCGTAGCGGGAGAAGTCCAGCGGGGCGCCGAAGCGGATCCGCACCCGCTTGATCGTGGGGATGAGCTGGCCGGGCGGCTGGATCTCGTCGGCGTTGAGCATCGCCATCGGGACCACCGGGGCACCGCTCTCCAGGGCGAGCCGGGCCACGCCGGTCTTGCCGCGGTAGAGCCGGCCGTCCGGCGAGCGGGTCCCCTCGGGGTAGATGCCGGCGATCCCGCCCGCCCGCAGCACCTTCAGCTGGGTGTCCAGGGCGGCCCGGGCGGCCTGGCCGCCGGACCGGTCGACCGGGATGGTGCCGGAGCCGACGAAGAACATCTTGGTCAGCCAGCCCTTGATCCCCTTACCGGTGAAGTACTCCGCTTTGGCGATGAATGTGACTTTTCGCTTGACGATGAGCGGCGTGAAGATCGAGTCCGAGAAGGAGAGGTGGTTGCTGGCCAGGATGACCGGACCGGTCTCCGGGACGTGCTCGAGCCCCTCCACCTGCGGGCGGAAGATCAGCCTCAGCAGCGGGCCGAGGATGATGTACTTCAAGAGCCAGTACAGCACCGGGGTCCTTCCAGGTGGGGGCGGCGACGCCCGACGACGGCTCCAGCTCGGCTGGCGGCCACGATTCGGCCGCCGCGCCGCCAGGCGGCGCACCGGAGGCGGATGACGGCCGGCCCGACGCCGCGCGGCGACCTGGAGCCGTCGAGGCCGGGGAGCCCGGAACGGGCCGCCGGGACGCGCCCGGACCGCGCCCGGGGCGCCGTCGGCGAGCGGGACTGTCCGGGAAGAGCCTACGAACCGGGAGCGGCACGCCACAACGCACTCCCGGAACAGGGTCCGGACGTGTCACGATTCAGGGCACGGCGTACGGGGCGCCGGGTCGGGACGCACCGACAGGCGGCGAGGAGGGGTGTCCGGTGTCAGCGGGTGGGCCCCGCCGGGGACGGCGGGACAACGGGCTCGACGCGGCCGAGTACGCGGTCGCGGGCGACGTCGATCCGCGCATCGGCGAACATCTGCTCGACGTGCTCGCCGCGGGCGGGATCGCCGCATACCTGCAGCCCTCCGCCGACCTGAACCCGATCACCCGCACCACGACGGTCCCGTCCCGCCCGGTCGACCGGCTCTACGTCGACCGCTCGCACCTGACCACCGCCCGGGACTACCTCACCCAACTCGCTGACGAGGGGGACCGCGAGTCGGCCCGGGACGACGAGCCGGACATCGAGGCGGAGTGGGCCAAGATCGTCGCCGGCTTCCACTCCGCCCCCACCTCGGGCAGCCACCCGTGGCCCGCCGCCGAGGACGTGGACGACGACTCCGTCGACCCGCCCGAGCCGACCGGGGGCGCCGGCGGTCGGGCGGAGGAGACCGGCGGCCCGACTGCCACCGATGTCCGGCGCCTGCCGTACGCGGCGGACGTCTCCGGGATCTCGGTAAGCCGGGGCCGGTCCGACGAGCCGTCGCTGCTGGACGGCCTGGACACCTTCGGCGCCGACCTGCCCGACGACGAGGACGAGCACTACACCCCGCCACCGCCGCCCCCGCTGCCACGCTTCTCGAAGTACGCCGTGGTCGGCGTGCTCTGCATCGTGGCCGGCTTCGTGTTCTTCCTCTCCCCCACGGTGCTGCCGGTCAGCGACCCGTCCGTGGTGACGCTGCTCGGCTTCACCGGCATCCTGGCCGGCTTCGTGATGCTGATCTGGCGGCTGCGCCCCGGCGACTCCGACGAGCAGGACCCGGACGACGGCGCGGTCGTCTGATCCGCTCCGCCGCGGCCGCCGCCCGGATACCGGGCGCCCATCGCCCCGGCGCCAGTCGTGTAACAGGGGTGTAACTTACGGTCAGTAGGAATACCCGTACGTCACTTCCCGCACCGGCTGTCCGGTTTGCTCCTCGCTCCGGTGGCCGGGCCCCTGCTGAGCGGATTGCCCGAGATGCGACAGAGCCCCCTCGTGGTGGTGGCCAACCGCCTCCCCGTCGACGACAGTGTGGCGCCGGACGGCGCCTGCGAGTGGCGCCGCAGCCCCGGCGGCCTGGTGAGCGCCCTGCACCCCCTGCTCCGGCACACCCCGGCGACCTGGCTCGGCTGGGCCGGCGGCACCGGCCCGGCACCGCACCTGCCCGAGGTGGACGGCGTCCGGATGCACACCGTCCCGCTGACCGCCGACGACCTCCGCGACCACTACGAGGGCTTCGCCAACGCGACCCTCTGGCCGCTCTATCACGACGCCGTCGAGCAGCCCGAGTACCACCGCCGCTGGTGGGAGGCGTACCAGCGGGTCAACCAGCGGTTCGCCGAGGCCGCGGCCGAGGTGGCCGAGCCGGGCGGCCTGGTCTGGGTGCAGGACTACCACCTCCAGCTCGTCCCGGGGCTGCTCCGGCGGCTCCGCCCCGACCTGCGGATCGGCTTCTTCCTGCACGTGCCGTTCCCGCCGCCGGAGCTGTTCATGCAGCTCCCCCGCCGGGCCGAACTGCTGCGCGGCATGCTCGGCGCCGACCTGATCGGCTTCCAGCGGGCGCACGCCGCGCACAACTTCGCCCAACTGGTGGCCAAGGTGCTCGAACTGCCCGCCACCGACCGGCGGGTCGACGTCGGCGACCGGACGGTCCAGGTCGGCGCCTTCCCCGTCTCCATCGACACCGCCGAGATGGCCGCGCTCGCCGCCCGTCCCGAGGTCGCCGACCGGGCCCACCGGCTGCGCAAGGACCTCGGCGACCCCGAGCACGTCATCCTCAGCGTGGACCGGATGGACTACACCAAGGGCATCGAGCAGCGGCTCAAGGCGTACCGGGAGCTGCTGGCCAGCGGGGACGTCAAGGTCCGGGACACGGTGCTGGTCCAGGTCGCGGTGCCCAGCCGGGAACGCGTCGCCCAGTACCAGATCCTCCGGGACCGGGTGGAGCACCAGGTCGGCCGGATCAACGGCGAGTTCGGCCGGGTCGGCGAGCCGGCGATCCACTACCTCAGCCAGCCCTTCGACCGGACCGAACTGGTCGCCCTCTACCGGATCGCCGACGTGATGGCGGTGACCCCGCTGCGGGACGGGATGAACCTGGTCGCCAAGGAGTACGTCGCCGCCCGGGTGGACGACACCGGCGCGCTGCTGCTCAGCGAGTTCGCCGGCGCCGCCGCCGAGCTGGACCAGGCGTACCTGGTCAACCCGCACGACCTGGACGGGCTGAAGCAGGCCCTGCTCACCGCGCTCCGGGCCGGCCCGGAGGACATCTCGGCCCGGATGCGGGCGATGCGGGCACACCTGCGCCGCAACGACATCCACGCCTGGGCGCGGTCGTACCTGAGCGCCCTGGACGACAGCGGCTCACTGCTGCGCCGGCTCGCCGCGGCCGACTGACCGGCGCCCGCGCTCACCCGGTGGCGGGCGCCGGGTCCTTCTCCAGCCAGTCGAGGATCGCGTCGATCGGCTCCCGCCAGCGGGCGTCGAGCATCAGGTCGTGGCCCAAGCCGGGGAAGAGCAGCGGGGCCGAGGCGTACCGACGCGCGGCCCGGGTCAGCGCCGCCGAAGGCACCACCCGGTCGTCCGGGCTGCCCAGCACCAGCACCGGCGGGCGGCCCACCGCCGGCTCCGGCTGGCCGCCGGTGAGCAACTGCCACTGCGCCCGCCGGCCGGCCCGGCCCAGCCGCGCGACGTAGCGGCGGGCCTCGCCGTCCGGCAACTCCCGGCTGAACAGCTGCCGGCGGCTCAGCCGCAGGCGGCCGCCGAAGACCGCCGGCAGGGTGCCCACCGGGTTACGCCGCAACGCGGTGCCGAACGTCCCCCAGCTGCCCAGCACCGGCGCCACCAGCACCGCCGCCCGGGCCGGGTAGCGGGCCAGGGCGTGCGCCACCACCCGGGCGCCGGCCCCGTGCCCCACCAGCACCGCCTGCCGCGGCAGGCCCGCCGCCGCCTGGACCACGTCATGGGTGTACGACCGCAGCGTCGCCGCCGGCGCCGGCTCGCTGCCGCCGTGCCCGCGCAAACTCAGCGCGTACGCCGGGAAGCCGCGGGACGCGGCGTGCGACAGCCAGTGCTCGGCGAACGCCCACGCCCCGTGCCCGAACCCGGGTACGAAGAGCAGGGGCGGCTTCCCCTCCTCCAGCTCCGGCACCACGGCCAGCACCTCACGGCGGGCCGGGCGCTCCGGGCGGGCCCACTCCCACGACCGGACGATCCGCACCCGCTCCACGCTCACGCCACCGCCTCGCTTCGCTCCCCGGCGGCGCGAGGCGCCACGCTGCTGAACTGAATGGTTCGCTCGCTCCGCTCGCTCACTTGCCCTCCAGCTCGTCCAGGGCGCGCTGGAGCGCCCGCAGGTAGTCGGCGTGCCCGACCTCGAACCAGTGCCGGCTGCTGTCCTTGACCTTCCCCGAGTACCGCTCACCGAGGCCGGCGGCGACCCTCCGGCCGAACGCGGCGGCCCGGTCCGGCCGGGCGGTACGCGCGGCGAGCAGCCGGGCGAAGAGCACGCTCTGCCAGTGCGCGATGGGGAACACGCCGGAATCCGGCTGCACCAGGCCGACCACGGCCAGCGTGGGGTGGCCGGCGGCGAAGGCGTTGAGCCAGAGCCGCGGCCGGCCCGACCCGTCGGCGTCGCCGAGCACCGCGCCGTCGAGGAACTCGAAGCGCGGCAGGTAGCCGGTGGCGAAGATGACCAACTCCGGGTCGATCTCCCGCTCGTCGCTCAGCGCCACCGTGCGGTCGTGGAACCGGGTCACGTCCGGCACCGGGGTGATCGCGCCGTGGCCGACGTGGTAGACGAGCTGGCTGTTGGCGATCGGGTGGGTCTCGTAGACCCGGTGGTCCGGTCTGGGCAGGCCGAACCGGGTCAGGTCACCGACGGTCAGCCGCAGCGTCCGGTGGTAGAGCCACTGGCGTACCCGCAGCGGCACCCGCAGCGCGAGCAGAGTGTCGTTGACCTGGTCGGCGGGGCGGCCGAAGACGTACTTCGGGGCGTACCAGTAGCCGCGGCGGGTGGAGTGCCAGCAGCGGGACGCCTGCTGGGCCGCCTCGACCGCGATGTCGCAGCCGGTGTTGCCGCCGCCCACCACCAGCACCCGCTTGCCGCGCAGCTGCGCCGGGTCCTTGTAGGACGAGGCGTGCATGACCTCGCCCCGGAACTGCTCCAGGCCCTCGTAGCGGGGCAGCTTCGGCGACCAGTTGTGCCCGTTGGCGAGCACCACGCCCGCGTACCGGGAGGTGCGCTCCGGGCCGTACCCGCCGGTGCTGCGGGTGGTGACGTCCCACCGGTCCCCCTCGACCGGCTCCACCCGGACCACCTCGGTGCCGAACCAGACGTGCTGGCGCAGGTCGAAGTGGTCGGCGTAGCGCTCGAAGTAGGACAGCAGCTGGGTGTGGTGGGGGTAGTCCGGCCAGTCGTCCGGCATCGGGAAGTCGGGGAACTGGGTGAACGGCCGGGACGAGATGAGGTGGGTGCTGGCGTACACCGGGCTGCGGTCGTGCCGCCAGTTCCACGCCCCGCCGATACCGGTCTCCCGCTCGTAGCAGTCGACGCCGAAGCCGTGCTCGCGGAGGTTCTTCACGGCGGTGAGGCCGCTGGCCCCGGCGCCGATGACGCAGACGGTGTCGCCCCGGTCGGAGACCGGGCGGCCGTCCCGGGTCAGGGCGACCGTCGGGTCCGGATCGGAACGGCCGAGGTCGGTGGAGGAGGGCACCGGGACAATCTCCTTTGTGCGGCACGAGGGCCGGGTCGGTGCGAAATCCTGCCGAGAATGCCCGCGGTTGTCCAGCCTGCCGGATCATCTCGGCGGGTCGCCGGCTCAGCCGGCGGGCAGGAGCAGGTCGACCAGCACCGGGAAGTGGTCGCTGGCCCGGCGGGTCCGCGGGGTGTCCACCACGTCGTAGTCCACCACGGTGATCCGCGGGTCCACGAAGAGGGCGTCGATCCGCCGGTGCGGGTTGGCACAGGGGAAGGTGTGCCGGTCCGCCCGGTCCGCGGCCACCGCGGTGTCGGTCAGCCCCTCCGCCACCGTCCGCCACGCCGGCCCGTCCGGCTCCTCGTTGAGGTCGGCGCCGGCCACCACCGGCAGCGTCGTGGCGGCCAGCTCCCGCTTGAACGCGGCCGCCTGCGCCGGCCGCTCGGCCGGGTCCGTCGAGAGGTGGGAGCCGGCCAGCAGGAACCGGCTCCCAGCCACCAGACACTCGGCGTACGCGGCGCCGCGCAGATGCCGCCCGGGGGTCAGCGGGTAGCGCTGGCAGCGGGCGGCCACGGCCCGCACCCGCAGGCTGGTCAGCAGCAGGTTGCCCAGCGACGGCAGGCCGCCGGCGGCCACGACCAGGCCGAACGAGTCGGCCAGCGAGGCGCACTTCTGCCGCCACCGGAACCGCCGCGGCCCCTCCTGCACGATCACCACGTCCGGCGCGGCCTCCCGGACCACCTCGGCCAGCGCGGCGGTGTCGTCCCGCTGGCTGTGCACGTTGTACGACACCACCCGCAGCGGTACGCCCGGGGCGGGCACCTCAGAGCCGCCGGGCGAGGTCGGCGGCGCCGATGACGCCGGCGGTGTTGCCCAGCTCGGCCGGGCGGATCTCGGCCACCGGCAGCCGGCTGCGCTGGGCGAGGGCCTGGGTGTACGACCGGCGGGTGGGGCCCATCAGCAGGTCGCCAGCCTCCACCACGCCGCCCCCGACGACCAACACCTGCGGGTCGAGGATCTGCGCCATGTCGGCGAGGCTGGTGCCCAGCCAGCGGCCGACCTGGGCGAACGCCTCGGCCGACACCGGGTCGCCACCCTGCGCGGCAGCGGTCACCATCGGTCCGGTGATCCCCTCGGCCTCGCCGCCGGCCAGCTCCAGCAGGGCGGTGGCCCGGTGCGGTTCCTGGCGGGCGGCGGCGCGGGCGAAGCGGACCAGGGCGCTGCCGCTGGCGTACTGCTCGATGCAGCCCAGCCGGCCGCAGCCGCACTGGTGGCCGTCCGGCACGGTGAGCATGTGCCCCAGCTCGGCCGCGATGCCGTTGGCGCCGCGGAGCAGCTCGCCGCCGAGCACGATGCCGCCGCCGACGCCGGTGCCGATGGTGAACATGACCATCGAGTCGTCGGCGGCCCGGGCCGCGCCGTAGCGGAACTCCGCCCAGGCGGCCACGTTCCCGTCGTTCTCCACGACCACCGGCACCCCGATGGCGTTGCTGACGTACTCGCGCAGCGGCTCGTCCCGCCAGGCCAGGTTGGGGGCGAAGAGCACGGTGGACCGGGAGGCGTCGATCCAGCCGGCAGCGCCGATGCCGACCGCCTCGACCGGGTAGCCGGTGGCCAGCTCGGTGACCACCTCGATGATGGTGTCCCGGGTCTTGGCCACGTCCTCGGCGGGGGTGTCCCGTCGGGCCTGCACGAGCACCTTGCCGGTGTCGTCCACGACACCGCCGGCCACCTTCGTGCCACCGACGTCGACTCCGATGGTCAGCGTCACCGCTGCCACTCCCCTCTGCTGTGCTCCCTGACCTCGTCCGGCACGGCCGGGCAAGGTCGGGATGTCCGGTGGTCAGGCCCCGTCGCCTGGTGCCTCCTCGGCCACCTCCCCGGACGCCCGGGCGACGGGCACCACGGGACGGCCGGCCGGCGGCCGGCTCGACACCGGCACGTCCGGCCCGGCGGCGTCGGCGGGCGGCACGCTGGCACCCGGGTCGGCCACGCCCTCCCCCCGGGTCGCGGCGGACCAGACGTCCTGCTCGGGTGCCGGCTGAGAATCATGCCCGGTACGGGTGGCCTCGCGCCAGACGTGATCTCCGGCCGGGGTACCGGAGGCCGGCTCGTCGGCCCCCGCCGGCTCGGCGGGGGCGAACGCGCGCAGCAGGCTGGCCACGCCGGCCGCCAGGTCCCCGGCGCCGGTGGCGAGGCGCTCGGCGAACTCCGGACTGGGGTCACGCAACGCCGCGATACCCCGACAGATCGGGCAGACGCAGCATTCGGCCGACCCGGTGGCGAAACCCACCGAGGCCGTCGGTTCGTCGGAGCCGGCGCCGCCCGGGGTGTGACCGAGGACACCGGACAGGATCCCGCCGAGCGGGCCCCAGGGGCCGGCCCCCGGCGTGGCGGCGGCCAGCCGGGCGGAGGCCAGCAGCATGGCGACGAGGCGTTCCGCCTCCTCCCGGGCCGAACCCGGATCAGTGGTGGCCATGGGTCGGCTCCTCTACCGTGACGACCGGACGCCGGTCGGGTCAGTGGGCCGCACCGAGTGCTTCTACCCGGCGCTTGAGCTGCTTCAACGCCGCATCCATGATCATTTTCTCGGCCTTGCGGCGAAACATGCCGAGCATGGCCACGGAGAGCTCCACCTCGAGGGTGTAGGTGACCGTGGTGGTCCCGTCGGGATTGCCGGTGAGGTCGTACGACCCCCGCTGGGCCTTCTGCATCTTCGAGGGCGCCACCAGGTGCCACTCGATCCGGGCGAGGTCCTCGGCGTACTCGTAGGCCAGCACGTACTCGTCGGCCATGACGCCGGCGTCGATGGTGAACCGGACCTGGCTGGCGTAACCGTCCTCGTACTCCTCGATCACCTCCGCCCGCCGGATCGCCTCGGCCCACTCCGGGTAGCTGGGGAAGTCGCAGATGACCGCCGCCACCCGGTCCGGTGACGCGCCGATGATGATCGACTGGGTGGAGGAGTCCGCCATGGGGGGAGGCTACCCGGCGGCGGGCCCGGGCGCGGGGCTCCACCCCCGAGCCGCGGTCCCGGTCGGGCCGGGCCGGGTGTGTCCCGTCAGCCGGGCGGGCAACCTCCCCACCTCACCTTCGCGAACGGGCGGGTAGGTTTCGACAGAGCCGACACGGCCGGCCCGGGCCGAGTGAGCACGAGGGAGTGCCTGTGCGCGAGTTCTCCGTACCGCCGATCGTCACCGTCGGCGACGCGGCCAACCTGACCGACCCGGTCTGGGAAAACGCCGAGGTCGCCCCCGAGACGGTGCAGTTCGTCCGGCGTGGCGGCGGCGACGGCCGTGCCTGGACGGACGTGACCTGCCGGCAGTTCCGCGACGAGGTCGTGGCGGTGGCCCGGGGCCTGCTCGCCGCCGGCATCTCCCCCGGCGACCGGGTCGCGCTGATGAGCCGCACCCGCTACGAGTGGACCCTGCTCGACTACGCCATCTGGGCTGCCGGCGCGGTCACCGTGCCGATCTACGAGACGTCCAGCGCCGAGCAGGCGGCCTGGATCCTCGCCGACTCCGGCGCGGTCGCCGCGCTGGTGGAGACCGCCGCGCACGCCGGGCTGGTCGCCGAGATCCGCGACCGGCTGCCCGAGCTGCGCCAGATCTGGCAGATCGAGAGCGGCGCGGTGGACGAGCTGGTCGCCGCCGGCGCCTCCGTCGACCCGGCCGACGTCGAGGTACGCCGCTCGACCGTCAAGGCCGACGACATCGCCACCATCATCTACACCAGCGGCACCACCGGCCGCCCCAAGGGTTGCGTGCTGACCCACCGCAACATGTACGCGGACATCGCCAACGCGGTGCCGGTGCTGCCGAACCTGTTCCGTCAGGGCGCCTCCACCCTGCTCTTCCTGCCGCTCGCGCACGCCTTCGCCCGGCTCATCCAGATCGGCGTGGTGCAGGCCCGGGCCACCATGGCGCACTGCGCGGACACCACGAACCTGGTCGCCGAACTCCAGGAGGTCAAGCCGACCTTCGTGCTCTCCGTACCCCGGGTGTTCGAGAAGGTCTACAACGGCGCGCGGCAGAAGGCCGAGGCCGACGGCAAGGGGAAGATCTTCGACCGGGCCGAGAAGGTCGCGATCGCGTACAGCGAGGCGCTGGACGCCCCGGACGGGCCGGGCCTGACGCTGCGCGCCCAGCACGTGCTCTTCGACAAGCTGGTCTACGGCAAGCTGCGGGCGGCGCTGGGCGGCCGGTGCCGGGACGCCATCTCCGGCGGCGCTCCGCTCGGCACCCGGCTCGGGCACTTCTTCCGTGGCGTCGGGGTGAACGTCGCCGAGGGCTACGGCCTCACCGAGACCGCCCCCGCCGCCGCCGCGAACCTGCCCAGCGCCACCCGGATCGGCACGGTGGGCCGCCCGCTGCCCGGCGTGACGATCCGGATCGAGGACGACGGCGAGATCCTGATCTCCGGCGACCTGGTCTTCCAGGGCTACTGGCACAACGAGGCGGCCACCGCCGAGGCGCTCAGTTCGGACGGCTGGTTCCGCACCGGCGACCTGGGCCGGCTCGACGAGGACGGCTACCTGACCATCACCGGCCGCAAGAAGGAGATCATCGTGACCGCCGGCGGCAAGAACGTCGCCCCGGCGGCGCTGGAGGACCAGGTCCGGGCCCACCCGCTCGTGAGCCAGTGCGTGGTGGTCGGCGACCGGCAGCCGTTCATCGGGGCGCTGGTCACCATCGACGAGGAGGCGCTGCCGAAGTGGCTGGCCGCGCGCGGCCGGCCGGAGACGACCCGCGCCGCCGAGCTGCGCGACGACGAGGCGCTGCGGGCCGAGGTGCAGGACGCGATCGACCAGGCCAACCGGTCGGTCTCCAAGGCCGAGGCGATCAAGGTGTTCCGGATCCTGCCGCACGACTTCACCGAGGACACCGGCGAGCTGACCCCCTCGCTCAAGGTGAAGCGGCAGGTCGTGCACAAGACGTACGCGGCGGAGATCGCGGATATCTACCGGCGCTGACTACGATCCGTCACGTGCCCGCCTCGACACCCAGCCAGCCACCGACGCAACCCCTCGCCGCGTTCGCGCGGGCGGTCCTCCTCGCGTTGGTCGCCGGTCTGACCCTGTTCGCCACCCGGGACGTCACCCAGCTCTGGTGGATCGCCCTGCTGGGCCTGGCCGGGCTGCCCGCCGTGCTGGCCCCGCAGCACCGGCTGCTCGGGCCGCTCAGCCGGTTCGCCGAGGTGGTGGTCCTCGGCCTGGCCGCCAGCAAGGTCGCCGCCGACACCCACCTGGCCGGGGTGGCCGGCGGGCTGGGCGCCTCGGCGGTGCTGCCGTACCTCGCCGTGCCGGTCACCGTGACGGCGCTGCGCCGCCGGTTCCGCGAGGGCGCGGCGCTGCTCGCCGTGGCGGCCGCCACCCTGCTGGTCAGCGCGGCCTTCACCGTGGTCGGCGGCGGGCGGCAGCTCGGCCAGCTCGGCTACCTCGCGGTCTGCGCGCAGTGGCTGATCCTGGCCGCGCTCGGCCTCTACACGGCCGGCACGCTCCAGCGGGTGATGCGGGTGCGCGGCGAGGGCAAGCCCCAGCCGTACGCGGAGGCCACCCGGCTGCTGACCCAGCTGCGTACGGTCGCCCGCCAGCTGCCCGGCGCCACGCTCGACCCGGGCGGCATCTCCGAGCACCTGCTGGAGGAGCTGCGGGTGGTGGCGAAGACCGACCGGGGCGCGGTGCTGTCCGCCAGCGGCGGCGGCCGGCTCGTGGTGCTCGCCCAGATCGGCGCCGACCGGGTGGACTGGGAGACCACGCTCGACGCGGACTCGGCGATCGCCGACGCCTGGGCGAGCCAGCAGCCGCAGACCGCGGCCCGCTCGCAGGCCCGCTCGCAGCAGGCCGGCGAGGTGTCGGCCCTGATCGTGCCGCTGGTCGCCGGGGTGCGCACGGTCGGCCTGGTGGTCATCGAGGCGGACACCGCGCACGCGTACCCGCCGCCGGTGGTGTCCCGGGTGACCGCGCTGACCGGTCCGGCGGCGCTGCGGCTGGAGGCCGCGCTGCTCTTCGACGAGGTGCGGTCGCTGGCCACCAACGAGGAGCGGCAGCGGCTGGCCCGGGAGATCCACGACGGGGTCGCCCAGGAGCTGGTGATGGTCGGGTACGGCATCGACAACGCCCTGGCCACCGTGCACGACGACGCCGAGGAGACCGCCGACTCGCTGCGCACCCTGCGGCAGGAGGTCACCCGGGTGATCACCGAGCTGCGGCTGAGCCTGTTCGAGCTGCGCAGCGAGGTGGACCGGCACGGCGGCCTGGCCGCCGCGATCGCCGAGTACGCCCGGACCGTGGGCGCGTCCGGCGGGCTGCGGGTGCACCTGTCCCTGGACGAGTCCACCGCCCGGCTGCCCGCCGCGACCGAGGCCGAGTTGCTGCGCATCGCGCAGGAGGCGGTCACCAACGCGCGCAAGCACGCCGGGGCGTCGAACCTGTGGGTCACCTGCGCGGTGGACCCCCCGTACGCCCAGATTGAAGTGTCGGATGACGGTCACGGCATCGGTGACCAGCGCCCTGACGGGCACTACGGGCTTGCGATCATGGCCGAGAGGGCGGAACGTATCCGGGGCCGGCTGGAGATCAGACCGCGGCAACCAAGCGGCACGACCGTGGCGGTGGTGATCGGCTCCTCGCCCCGGCGCGATAGTGTGCGCGGCAGCGCAGCAGCAGAAGGGGAGTAACCCGAGGATGACCACTAGTCCGACACCGGCCACCCGTACCAAGGTTCTCCTTGTCGACGATCACGACCTGATCCGCAAGGGTCTGCGGCACGCCTTCGAGCGGGACCGGCAGTTCGAGGTCGTGGGCGAGGCCGCCACGGCAGCCGAAGGGGTTCGCCAGGCCGGCGCGCTCCAGCCGGACGTGGTGATCATGGACCTGCGACTCCCCGACGGCAGCGGCCTGGAGGCCACCCGCGCCCTCCGCAAGTCCAGCGCGTCGATGGGCATCGTCGTGCTGACCATGTACGCCGGCGACGACCAACTGTTCGGTGCCCTGGAGGCGGGTGCCAGCGCGTTCGTGCCGAAGACCGCCCCGGCCGACGAGGTGGTCGCCGCCGCCCGGCATGCCGCCTCCTCGCCGAGCGCCTTCACCGCCGCCGACCTGGCCGAGGCGATGAAGCGCCGACTGGCTCCCTCCGGCCCGCAGCTGTCCCCGCGGGAGGGCCAGGTGCTGCGGCTGCTGGCCGACGGCATGAGCGTGGCCGGCATCGCCAAGCAGCTGTTCGTCAGCGAGTCGACCGCCAAGACGCACATCTCGAAGCTCTACGAGAAGCTGGGCGCGGCCAACCGGGCCCAGGCGCTGATGACCGCGCTGCGGCTCGGCCTGCTGGAGGCCCCGGACGCCCCCAAGTTCTGAGGCGTCCCGACCACCTGCCGAGAGGCCCGCGTCCGTGCTCCGGACGCGGGCCTCTCGGGCATTCCCGGCAACCGACGAACGCGTACGGTGAGGGACCGACCGCGCAGCGACGGCGGTCTTTGCACCGCGACAGCGGAGGGGCAGAATACCCCGAGTGGTCCGCGCGGGGACGAGCCGCGCGTTGTTGACGCAAAAGGGGCAGGGGCATGCAGCGGCCGGACTGGGCACCCGACACGATCGACATCGAGCGCCCCAGTGTGGCCCGCATGTACGACTACTACCTCGGCGGCTCGCACAACTTCGCGGCCGACCGGGCAGCCGCCCGGGCCATGGTGGACGCGGTGCCCGAGGCCCCGCTGATGGCCCAGGCCAACCGGGCCTTCCTCCGCCGGGCGGTGCAGTTCCTGGCCGATTCCGGGATACGCCAGTTCCTCGACCTCGGTTCCGGCATCCCGACCGTGGGCAACGTGCACGAGGTCGCCCAGCGGGCCGACCCGGCGTGCCGGGTGGTCTACGTCGACGTCGACCCGGTCGCGGTGGCGCACAGCCGGGAGATCCTGGCCGGCAACGACCGGGCCACGGTGATCCAGGAGGACCTGCGCCGGCCGGCCGCGATCCTCGGCCACCCCGAGGTCAACCGGCTGCTGGACTTCTCCCAGCCGGTCGCTGTGCTGGTCGTGGCGGTGCTGCACTTCATCCCGCCGGCGGACCGGCCGGAGGAGATCCTGCGGACGCTGCGCACGGCGCTGGCGCCCGGCAGCCACCTGGTGCTGTCGCAGGCCAGCGACGACGGCCGTAGCGAGACGGGCGAGCGGGCCGAGGCCGAGCGGGTCTACCGCCGCACCGACAACCAGCTCTGGATCCGTAGCCGGGCCGAGCTGGTCACGCTCTTCGACGGATTCGATCTGGTCGACCCGGGCGTGGTCTGGGTACCGCAGTGGCGTCCGGAGTCGCCGGAGCAGGCGGAGGACGCCGAGCGATCAGTCTTCATCGGCGGCGTCGGGCGGCTCGGTGGGTGACGGAGCCACCGCCACGACCCGCTCCCGCCCCGGCACCTTCGCCCGGGCGTGGGCCAAGGCGGTCTCCGGCACCAGCTACCTCCCGATGACCCAGGCGCAGTTGGAGGCGTTGCTGCAACGGCTCGCCGAGCGGCTGGCCGTGGCGATCCGGTCCGAGCCGTTCGACCTGCGCATCGGTCAGCAGGTCGGCGCGGAGCTGGTGCAGGCGCACATCGCCTCCGCCGAGGGGCTGGGCCGCACCGTCGAGGTAATCCAGCTCCGCCTGGTACGCGACCTGGGTCTGGTCATCGACGACGTCGAGGACCGGATGGCGCGGCTGCTGGCCATGGTCGCCACCGGGTACGCCCGCGCCTTGCGCGACCGCACCCTGGACGAGCAGGAGTCGATCCGGCGGGCCGCGATGATGGCCCGCGCGGAGGCCGAGCGGGCGCTGCGGGAGAGCGAGGCGCGGTTCCGCTACCAGGCCACCCACGACCCGCTGACCGACCTGCCCAACCGGATCCTGTTCACCGAGCGGCTCACCGCCGCGATCGAGGCGCCCGGACGGGGGGCCGACCGGATCGGGGTCTGCTTCCTCGACCTGGACCGCTTCAAGGTGGTCAACGACTCGCTCGGCCATCAGGTCGGCGACGCGCTGCTGTTGTCGGTGGCGCAGCGACTGCGCCGGGCGCTCGGCGAGCATCTGGTGGCCCGGCTCGGCGGCGACGAGTTCGTCATCCTGGTCGAACGCACCGCCTGCATCGAGGACGTGGTCAAGGTGGCCGAGGCGGCCCTCGGGGCGGTGAGCGAGCCGGCCCTCGTGGAGGGGCACGAGCTGACCGTGTCGGCCAGCATCGGGATCGTGGAGCGGCAGGTCGCCGGCACCACGCCGATGGAGCTGATGCGGGAGGCGGACAGCACCCTGCACTGGGCCAAGGCGGCCGGCGGCGCCCGCTGGTCGGTCTTCGACGCCGACCGCAACCGTCGGGAGCTGGCCCGGTACGCCCTCTCGGCGGCGATCCCCACCGCCCTGGACCGGGGCGAGTTCTACCTCGACTACCAGCCGCTGACCTCGCTGTGCGACGGCCGGGTGCTCGGCATGGAGGCGCTGATCCGCTGGCGGCATCCCGAGCTGGGCGTGCTCCAGCCGGACAGCTTCATCGGGCTGGCCGAGGAGACCGGGCTGATCGTCCGGCTCGGCAGCTGGGTGCTCGCCGAGGCCTGCCGGGAGGCGGGGAGCTGGTCGGCGGGACGGCCCGATGCGCCGTTCGTCAGCGTCAACCTGGCCGTCCGTCAGCTGCACCGACCCGGCCTGGTGCAGGAGGTGGAGGGGGTGCTCCAGCGGACCGGGCTGCCCCCGGAACGACTTCAGCTGGAGGTCACCGAGAGCACCATGATGAGCACGGTGGCCGAGCCGGTCCGCGCCCTGCGGGTGCTCAAGGAGCTCGGGGTCCGGATCGCCATCGACGACTTCGGCACCGGCTACTGCAACCTGGCGTACCTGCGGGACCTGCCGGTCACCGAACTGAAGGTGGCGGGCGAGTTCGTGGCCGGGCTGCGCGCCCCGGCCGACGACCCGGGCAGCCGTACGGATGAGCGGATCCTCGCCTCGCTGGTGTCGCTCGCGCACGCCCTCGGGCTGACCGTCACCGCCGAGGGCGTGGAGACCGCCGGACAGGCGGACCGGCTGCGGGCGATCGGCTGCGACGCCGGGCAGGGCTGGCACTTCGGCCGCCCCGCCCCGGCCGGCCAGATCCTCACCCACCCGGCCTGAGCCCGCGCCCCGCGCCCCGCGCCCCGCGCCCCGCGCCCCGCGCCCCGCGCCCCGCGCCCCGCGCCCCGCGCCCCGCGCCCCGCGCCCCGACGGACGGTAACCGCGGTCCGCCTTTGGACCTGACATCACCAACGACTCACGACGACGGCGCTCCCGACACCAACCGTGGTCAGCCACCTGAGTCGTTCGTGCTATCAACTCCAAAGCGTCCGAAGGAACTGTCACCGCCGACGACGGCGAGTACACCTAGCCCCACCTACGAACTTGATGACGCAGACGATTCAGCGCCGGACGCCGGACCGAACGACCCCCCACCCCGGCCTGAGTCGTTCACGTCATCAAGTTCGTAGCGTCCGAATGAGACATGCGGCCGCCGGGCCGCGAAGGCCCGACGGGGAAGGAAGGCCCAGCCGGTGGGAAGGCCCAGCGGTGGGAAGCGCACCCGATCGGGGCACCTCCGCCCTCGGCGTACGGCGGGGCGTCGGCCTCCGCCGGTCAGCCGGCGAGGAGGGCGGTCATCCGTTCCGCCTGGGTCTCCCAGCGCCACTCCTTCTCCACCCACGCGCGGCCGGCCCCGCCGAGCTGGCGGGCCAGGTCCCGGTCCGCGAGCAGCATCGCCACCCGGTCGGCGAGCTGGGCCACGTCCCGGCCGCGGACCACGTACCCGGTCTCGCCCTCCCGGACGGCGTCCGGCGCGCCGCCGGAGTCGCCGGCCACCACCGGCAGCCCGGTCGCGCTTGCCTCCAGGTAGACGATCCCCAGCCCCTCGACGTCCAAGCCGCGGTTGCGGGTCCGGCAGGGCATGGCGTACACGTCGCCGGCGGCGTAGTGGGCGGGCAGCTCGGCCGACGGCACCGAGCCGGTGAAGACCACGTCGCGTTCCACCCCGGTCTGCCGGGCCAGCTTCTCCAGCGTGGCCCGGTAGGGCCCGCCACCCACGATCAGCAGCGCCGCGTCCGGCACCCGGCGGCGGATCTCCGGCATCGCCCGGATGAGCATGTCCTGCCCCTTGCGCGGCACCAGCCGCGAGACGCACACCACCACCGGGCGGTCGGCCAGGCCCAACCGCAGCCGCACCCGTTCCCCGTCGACGGACGGGTGGTACGTCTCCACGTCGACGCCCGGCGCGAGCCGGCGCAGCTCGGTCACCCCGTCGAGCACCCGGGCCAGCCGGACCCGGGTGTATTCCCCCAGGTAGGTGGTGACGTCCACGCCCCGCCCGATCCGGCGCAGCGCGGACCGGGCGCCGGGCAGCGCGGCCCAGCCGGCCTCGTGGCCATGGGTCAGCGCCACCGCCCGCCGGATCCCGGCCCGCCGGCGCAGTCCGGCCGCGAGCAGCCCCAGCGGGGCCGCCGCGCCGAACCACACCGTGTCGCAGTCGTACGCCCGGGCCAGCCGCGCGGCGCGGCGGGCGATCAACGGAGTGGGCAGCAGCACCTTGGTGCGTTCCCGGATCACCTCGAAGGGCTGGTCGGCGTCGAACTTGGCGGCGCCCCGCCAGCTCGACGCGTAGACCACCACGGAGCCCGGGGGCTGGCGGATGGCGAGGTTGTGCACGAAGGACTGGATGCCGCCGGGCCGCGGCGGGAAGTCGTTGGTGATCAGCAAGGTCCGGCTCATCTGCCGATCTCCCTGGCGTAGGCGCGGGCGGCGGCCATCCGCTCGACCGTGGACGGGTGGGACGCCGACCAGAGGTACTCCCAGCGGGGCGGGTCGGGGTCGGCCAGGTTCACCCCGGCCAGCCGGCGCTGCATCGCCTCGAAGGTGACCGGGTCGCCGGTCAGCGCGAGCGCGTGCGCGTCGGCCCGGGCCTCCACCCGCCGCGACACCAGCGCCTGCACCGGGGTGGCCACCAGCCCGGCCAGCGTGATCAGCGCGATCAGCAGCGGGAACGCCCGGGGTTGGGCGACCGAGTCGACCCCGGCCAGCCGCAGCAGCGGCGGCCAGGAGCCGATCAGGTAGAGGGCCACCACCGCGGCGGCGGCGCCGAGCGCCCCGATCAGGGTGCCGACCCAGACGTCCCGGTCCCGGGCGTGCCCCAGCTCGTGCGCGACCACGCTGGTCACCTCCGCCGGGGTCGCCTCGCGCAGCAGGGTGTCGTAGACCACCACCCGCCGGGTCGGCCCGAGCCCCGAGACGTACGCATTGACCGCTCGGGTCCGCCGGGAGGCGTCGGCGACCAGCACGTCGCGGACCGGCACCCCGTCCCGGGCGGCCAGGCTCATCAGCTCGGTGCGCAACGGCCCCGGCTCCATCGGGGTGAACCGGTTGAACACCGGCTCCACCAGCACCGGCAGCACGAACGACAGCAGCACCACCAGCGCGGCGGCGCCGGCCGCGCCGAACGCCCACCACCAGCGCGGGGCGAGCCGGACGACCGTGTAGAAGCCGAGCAGGGCGAGCGCGCCGATGACCGCGCTGACCGCGTACGACTTGAGCAGGTCCACCGCCCAGCCGCCCCAGCCCTGGGTGCTCAGCCCGTAGCGGGTGAGCACGGTGTGCCGCCAGGCGGCGAAGGGCAGCGTGAGCAGGTCGGCGAGGAGCATCACGGCGAGCCCGCCGAGCACCGCCTGGGCGATCCAGTGCCCGCCGAACGGCCGGCCGGCGAGCTCCACCAGGCGACCGCCGATCGGGGTGAGCCCGAGCACCAGGGCCACCACCAGGCCGACCACGAGCGCCGACCACCCGGCGGGGCGCAGCGCGCCGTGAAACGCCCGGCCCCGGGCCACCTGCTCGACCGGCAGCGACCGCAACGCGGCCAACTGGTCGGCGCGGGGCGCCGGGGGCCGGTGCCAGGGGATCAGCAGCGCCGCGGTGACGGCCAGCACGACGGCCAGCCCGGCGAGGGTGAGAAGCGCCCAGGCGCGCGGCGTCACCGCCACACCCCGCCGTCGCGCCGTACCCGGATCATGCCGCTCCTCCCGCCGTGAGCGCTCATCCTATTGCCCGGTACGGCCGCGCCGGACCCGGCTCGATGATCCACACGAGTTCGCGGAACGTGCGGCAGCGGGACGCGCCGGACCCGGCCGCACCGGGCGCCCGCCATCGGGGCGGCACGCCCTGAGGATCAGGCGATCCGGCGGCGGCCCGGCCGCCGGGTGGAGCCGGCGATCTCGGCCGAGAGCACCTCGATGTCGAAGCCGGCCCGGGCGAACACCTCGATCGCCCGGTGCTCGGCGGGACCGAGGTCGGCCGTCGGCGAGCCGGTGTCGAGCAGCGCGGTCACCAGGCAGCCGGAACAGCCGGCGCCGCGGATCCCGCAGGTGTCGCAGTCGATGAGCATCAACGCCTCCAGACGCCTCGCCGGTGACGGGCGGGAGACGGGACCGTCGCCGCCCGACCACCGTCGGTCACCACGACGCTAGGCCAGGGGTATGACAGAACCGGACAACGAGGCAGCAGCCATCCCGAATCCGATCATCAGGCACCGGGGGCGAGCCGTGGCCTCAGGAGCGGGCGAGCCGCCGCAGCAGCGAGTCGGCACCCAGCGGGTACGCGCCGTGCCGGCGTACCCCGTCGGCGACCTCGCGGTCGGAGGAGACCACCACCACCGGCCGGCCCGCCGGCTCGGCGCGGACCAGCCGGCGGATCAGCTCGTCCGCGGTCTCCCCCTTGCGGGAGAAGAGCACCCGCACCCCGCGCGGCGCCGGCGGCAGCCCGTGGATCCGCTCCGCGCCGTCGAAGACCACGGTGACCTCGTCGCCGGTCTGCGCGGCGATCCCGCCCAGCCCGCTGATCAACCGTTTGCGTTGCTGCTCCAGCGACATCTCGCCGAAGCCGCGCTTGGTGACGTTGTAGCCGTCCACCACGAGGTGCGCCTTGGGCAGGGCGAGCAGCTGGTCCAGCCGAGCCGGGTCGTCGGTGTCCCGGGCCCGGGCGGCCGCGCCGGCCGGGGTGACCGCCGCCTGGTCGGCGAAGGCGTCCGCGACGAAGTCGGCGGGCAGCCTGTCCACCGGGTCGAGGGCCAGCTCGCGCCGCAGCCCGACGGCCGCCTGCCCGATCGTCTCCAGCAGCAGCCACAGCTTCGCGTCGTCGACCGAGCGGGCCTCCTTGGCGGTGGCCCGGGCCACCCCGGCCGCGGCCTCCGCCTCGGCCAGCCGGGCGCGGGCACGGCGCAGCTCGGCGTCGGCGTCGGCCGCCGCCCGGGCCGCCCGGCCCCGCTCGGTGGCGAGCATCTCGGTGGCCTTGCGCTCCCGGGCCTGGGTCTCCCGCAGCGCGCGGGCCAGCTGGCGGGCCTCCTCGCGGAGCTGCCCCAGCTCCTCCCGGACCCGGGCGAGCTCATCGCGGAGCTTCTCCGCCTCCACCCGGGCCACGGCCCGGTCGTGCTCGGCGCGGGTGGCCCGCTGCTCGGCCTCCCGGACCAACTCGGCCACCACCGCAGTGTCCGCCTCGGCGCGCACCGCGGCACCGCTCGCCTCGATCAGCTCCCGCCACCCCCGGGGCCGGGCCAGGTAGGCCAGGGCGGCCACCTCGACCGGGTCGGCGGCGGCCGGGGCGGTCCCCTCCACCACGGCCGTGCCGAGGTCGCCGGCATCGGCCAGCACCCGTGCGGCGACCCGCTGCCGGAACAACGGGTCGGCGGTGAGCTGGGCGGCGATGGCCGGGGCACCCAGCCGGGCGCGCCGGTTGGGGGCGAACTTGGCGATCCGGCGCAGCGGGACGGGCACCTCGTCGGCGGGCAGCCCGGGCAGCACGGCGGCGGTGAGCGCCACGATCCGCTGCCGGACCGGCTCGGGCAGGCTGGGCTCCGGCTCGGGCGGGATCGCCGCACCGGCGTCGGTCCCGGCGGCGTCTGCGAGGTCCGCGGGGTCCTGGCCCGGCGCGTCCGGGTCCTCACCGGCGTCGTGCACGGCGGCCATCAGCTCCTCGGAGGAGTGGTCGTCGTACGGCTCGGTGAGGGGCATGTGGCAAGTCTCCCACCGCGGACGGGCCCACCGCCCGGTGAGTGAGCCGATCTCTCATCCTAGCCCCGTGCAACGCCTGGGACGGGAGGGACGGGAGTGTCGGACCCCGCCGCTAGCGTGCCCCGGGTGACGCGAGCGGAGTACGTCCAGGAGGCGCTGGCCGGCCTGGACCGGGCGGCGGGCTCGGGGGTCGACCCCGCGCTGCCGCTCTACGCGACCACCTTCGTGGTCGTCGACCTGGAGACCACCGGCGGCGCGCCGGACGGCGGCGGGATCACCGAGATCGGCGCGGTGAAGGTCCGTGGCGGCGAGGAGCTGGGGGTGCTCGCCACCCTGGTCAACCCGGGCGTGCCGATCCCGCCGTTCATCACCGTGCTGACCGGCATCACCCAGGCCATGCTGATCCCCGCCCCGCCGATCGAGCAGGTGCTGCCGAGCTTCCTGGAGTTCATCACCGACGCCGTGCTGGTCGCCCACAACGCTCCGTACGACGTCGGCTTCCTCAAGGCCGCCTGCACGAAGCACGGCTACCGCTGGCCCAACCCGCGGGTGCTGGACACCGCAGCGCTGGCCCGCCGGGTGCTCAGCCGCGACGAGGTGCCCAACCGCAAGCTGGGCACGCTCGCCGCGTACTTCCGCACGGCCACCCAGCCGACGCACCGGGCGCTGGACGACGCCAAGGCCACCGTCGACGTGCTGCACGGGCTGATCGGGCGGCTCGGCGGGTACCGGGTCGACACCGTCGGCGAGGCGATCGAGTTCGCCCGGGCGGTCACCCCCACCCAGCGCCGCAAGCGGCACCTCGCCGACGGGCTGCCGAAGGTGCCCGGGGTCTACATCTTCCGGGCCGCCGACGACCGGCCGCTCTACGTCGGCACCTCCGGCGACATCGCCACCCGGGTCCGCAGCTACTTCACCGCCGCGGAGAAGCGGGCCCGGATCTCCGAGATGCTGGCCGCCGCCGAGCGGGTCCAGGCCGTCGAGTGCGCCCACTCGCTCGAGGCCGAGGTCCGCGAGCTGCGGCTGATCGCCGCCCACGCGCCGCCGTACAACCGGCGCTCCAAGTACCCGGAACGCCAGGTCTGGCTGAAGCTCACCGACGAGGCGTACCCGCGGCTGTCCATCGTGCGCGATCTCGCCCCCACCGACACCGCCTACCTGGGCCCGTTCCGCTCGAAGCAGGCCGCCGAGCTGGCCGCCGCCGGCTTCCACGACGCCGTGCCGCTGCGCCAGTGCACGCACCGGCTCTCCCGGCGCACCACCATGCCGGCCTGCGCGCTGGCCGAGCTGGGCCGGTGTCCGGCGCCCTGCGAGCACCGGATCACCCCGGAGGAATACGACGACCGCGCCGCCGTCCCGTTCCGTACCGCCACCACCAACGACCCGCAGGTGGTGGTGGACGCCCTGCTCGCCCGGATCGAGGTGCTCTCCCGCGCCCAGCGCTACGAGGAGGCCGCGGTGGTGCGCGGCCGGCTGGCCGCGGTGCTGCGCGCGGCGGTGCGGATGCAGCGCCTGGCCGGGCTGACCGGCATCGCCGAGCTGGCCGCCGCCCGCCCGGCCGCCCGGGGCGGTTGGGAGCTGGCCCTGGTCCGGTACGGCCGGCTGGCCGGCGCCGGCGTCTCCCCGCCCGGTGTCCATCCGCGACCGACCATCAACGCGATCCGAGCCACCGCCGAGACCGTGCTGCCCGGCCACGGCCCGGTCCCCCGGGCCTCCGCCGAGGAGAGCGAGCGCATCCTGTCCTGGTTGGAACGGCCGGAGACCCGGCTGGTGGAAATCTCGTCCGGCTGGGCGTCCCCGATCGCGGGCGCGGGCCGGTTCCGGGACCTGCTGACCAAGGCGGAGAACGGAGCGTCCCGCCAACTCTCAACCGAACGCTCATGACCAACTGTCCGATCGGACTACGTCGACTCCCTTAGGCTGTTAGAGAAGTGCAGTCCTGCCCGTTTCGCGGGCCTGCTCCCGGTCGCCGCTCCCGACGGCCGGGGGCCGGGGTGAGGAGGTGTCCCAGGTGGACGTCGACGCCGGACACGGCGCCGCCCTGGGCGGCGCGCTTCCGACCCAGCCCGGGGAGCTGCCGCTGACCCGCCGGCTGCGCTCCCTGCTCACCTGGCCCACCACCGACCACGACCCGGTCAACGCGCTGGTCCGCGCCCATCGTGGCAGCCACGCCAACGCCGACGCCTCGGTGCTCCGGCGGGCCTACACCATCGCCGAGAACATGCACCGCGGCCAGTTCCGCAAGAGCGGGGAGCCCTACATCACCCATCCGCTGGCGGTCGCCCAGATCTGCGCGAACCTCGGCATGGACACCATCACCCTGGTCGCCGCGCTGCTGCACGACACCGTGGAGGACACCCGCTACACCCTCCAGGCGCTGCAGGAGGACTTCGGCCGCGAGGTGGCCCACCTGGTCGACGGGGTGACCAAGTTCGACAAGGCGTTCTACGGCAAGGCCGCCGAGGCGGAGACGGTCCGCAAGATGATCGTCGCGGCCGGCAAGGACGTCCGGGTGCTGATCATCAAGCTGGCCGACCGGCTGCACAACATGCGCACCCTCGGCGTACGCTCCGCCGCCTCCCGGGAACGCATCGCCCGCAAGACCCAGGAGGTGCTCGTCCCGCTCTGCGACCGGCTGGGCATCCAGACCCTCAAACGCGAGCTGGACGACGTGGTGCTGCTGCATCTCCAGCCGGAGGAGCACGCCCGGATCGCCCGGCACGTGCACGACCGGCCGGGCTGGGACGCGTACCTCGACGACGTGGTGGCGAAGACCCGGGTCGCGTTGCGCCGCAGCCGGGTCGACGCGGAGGTCTCCCCCCGCCCCCGGCACCTCTACTCGATCTGGAAGGACACCGTGGCGGGCGGCCACACCGCCCCCTACGACCTGCCCCGCATCGCCATCGTGGTGGACGGCCCGGCCACCGACTGCTATGCGGCGCTCGGCGCGGTGCACGGGCTCTGGCGGCCGGTGCCGGGTCGGTTCAAGGACTTCATCGCCTCCCCCAAGAACAACCTCTACCGCTCGCTGCACACCAGCGTCTGCGGCCCGCAGGACCGGACGGTGGAGGTGCTGATCCGCACCGAGGAGATGCACCGTTCCGCCGAGTACGGCGTGGCCGCCCACTACCGCTTCCCCCGCGCCGCCGGGCGTGCCGCCGACCGGGCGGCCGAGTTGGCCTGGCTGCGCCGGGTGCTCGACTGGGAGCAGGAGACGGTGGACCCGACGCAGTTCATGGAGTCGCTGCGCTGCGACCTGGCGGAGGCGCAGGTCCAGGTGGTCGCCGACGGGCGGCAGATCGTCCTGCCGGCCGGCGCCACCCCGGTCGACCTCGCGTACGAGCTGGGCCGGGAACGGGGCGACCACTGCCTGGCCGCGCGGATCAACGGGCGGCTGGCCCCACTCTCCTCCGAACTGGAGGAAGGCGACGTCGTGGAGATCTTCACCGAGAGCGACGCGGAGAGCGGCTTCGAGGCCGACGCGGCACCGCGCGGACCGCGCCGGGAGTGGCTGCGTTTCGTCAAGTCGCCGCACGCGCAGATGCAGATCAACCGCTGGTTCGCCGAGCACACCGAGCCGGGCATCTCGATCGCCGACAAGGTACGCCTCGGCCGGGCCAGCATCGGCCTGGCGCTGCGCAAGCACAACCGGGGCCTGGCCAGCGACCTGCCGCTGCTGCGGCTCTCCGAGGAGCTGGGCTACCCCGACCTGGAGACCCTGCTGGTGGCGGTCTTCGACCGGGCCGTCGAGCCGGACACGGTGGTCCAGCAGCTGATCGATCTCGTCGACCATCGGCAGTAGGTGAACGCCGCTCATCCGGCGGGGCCGTCCGGCCACTAGCCTGAAGGCATGATCCCCCGCGCGCGTGCCACCGGACGGGCCATCGGCTACCAGATCTTCTATCGGCTCCCCGTCCCGCTGCGGCGTCGCCTGGTGCGGCTCGCCGTGCCGAAGTACGTCGTCGGCGCGGTCACCCTGGTCCGGGACGCCGAGGCCGAGGGCGCGGGGCGGATCCTGCTGCTGCGCCAACCGCCCGGCTACAGCTGGACCCTCCCCGCCGGCCTGCTGCAACGTGGCGAGGCGCCGGTGGTCGGCGCGGCCCGTGAGCTGTACGAGGAGTCGGGCGTCCGGCTCTCCCCCGACCGGCTCCGCCCGGCCGTGCCCAACGCCGTGGTGCACGCCAAGGGCTGGGTGGACGTGGTCTTCGAGGCCGAGGTGCCGGCCTCGACCACGGCACTGACGGTGGACGGGGCCGAGGTCTTCGAGGCGGCCTGGCATCCGCTGGACGACCTGCCGCGGTTGAGCCGCGCGACCGCCAACCTGCTCGCCCACTACGGCATCGGCCCGCGCGCCGGCGAGGCCCCGCCGGCGGCGCCACCGGCCCCGTGACCGGCCTCGGCCCGCGTCCCGGCCCCGCCGGCACCGGGCGTCCCACCGGTCCGACCGACGCCGGCTGGCGGGCGGCGGTGGACGTCTGCGCCGTGGTGCTCGCCGCGGGCGAGGGCACCCGGCTGCGCCCGCTCACCGGGCGGCTGCCCAAGGCGCTCTGCCCGGTCGGCAACGTAGCGCTGCTGGACCGGGCCCTCGATCGGCTGGCCGGACTCGGCCTGGCCGGTCCGCGGCGCGTCGCGGTGAACGCGTGCTACCTGGGCGACCAGGTGGTCGCGCACACGGGCGGACGGGCCCACCTGTCGGTCGAGCCGGGCGACCCGCTCGGCACCGCGGGTGGGCTGGGCAACCTGCGGGACTGGATCGCCGGCCGGGGCGTGCTGGTCGGCAACGCCGACGCGTACCTGGCTGATCCGGACGCCCCACCGGGGCCGGACGTGGCGGCGCTGCTGGACGGCTGGGACGGGCGGAGCGTACGCCTGCTCGGCCAGCCCGCCGCCGACCCGGCGGCCCCCGGCACCTTCAGCGGCCACGTGTTCGTCGGGTTCTCGCTGCTGCCCTGGCGGCTGGTCCGCGACCTGCCGGCGACCTTCGGAGACCTGGTCCGGTCGGTGTGGCGGCCGGCGGAGGCGGCCGGTGCGCTGACCGTGGTGCCTTACCGGGGCACCTTCTACGACACCGGCACCCCCGCCGACTACCTGGCGGCGAACCTGCACGCGGCCGGCGCGGGCAGCCTGGTCGATCCGACCGCCACGGTCACCGGGCCGTTGGCGCGGTCAGTGGTCGGCGCGGGTGCGGTGGTCCGGGGCGCGGCCACCCGGGTGGTGGTCTGGCCCGGGGCGACGGTCGGCCCGGAGGAGCGCCTCACCGACGCGATCCGGGCCGGCACCGACCTGACCGTCCCGGCCGGATCCCCGAGCCGGGAACGGCCTGACCGGGCGAGCCTTTAGCATGGGCCACGACGTCGACGAACGGAGAAATGTCCCGTGATCACCGCGATCGTGCTGATCGACTGCGCCACCGACTCCATCCCCGAGGTGGCCGAGACCCTGGCCAACCTCCCCGGCGTCAGCGAGGTCTACTCGGTGGCCGGCCACGTCGACCTGATCGCCATGGTCCGGGTCCGCGAGTTCGAGCAGATCGCCCAGGTCATCGCGGGCAGCATCTCCAAGGTCCCCGGCGTGATCAGCACCGAGTCGCACATCGCGTTCCGGGCCTACTCGCAGCACGACCTGGAGGAGGCGTTCGCGATCGGGCTGGCCGGCGCGGACTAGCCCGACACGCCGGATGGCCGGCCCACCCCGGAGGGGCGGACCGGCCACCGTCGGCCGTACGGCGTCAGCTGGTGCTCGGCGCCGGGGTCTCCGTGGTACCCGGGGCCGGGGTCTCGGTGCTGGTGCCGCCCGGAGCCGGGGACTCGGTACCGCCCGGAGCCGGCGACTCGGTGCCACCCGGACCCGTGGTGGCGCTGCCGCCCGGGCTGGGCGTGCCGCTGCTGGCGCTGGTCTGCGGCACCGGGACGCCCAGGGTCTGGGCCAGGGCCGTCAGCGCGTCGAGGTGCGCCTGGAGCACCGGCAGCGCGTCCTGGGCCACGGTGATCACCGACTGCTCGGAGCCCTGCGAGATCTCGGTCTGGGTCGCCTGGATGGCCTGGACGTGGCCGGCCAGCTCAGCGGTCACCCACGCCTTGTCGAACGCGGCCCCGCTGAGGGTGTTCAGGTGGTCGAGGACCTTCTGCTGGTCGGCGGTCGGGTTGTTCGGCAGCTGGACGTTCAGCTGCTGCGCGGTGGACTTCACCGTCTGGTCCAGCTGGGTGTGGTCCGTCACGAACTGCTTGCCCAGGTCCTTCACCTGCGCGTTCTGGCCCTTCTGCTGGGCCAGGTTGCCCGACGTGATCTCGAACAGGTTGACCTGGTGCAGCGCCTGCAGGTACTGGGTGTCCTGCGTCGACGGCTGTGCCGCGGCCTGCGCCGCCGCGGCGGGCGCCACCCCGACCACCACCATGGCGGCGAGCAGTCCGAGGCGTTTGATACCCAACATGTTTCCCCCCCTTTTTCGTTGGACCGCACGGATACCCGGCTGACCGGGGTTATTCCTGCGATTCCACCCGTCCGTGTCGGGGGGTGGCGGGCCGCCGGAGCGGGAGCGTCCGGCCCGCGGCGGGCGGGACGGGACACCCGGCCCGGAAACGGCCGTGGCGCCCGCCGGGGACTCCGGCGGGCGCCACGGTCAGTCGTGCGCGAGCGGGTCAGCGGCGGCTCTCGCCGCTGGTGATCTCCTCCCGCTCCGGTCGGGTCTCGACCGGCGGGTGCCCAGGCGACACCGGCGCCTCGGCCGGCTTCTCGATCGGGTAGAAGAAGCCCCGGATCGCCGGGCCCAGGGCACCGAGCCGGTTCATCTTCTTCGGGACCACCCAGCCGACGTAGTCCAGCGCGCCGTGCCCGTCGTGGTCGGCCTCGCTGAGCGGCTGGTGGACCTCGACGAACCGGCCGTCGGGCAGCCGCTTGATGATGCCGGTCTCCACACCGTGGGCCAGCACCTCCCGGTCGTGCTGCTGAAGACCCAGGCAGATCCGGTAGGTGAAGTAGTACGCCAGCGGCGGGAGGATCAGCAGGCCGATCCGGCCCGCCCAGGTCATCGCGTTCAGGCTGATGTGGAACTTGTCGGCGATGACGTCGTTGCCGCCGGAGAGGGTGAGCACGATGAAGAAGGCCACGGCCATCGCGCCCGCCGCGGTCCGGGCCGGCACGTCCCGGGGCCGCTGGAGCAGGTTGTGGTGGCGGTAGTCCTTGAGGCGGCGGGCCTCCAGGAACGGGTACAACAGCGACAGGCCGACCAGGATGCCGGGCAGGACGACCGTCGGCCAGAACAGCGGCGGGATGACGTAGCCGTCGCCGATCGGGATGTTGATCTCCCAGGCCGGCATCAGTCGGGTCGAGCCGTCGAGGAACATGACGTACCAGTCGGGCTGGCTGGCCGCCGACACCACCCACGCCTCGTACGGGCCGAAGTACCAGATCGGGTTGATCTGGAACAGGCCACCCATCAGCGCGATCACGCCGAAGACGACCATGAAGAAGCCGCCCTGCTTGAGCGCGTAGCGGGGGAACATCCGCTCGCCGACCACGTTCTCGTTGGTCCGGCCGGGGCCGGGCCACTGGGTGTGCTTCTGCTTGAAGACCAGGCCCAGGTGGACGCTGATCAGGGCGACCAGCAGACCCGGGATGAGCAGCACGTGGGCGATGAAGAACCGGCTGATGATGATGGTGCCGGGGAACTCCCCGCCGAAGATGGACGAGGTGACCCAGGAGCCGATCACCGGGATCGACAGCATGATGCCGGAGGCGATCCGCAGACCGGTGCCGGAGAGGCCGTCGTCCGGCAGCGAGTAGCCGGTGAAGCCGGCCAGGAAGCCGACCCAGAACAGCAGCGAGCCGATGATCCAGTTCGTCTCACGCGGCTTGCGGAACGCGCCGGTGAAGAAGACCCGGAGCATGTGCACCACGATCGAGGCCATGAACAGCAGGGCCGCCCAGTGGTGCATCTGCCGCATGATCAGGCCGCCCCTGACGTCGAACGACAGGTTCAGGCTGGAGGCGTAGGCGGCCGACATCGGGGTGCCCCGCAGCGGGGCGTAGCTGCCGTTGTAGATGACCTCGGTCATCGCCGGCTCGAAGAAGAAGGTCAGGAAGACGCCGGTCAGGATCAGGACGATGAACGAGAAGAGCGCAATCTCGCCCAGCAGGAACGACCAGTGGTCCGGGAAGACCTTGTTCAGCAGCTTCCGCAGCGGGGTGGCCGCCTGGAAGCGGTCGTCCAGCGCGCCCGCGCTCCTGGCCGGCACCGCGGCTACGTCAAACTTTCGGCGCTTCATGGCCGCTCCCAGAAGTCGGGACCGATGGTCTCGGTGTAGTCGGACCTCGCCACGAAGAAGCCCTCCTCGTCCACCTCGATCGGCAGCTGCGGCAGCCGCCGGCTCGCCGGGCCGAAGACCGGCTTGGCGTTGTCGGTGATGAGGAACTGCGACTGGTGGCACGGGCAGAGCAGCCGGTTGGTCTGCTGCTCGTAGAGGCTGGCCGGGCAACCGGCGTGCGTGCAGATCTTGGAGTATGCCGCGAAGTTGCCCCACATGTAGTCGCCGTGGCCGATCCGGGCGTTGGCTTCGCGCGACTTCTGCGCGTCCTCCTCGCGCAGGTGGATCAGCAGGGTCGGCGAGTCGGCGTGCTTGTTGCTCACGCCGCCGTCGATGCCCGGGAAGACGGTGAGCTGGCCGCCGACGCTGACGTCCGCCGGGCGGAGTGGCCGGCCGTCCTCGCGGACCAGCCGGATCTTCTTCCCGTTCTCCGGCTTGAAGCCGGTGGTGAACATCTGGTTGTTCTTGTGCGGGTCGGAGATCAGGCCACCGACCAGCGGCGCCGCGACGACCGCGCCGACCGGCACCAGGCCGGCGAGCAGCGAGACGCCGAGCAGCGGCCGACGCCGGACGCCCATCTCGTCGGCCAGGAAGAGCATGGTCTCGCCGGTGATCTTGCGATCGTCCGGGGAACTCGGCTGGTCGTGCCGGTCCTGGATCGACACCTCCTTGGGCAGCAGCTTCTTGCCCCAGGTGAGGATGCCGAAGCCGATGCCGAGGAGCGCGATGCCGAGGCTCAGGCCGAGCAGCGGGGTGAAGTACTTGTCGCCGCCGCGGCCCGGCGCCCACTCCCAGGGCCACCAGATGTAGATGATCAGGAACGCGGTCGCGGCCGCGCCGGTCAGCAGGAACATCAGGGCGACCGTGCGGGTCAGCCGGCGCTCCGCCTTGCTGCCCGGGACCACCTGCGGCTCGTAGTGGACGATCTCGATGTCGTCCCGCCGCGCGCCCTCCTGGACCACGTCGAACCGGGAGAGCCGGGGGTCGTGCACGTCGAGCGGTTCCCGGCCCGCCGGGGCCTGGTGCTCGGTGTGGGTGCTCATGCCGTCACCTCGCTACGGGTGGCGCCGGGGGTCGACGCCACAGCACTGAAACGAATGATCCGCTCGGTCACGACTTGCCCGCAATCCACAGGCTCGCGAAGACCAGCGCGACGATGCCGACCAGGAAGGCCGCCAGACCCTCGGTCGACGGGCCGTACCGGCCCAGGTTGAAACCGCCCTGGTCCTGGGTGCCCTTCAGGTTCTCCTGGATGTAGGCGATGATGTCCGCCTTCTCCTGCGGAGAGATCTGGTTGTCGCCGAACACCGGCATGTTCTGCGGGCCGCTCAGCATGGCGGCGTAGATCTGCCGGTCGGTGGCCGGGTACAGGCTCGGCGCGTACTTGCCCGAGGAGAGGGCACCGCCGCCGGCGCTGAACGCGTGGCACTGCGAGCAGTTGATCCGGAACAGCTCACCACCGGTGGCGAGGTCGGCACCCTCGCGCAGGTTGCCGTGGGGGACCTCCGGCCCGCCGCCGAGCTCCTGGATGTACTGGCTGAGCTGGCGCACCTGCTCGTCAGTGAACTGGGGCTTCTTGCGGGGGGCCTGGGCCTCCTGCCGGGCCATCGGCATCCGACCGCTGCTGACCTGGAACTCCACCGAGGCCGACCCGACGCCGATCAGGCTCGGACCGCGTCCCGCGACGCCCTGGGCGTTGCGACCGTGACAGGTCACACAGCTCACGTCGAACAGCGCCTTGCCCTCGTTGGCGGCGGCGCTCAGGGGCGGGTTTTCCTGCGCCTGCACGCCCGGGGCGAAGAGGGTGTAGGCACCGCCGGCCAGCATCAGCGCGGCGGCCAGCCGGACCGCGGCACCCAGCCGGCGGCGGCCCCTGCTGCGCGCTACGGGCCGCCCGCGCAGCCGCGCGAGCAGACCGCGTCGGCGGTCGTTGTCAGAAGTCATGACCTGTGTCCTTAACCGGTTGGACCTTGTCTCAGGGGACGAAGCAGCGGCGCGATACGTGACGCGCCAAGATCACTGGAGCCAGTAGATCATGGCGTAGAGCCCGATCCACACGACGTCGACGAAGTGCCAGTAGTACGACACGACGATGGCCGACGTGGCCTGGGCCGGGGTGAACCGGCCCATGGTGGTGCGGATCATGAAGATGATGAAGGCGATCAGACCGCCGGTCACGTGCAGACCGTGGAAGCCGGTGGTCAGATAGAACATCGACCCGTAACCGTCTCCGTTGATCTTCACGCCCTCGTGCACCAGGGTCCGGTACTCGTTCGCCTGGCCGAGCACGAAGATCAGGCCCATCACGAAGGTGATCGTGAACCATCGCCGCAGGGCGTGGACGTCACCCTTCTCGGCGGCGAAGACACCGAGCTGGCAGGTCACCGAGGACAGCACCAGGATCACCGTGAAGGTGGTCGCGTAGGGGATGTTCAGGACCTCGGTGTGCTTCTCCCACTGCTCCGGCGCCGCCGCGCGGACCGAGAAGTACATCGCGAACAACGCCGCGAAGAACATGAGTTCACTGGAGAGCCACACGATCGTCCCGACGCTGACCATGTTGGGGCGCGTCAGGGAGTGGATCCGGCTCTTGTCAATGGCTGGGGCCGCAGTCACGCGGTCATTATTGCCCTTGACCGGGACCGACGATCAGCGGGGTGGCAATCCCGTGCCATCAGTGGCCCGATCGGGGGCGTCCGCTTCGCCTGACCTACCCTGAAAAGCGTGCTGCACGTCGATCCGATCTTCGCCGCCACCTCGGCCGCTCCGTCGACCCTGGCCGTCGGGGGCGAGGGCGTCCCGCCGCCCTTCACCATCGCCCGGGTGTTCACCGAGACCCGGCTGGACAACTGGCTCGCCATCGGGCTGGTGCTGGCCGCCGGCCTCTACCTCTACGGCGTGTACCGGCTGCGGCTGCGCGGCGACCACTGGCCGGTCCTGCGCACGGTCTGCTTCCTCGGCCCGGGCCTGGGCGGCATCGCGGCGGTGACGGTCAGCGGGCTGGGGGCGTATGACACCACCCTGCTGTCGGTGCACATGGTGCAGCACATGGTGCTGTCCATGGTCGCGCCGATCTTCCTGGCGCTGGGCGCCCCGGTGACGCTCGCCCTGCGTACCCTGCCGCTGCGCCCGCGGAAGCGGCTGCTGGCGGTCGTGCACAGCCGGATCGCGCGGATCTACACCTTCCCGCTGGTGGCGTTCGCCATCTTCGTGGTGAACCCGTTCGTGCTCTACTTCACCAACCTGTACGAGTACACCCTGCAGCACGGGTGGGCGCACGAGCTGGTCCACGCGCACTTCATCGCCACCGGGTGCGTGTTCTTCTGGCCGCTGCTCGGCCTCGACCCGCTGCCCGGCCGCTGGCCGCACCCGGCCCGCGCGCTGCTGATGGTGCTCTCCGTGCCGTTCCACACCGTGCTCGGGCTCACCATCATGCAGAGCACCACGCTGCTCGGTGGCGACTGGTACCCGTCGCTGCACCTGACCTGGTCGGACCCGGCGAACGACCAGGTGGTCGCCGGCGGGGTGCTGTGGGCCGGCGGCGAGTTCGTCAGCGTCACCATGCTGGCCGTGCTGGTCGTCCAGTGGATCAAGCACTCCGAGCGCGAGGCCCGCCGGCTGGACCGCGAGCTGGACCGCCAGGAGGCCCGCGAGCGCGCCGCCGAGGCCACCGCCTGAGCTGCCCCGGCGACAACTCCAGCTCGGCTCGTCTGACGCCGCGCCGCGACCTGGAGCCCGTCGGCGGCACGCCAGGGCGGGCCGACCGGCCGGATGTGACGCCCGCTACGATCAGCGGGCAGCTACAGAGGTGGGAGCTAGTCAGCGATGAGCGATCGTCTTTACACCGTCCTGCTCTACAGCGACGACCCGAAGGTCCGTGACCGGATGCGACTCGCCGTCGGCACCCGGCCCGCGCCCGGCCTCGAGATCGAGTTCGTGGAGGCCGCCGACTACGCCGGGTGCGTCCGGCTGGTCGACGACTACGAGATCGACCTGCTCCTGCTGGACGGTGAGGCCAGCCCGGGCGGCGGCCTCGGCATCGCCCGCCAGATCAAGGACGACCGGGACGACGCCCCGCCGACCTGCGTGGTGCTGGCCCGCGCCGCCGACCGCTGGCTGGCCGCGTACGCCGAGGTCGACGCCACGCTGACCCACCCGCTCGACCCGGTGACCACCGGCAGCACCGTCGCCGAGCTGCTGCGGCGTACGCACGCCGCGGCCTGAGCGACCCCTTCGGCGCCACGGCAACGAGGCCATGGCGCCGTTCCACCCCCGCTCTCACCCCACACGGGAGGGCCGCCATGGGCGACCGGACCTGGCCGCTGCTGCTCAACGCGCTGCTGCGCGGCGAGGAGCTCTCCACCGCCGACACCGCCTGGGCGATGGACGAGATCATGACCGGCTCGGCCAGTTCGGCGCAGGTGGCCGGCTTCGTGGTGGCGCTGCGCGCCAAGGGTGAGACCCCCGCCGAGTTGGCCGGCCTGGTGCAGGCGATGCTCGGCCGGTCGGTGCAGGTCGAGCTCCCGGAGGAGATCCGGGCCACCGCGCTGGACGTGGTCGGCACCGGCGGCGACCTCGCCCACACGGTGAACATCTCCACGATGACCGCGCTGGTGGTGGCCGGGGCCGGCGTCCGCGTGGTGAAGCACGGCAACCGCGCCGCCTCCTCCTCGTGCGGCACCGCCGACCTGCTGGAATTCCTGGGTGTCCCGCTGGACCTGGCCCCCGAGCAGGTGGCCCGGTGCGTCACCGAGGCCGGCATCGGCTTCTGCTTCGCGGGCCGCTTCCACCCGGGGATGCGCCACGCCGGCCCGGTACGCCGGGAGATCGGCGTGCCGACCGCGTTCAACTTCCTCGGCCCGCTGACCAACCCGGCGCGTCCCCGGGCCGGCGCGGTCGGCTGCTTCGACCTGCGGATGGCGCCGGTGATGGCGGCCGTCTTCGCGGCCCGGGGCGACTCGGTGGTGGTGATGCGCGGCGAGGACGGGCTGGACGAGTTCACCACCGCCGCGCCGACCCGGGTCTGGGTGGCCCAGCAGGGCACCGTCAGGGAGGCGCTGCTGGACGCGGCGGAGCTGGGGGTACCCCGGTCCACCCTGGCCGACCTGCGGGGCGGGGACGCCGCGTACAACGCCGGGGTGGCCCGGCGGCTGCTGGCCGGCGAGACCGGCCCGGTCCGGGACGCGGTGCTGGTGAACGCCGCAGTCGCGCTGGCCACCCAGGGCCCGCTCGACGGTGACCTGCACGAGGCGCTGCGGGCCGGCATGGCCCGGGCGGAGGAGGCCATCGACTCGGGTGCCGCCGCCGGCGTCCTGGACCGCTGGCTCGAGGTGGCCCGCTCGCTCTGACGCCCGGCCCCGGGCGCTGTCACACCCCACTGGTACGCCTGGAGGCGTCCCGGGACGGCATGCCGGGGCGGGCCCACGCCCGGAAGTGTCAGACCGGCGTGCCAAACTACACGGGAGTAATTTTCCGTTTTCCGCCAATGCGGGCACCGCCCCGCGGCGGGCACCGGGTAGGAGAGGAGACGCCCGTGTCGGACCGTGAGTTCCACTGCGACACCTGCGAGGGCGTTGCGTTGTTCGAGGCCCCGCCCTGCGTCGACGGTCACGGCGCCGACTGCCCTGAGCTGGTCTGCACCGGCTGCGGTGCGGCCCTGCTGATCGCCACCTTCGCCTTCCGCGCGCCGCGGCTGGACCAGCGGCGCCGCGGCGCCCGCCCGGCGCACCGCCGCGCCGCCTGACCCAGCGGCCGCTCCCCCGCCGCCGGGCCGCCGACGCGGGGTGATCCCGGGTAACCGGACACCGCCAGGTCGGCGGAGCGGAGTCGATCAAGCAGCGAGACCCGGGCTCGGCGCCCGGGCGGGACCCGCCCGCACACCTGGACCCATGCGTCGAGGCCCGCGTCCCAACGGGACGCGGGCCTCGGGACGAGCCGTTAACTCAGTGCTCGGCGGTCCGGCGGGTGCCGGAGTAGTACTCGAAGAGCAGGCCGCAGGCGGCGAAGATCACCGCGACCAGGCCCGCGCCGAGCAGCCACATCTGCCAGTAGACCAGCCCCAGGCCGGCGATCGACGCGGCCAGGGCCAGGCCGAACGGCCAGTAGCTGCCGGGGCTGAAGAAGCCGACCTCGCCCGCGCCGTCGGCGACCTCGGCGTCCGACCGGTCCTCGGGGCGCAGGTCGATCCGGCGCGAGACGAACCAGAAGAAGCCACCGCACATCGAGCAGAGCAGGAAGGACAGCAGCAGCGCCACCGTGCCGACCCACTCGACCCGACCGCCCTCGCCGTACGTCCAGGCGGCGTAGAGGATGCTGACGCCCAAGAGGAACGTCGCGACGGTCAGGAAGATCTTCCACTCGGTCTTCATGCCGGCCCCCTCAGCTGCCCGCGCCGGCGGTGGCGCCGCTCGGGTTGAAGTTGTTCTTGTCGCGCCGGGTGTCGAACGGCTTGGTCGTGTCGGCGATCGGCTTCTCGCCGATGGCCGTGAGCGCCTCCTGGGTCGACTTGCCGGCCTTCTTGGCCGCCAGGAACTGCTCGTACTTCTCCGGCGAGACGACCCGCAGCTCGAAGTTCATGAAGGCGTGGTAGGTGCCGCACAGCTCGGCGCAGCGGCCCACGTACGCGCCCTCCTGGTCGAGGCTGGTGACCTCGAAGACGTTCCGGATGCTGCCCGGGAAGACGTCCCGCTTGAACAGCAGCTCCGGCACCCAGAACGAGTGCACGACGTCGCGGCTCTGCTCCTCGAACCGGATCGACTTGCCGGTCGGCAGCACCAGGATCGGGATGACCTCGCTGGTGCCGAGGACCGAGGCGACGGTGTTGGCGTCGCGGCCCTGGCCGTCGCGGTAGTTGAACTGCCAGTTCCACTTGAAGGCGACGACCTCGACCGTGACGTCCGGGTTCTTCGTCGTCTTGTCCACGCCGGTCTGCACGATCGCCGTGTAGTAGAAGAGCACCGAGACGATCAGGATCGGCGCGATCGTGTAGAGGAACTCCATCGGCATGTTGTAGCGGGTCTGCACCGGCAGCGTGTTGCCCCGCTTCCGGTAGCGGATCACGCACCAGAAGATCAGGCCCCAGACGAAGATGCCGACCGCCAGGGCCGCGATGCAGGACGCGATCCACAGGTCGTACATCCGGTGCGACTCCGGCGTGATGCCGCCCTGCGGCCAGCCGAAGCCGGCGAACGTCTTGCCGACGTCGCAGCCGGTGAGCAGCATCAGCAGCGCGGCTCCGCCGAGACCGAGCCCGGCGAGCCGACCAGCACCACGCCGCCGGTGCCCACCGGCTCCCGGGGAAGCGCTGTGCCGTACGGCCGACGACCGTACCTCCGAACTCCTTGCGACCACCTGGTCCTGCCTCCCTAGCGCGCCGCGGTGGGGGTTTCTCTCCATACCGACGGCAAAGGCGTCACCGACGGTCGCAGATTACTCGACCATGAGGGGCCTGACCGTGTTGGGGTCACTGTCCGCCCCCATCGGGGGTGCCGCGGGCGGGCGACGCGATAGCGTCGGCAGTCGTGAGCGAGCGAACCATCAGGCTCAGTGGCGCGGCGCCGCGCGCCGCCGCGGAGCGGAGCGAGGCGGCGGCGTGAACCCGTCCCCGGTCTACCTGGACGCGGCCACCGCGGCCCCGCTGCACCCGGTCGCGCGGCAGGCGTTGCTGGCCGCGCTGGACGACGGCTGGGCCGACCCCGGCCGGCTCTACACCCAGGCCCGCCGGGCCCGCCAGCTCCTCGACGCCGCCCGCGAGGCCGCCGCGCAGACCCTCGGCGTCCGCGCCGACGAGCTCTCCTTCACCCCCAGCGGTACGAGCGCCGCGCACGCGGCCGTGCTGGGCGGGCTGGCGGGGCGGCGCCGGGTGGGGGCGACCCTCGTGCACTCCGCGATCGAACACTCGGCAGTGCTGCACGCCGCGGAGCGCCACGTGGCGGCCGGCGGCGACGCGGTGCCCGTGGCGGTGGACCGGCTCGGCCGGCTGGACCTGGACGCCTGGACGGCGGCGGCTGCTGCGCCGGGGGTGGCCTTCGCGGCGCTGATCGCGGCCAGCCACGAGGTGGGCACAGTGCAGCCGGTGCCGGCGGCGGCCGAGGCGTGCGCCCAGGCCGGGGTGCCCTTGTACGTCGACGCGGCGCAACTGGTCGGCCGGGCGCCGCTGCCGGCCGGCTGGTCGGTGCTGAGCGCCAGCGCGCACAAGTGGGGCGGGCCACCCGGCGTCGGGCTGCTGGTGATCCGCAAGGGCACCCGGTGGGAGTCGCCGTTCCCGGCCGACGAGCGGGAGTCGGGGCGTACCCCCGGGGTGTTGAACCTGCCCGCGGTGGTGGCGGCGGCGGCGAGCCTGCGCGCGGCGGCGGCGGAGGCGGCGGCCGAGACGGCCCGGCTGGCGCCGCTGGTGGACCGGATCCGGGCCCGGGTGGCGGCCGAGGTGCCGGACGTGGAGGTGGTCGGCGACCCGGTCGACCGGCTCCCCCACCTGGTCACGTTCTCCTGTCTCTACGTGGACGGCGAGGCGCTGCTGCACGCGCTGGACCGGCGGGGCTTCGCGGTCTCCTCCGGCTCCTCGTGCACCTCGTCGACGCTGCGGCCGTCGCACGTGCTGGAGGCGATGGGGGTGCTGTCGCACGGCAACGTCCGGGTGTCGCTGCACCGGGACACCACGGCGGCGGACGTGGACCGCTTCCTCGCCGAGCTGCCCGGGATCGTCGCCGACCTGCGCGCCGAGGCGGGGGTCACCGGCCTGTGAGCGAGCGGAGCGAGCGAGGTGGCGACGTGAGCGCGAGGAGTGAGCCGATCTTGCGAGCCCCGCAGTCGCGAACTGAGGTGGCAACGTGAGCGCGAGGAGTGAGCCGATCTTGCGAGCCCCGCAGTCGCGAACTGAGGTGGCGGCGTGAGCGAACCGGACGAGGTGCTCGACTGCCGGGGGCAGCGCTGCCCCCTGCCCGTGATCAACCTGGCCCGCCGGCTGCCCGAGCTGCCGGTCGGCGCGGTGGTCCGGGTGCTCGCCGACGACCCGGCCGCCGCCGTCGACATCCCCGCCTGGTGCCGGATGCGCGACCAGGAGTTCCTGGCCGCCCACCCCGATCCCCCCGCCTACGACGTCCGCCGCACCCACTGACCCGGCCGCCCGGTCCACCCCGATGATCAAGAGGTTTGCGTCACGCACGGCCCAGGGCCCGACGCAAACCTCTTGATCAACACCAGCGGATCGACCGAGCGAGGGTCGGGTGTCAGCCGCAGTGCTCGAAGGGGGAGGTGTAACTGGCGCCACCGGCGCTGCCGCCCCACTTCACGCAGCCCGGCGCCGTTCGGATCACCGGCCCCGCGTAGTACGAGTAGTTGCCGGAGTCCGTTGATCTCGTCGAGCCCTGTGGTTCGAGGAAGGCGCTCGTGGCGGTGGCCGTGCCGACGTTCGCCATCTTCAGGGTGACCACGCAGTTCTGGCTGGTGGCGCCCTTCCACAGCAGGTTGACGGTGCCGGCCGAACCGAGCGCCTTCGAGTCGGTGACCTCGAACCCGGCGCCACACACCTCCGCCGGGTCGTACGAGGTGGCACAGTTCCGGCTGGTCACCGAGGCGTCCGGGTAGGAGAAGGTGGAGCCGTTGAAAACGGCCTTGATGATGTGCGACTGGGAACGGTCCGGGTAGCGCACCTCGTAGTGCAGGTGCGGGGAGATGTTGTTGCCCGACCTGCTGGTGTTGCCGACCGCCCCGATGACCTGCCCACGCAGGACCGACTCCCCGGCGGCCACCGCCCGCTTGTCGAGGTGCGCGTAGTACGTGTAGTACCCACCGCCGTGATTGAGCACGATCAGGTTGCCGTACCCGTTGAGCTCGCCCTGGTGGGCGGAGACCTCGACCGTGCCGGCGGCCGCGGCCACCACGGTGTCACCAAGATCGGCGGACGCGGTGGACCCCCGGTTGAAGTCGATCTCCCACGACACGTGGGCGCTGCTGTTGCTGCTGTTGCCCTGCCAGGTCTGCCCGCACGGGAAGGGGAGCTGGAAGGCCGGCGCGGCGTGCGCCGGGTTCGCGATCAGGAGGGTCCCCGCGATACCGATGACGAAGGCGCTCACGGCCCGCAGCAGATGGCGTAGTCGCATCTGGCCGTCCTTTCCGTAGCTGCTCTGGGCACCCAGGCTCGCCCGGCCTCCTCCAGCCCGACTCCACATTCCCTACAATCGATCGATGTCCGGCCGGCGGTCGCCACTGGCCCGCCCGGTTGCCCCCGCGTAGGCTCCAAAGACGATCAAGGATCGTGGGCGGTGTAGCGATGCCAGAAGGACTTGAGCTGCGCATACTTGGTCCACTGGAGTTGCTGCGCGACGGCGTTCCCATCCCGCTGGCCGGGGTGAAACCCCGCCAGTTGCTCGCCACGCTCGCCCTCCGACACCGACGGACGGTCGCGGTGGAGCACCTGATCGAGGTGCTCTGGCCGCAGGACCCACCCCGCTCGGCGGTGGCCAACGTGCACACGTACGTCCATGCGCTGCGCACCCACCTCGGCGGGGCCCAGCTGCGCCGGCAACCGCCCGGCTACCGGCTGCTGCTGGGCCCCGCCGAACTCGACGTGGCCCGCTTCGACGAGGACGCCCGGGCCACCGACCCGGCCCGGCTGGACGCCGCCTTGGCGCTGTGGCGGGGCGACCCGATGGAGAACCTGCCGCACTCGCCGCTGTGGCGGCCCGAAGTGGAGCGCCTGGTCGAACGCTGGCGGCTGCTACGGGAGCAGCGCGCCCGGGTACGCATCGAGTCGGGCGATCCGGCCGGGGCGATCGCCGACCTACGGGCGCTGGTGACCGAGGATCCGTTGCGGGAAGAGGCCTGGCGACTGCTGGTCACCGCGCTCGATGCGACCGGCCGCCGGGCGGAGGCGCTGTCGATGTACTCCAGCGCCCGCCGCTTCCTCGTGGAAGAGCTGGGCATCGAGCCCAGCGAGCCGCTCCGCCGGTTGCACCGCAGCCTGCTGACCCAGGACGCACCGGCGGCCCCGGCCGGATCGGCCCGGTTGGACAGCGTCGCGGCCACGATGCTGCGCGGGTTCGCCCTGCTCAACCTCGGGCCGGCACCCGGCTGGGTGGCGGCGGCCCTGCTGGACCGGGACGACGCCCAGACCGTGCTGGACAACCTGGAGCGCGGCCGGCTGGTACGCCGGATCGGCCGGGACGAGCTGGGGCAACCGCGGTTCGTGCTGTCGATCGTCGCCAGCCTGCTGGCCCCGGAGCTGCCCGACCCGGCCGACGAGGCGATGCTGTGCCGGGTACTCGGCGGCTACCTCGACCTGGCCGGGCGGGCCGCGCAGGGTCTGCCGGCCCAGATCTTCGGGCCCGGGGTGAGCGTCGCGGCCCGCTGGCCGGTACCCGCCACTGCCGAGCTGACCAAGGATCCGGTCGCCTGGTTCACGGTCGAGCGGCAGGCGTTGCTCGCCGCCGTCGACCTGGCCGCCCGGCTGGGCCGCTCCGAACTGGCCTGGGCGTTCGCGCACGCCATGCTGCCCTGGTGCGACCTCGGCGGCCACAGCGCCGAGTGGGAGCAGAGCCATCGCACCGCGCTCGACGTCTGCCGGCGCACCGGAGACCTGCTCGGCGAGGCGGTGAGCCTGCGCGGTCTCGGGCAGCTGCACCTGTACCGCGACCAGTACGGCGCCGCCGCCGAGGCGTTCAGCCGGGCCCGGCTGGCGTACGCCCGACTGGGCAACACGTACGGCGAGGCGGGCGCCCTGGCCGGGCTGGGCTCGGTGCACCGGCTACGCGGCGACCACGACGCCGCGTACGACTGCTACCGGCAGGCGTTGGCGTCCTACCTGGCGGTCGGCGACCGGCACGGCCAGGCGTACGTGCACGGGGCACTGGCCCAGGTGTGGCTGGCCCGCCGGAACCCGGCCGAAGCGCTCCGCTCGCTGAACGCCGGCCTGCCGCTCGCCACCGAACTGGACGACCAGCACCGGGTGGCGCACCTGTTGCACCGGCTCGGGCTGGTCCGGGTGGCGCTCGACGAGGCGGCGGCCGCCCGGGACTGCTTCATCACCGCGCTCGGCCGGTTCACCGTCCTCGGCGACGCGCACGGTCAGGCGTACTGCCTCAGCGACCTGGCCGAACTGGAGCAGGGTGCCGCGGCGATCACTCGGCTCGGCCGGGCGCTGGAGGTCTTCGAGCAGATCGGCGACCGCCGCGGCCAGGAGCAGACCGCCCGGCGCCTCGGTGAGCTGCACCGGGTGGCCGGGCGGGAACGGCTCGGCGACGCCTATCTGGCCGAGGCGCGCCGGCTGCGCTCCACTGTCGAGGACGAGATGAACCGCGCCGGCTGAGCTGCCCGCCCGCCGCGCGATCCGGGCAGTTTTCCGGAAAGAGGGCTCATTCTCCGCGCGATGGCCACTCTGTCCGGGCAGGAGGGCCCTCCCGCCGCACCGACCCGGACGGCGAAAGTGGTCTTGCCCACCCCGGGCAGCCCGGCGAAGGAGACCAGCACCGGGCCGCCCGTACCGGGGCGGACGGCGCCGGGGTCCACGCCGCCGCCCGGGCCGGTGGGCCGGAGGTCACGGCAGCAGGTACGGCCGGACGTCTTCGGCGGCCGCGTCCCCGTACGACTCGGCGAGCCGCTTGACGAACAGATCCCGGCGGACCTCGTACTCCTGGCCGCCGAAGTTCTCCAGCACGAGGGTGGCGAGCAGGCAGCCCACCTGGGCGGCCCGCTCCAGGTTGACACCCCAGTCGAGGGCGGCGAAGAAGCCGGCCCGGAAGCCGTCGCCGACGCCGGTCGGGTCGACCGCCTGCATCTCCCGGGCGATCGGCACGTGGATGGTGTCGATGTCCCGGCCGGCGATCTCCACGCCCTGCTTGCCCAGCGTGGTGACCCGCACCCGCACCCGGTCCAGCAGCTGCGCGTCGGTCAGCCCGGCCTTGCTCTGCAGCAGCGACTTCTCGTACTCGTTGGTCATCAGGTAGTCGGCGCCGTCGATCAGGCCGAGCACGTCGCCGCCGTCCATCCGGGCGAGCTGCTGCGACGGGTCGGCCACGAAGGCGTACTCCCGCTCGCGGCACTCGGTCGAGTGGCGGATCATCGCGGCCGGGTCGTTGGCGCTGACCAGCACCAGATCCAGACCGCCGAGGCGGTCGGCCACCGGGGCCAGCTCGATGTTGCGGGCCTCGCTCATCGCGCCGGCGTAGAACGAGGCGATCTGGCACATGTCGGTGTCGGTGGTGCAGACGAACCGGGCGGTGTGCGCCACCTCGCTGACGTGCACCGAGTCGCAGTCCACGCCGTGCCGTTCGAGCCAGGAGCGGTAGTCGGCGAAGTCCGCGCCGACCGCGCCGAGCAGCACCGGACGCAGGCCGAGCTGGGCCATGCCGAAGGCGATGTTGGCGGCGGTGCCTCCGCGCCGGAGCACCAGCTCGTCGACGAGGAAGGACAGCGACACCTTGTCCAACTGGTCGGCGATGAGCTGGTCGGCGAACCGGCCGGGGAAGCTCATCAGGTGGTCGGTCGCGATCGAACCGGTCACGGCGATCTTCATGTCAACCCTCGCGGTCGGGAGCACGGCGCGGGTCAGCCTACCGGTCACTCAGCCCGGGCGGACCGGGGTCGGTCGACAACCGGCCATACTCCGCACGTACGAAGGTCACCGCGTGGACACCTGCCGGAGGCGGAGACAGCACGGCGGGACCACCCGGTGAGGGGCGGTCCCGCCGTGTCCGTATGTCAGCCGTCGCGGCCCGTCCGGGCCGGCCGGCGTCGACTCAGCTGAACGAGTCGCCGCAGGCGCAGGAGTTGCCGGCGTTGGGGTTGTCGATGGTGAAGCCCTGGGCGTCGATCCGGTCGGCGAAGTCGATGGTCGCGCCGGCCAGGTAGGGGGCGCTCATCCGGTCGACGACGACCTCGACACCGTCGAAGTCGGTGACGATGTCACCGTCGAGCGACCGCTCGTCGAAGAAGAGCTGGTACCGCAGGCCGGAGCAGCCGCCCGGCTGCACCGCGATCCGGAGCCGCAGGTCGTCGCGGCCTTCCTGCTCGATCAGGGCCTTGACCTTCTGCGCCGCGACGTCGGTGAGGACGACGGTGCTGGGGGCCTTGGCCTCGGTCGACTCGGTCTGCGCTGGCGTGGTCACGTGGAAATCTCCCTGCGCGTGTGGGTCCGGACGCACTGGCCAACATCTCCTGTCGCCCAGTCATTCCCGGTGTGGTCCAGATCCGATCGTACGCCGTCCCGCCGCGCGCCACCCCCGGTGGCGTGATCCGCGGCGGGTGAGCCGCGCCGCAGGCCAGGCAGCGGTCAGCGGCTCCACTGCCGGGCCAGGCGGGCGCCGAGCGCGCGCAGCCCCTCGGCGGGCCGGTCCAGCGCCGCCGCCGCCCCGCCGCGCTCCTCGCCGCCGAAGTGCTCCACCAGGCTGTACGCCTCGGTCACGCCCGCCGCGGCGGCCTCCCGCCGCCCGGTGCTCACCCGGCCGGCCAGCACCACGCAGGGCACCCCCCGGTCCCGGGCCGCCCCGGCCACCCCGGCGACCACCTTGCCGCGCAGCGACTGGTGGTCGAAGGAGCCCTCCCCCGTGATCACCAGGTCGGCGGCGTCCAGCGCCGCGTCCAGCCCGATGGCCCGGCTGACCAGCCCGATGCCGGACTCGCACCGGCCGCCGAGGGCGAGCACCGCCGCGCCGAGCCCCCCGGCCGCCCCGGCGCCGGGCCGCGCGGCGAACCCGGGCGGGCAGTCGGGCAGCTCGCGCTCCAGCAGCTCGGCCCAGCGCTCGAGAGCGCCGTCGAGCAGCAGGACGTCCTCCCGCGTGGCGCCCTTCTGCGGGCCGTAGACGTTGCTGGCGCCGTGCAGCCCGAGCAGCGGGTTGTCGACGTCGGTGGCGGCGATCAGGGTGGCGCCGCGGACCCGGGGCGCGCCGTCCAGCGCGGCCACCGCGGCCAGCGCCGCCCCGCCGTACGGCAGGGCGCGGCCCGCCTCGTCCAGCGCGGTGACGCCGAGCGGGATGAGCATCCCGGCGCCCCCGTCGTTGGTGGCGGAGCCGCCCAGCCCGATCACCAGGGTCCGCGCCCCCGCCTCGACCGCCGCGGCCACCAGCAGCCCCAGCCCGTACGAGGTGGTGGCCTTCGGGTCTCGCTCGGCGGCCGACAGCAGGTGCAGCCCGCACGCCTGGGCGCTCTCCAGGTACGCGGTGCCGTCGTCGGTGAGCAGGATCTCACCGGCGGCGGGGCGGCCGAGCGGGTCGACGGTCGGGACCGGCAGCCGCCGCCCGCCGAGCGCCTCGGCGAGGACGGCGACGAACCCGGGCCCGCCGTCGGCGAGCGGCCGGAGCAGCAGTTCGTCCCCGGGGGCCACGGTCCGCCAGCCCTCGGCCACCGCGGCGGCCACCTCCTGAGCCGGCAGCGTGCCGGCGAACTTGTCCGGACAGAGCAGCACGCGCATGCCGAGCAGTGTGGCAGGCCACACCGACGGTGGTCGTATGCCGGGCGCGCTGTGGGACCATGGGGGGCGTGACTTCGACCTGGGTTGAGCCCTCCAACACCGCCACTGCGTTGCTGCTCCTCGGCCGCGGCAGCGACCCCGCCACCGAACGCGGCGTGGAGTGTCCGGGTGACCTCCCCGCGCCGAGCGACCCGGACCTGGTGGCCCGGGCGGCGGCCGCCAAGGCCGCGCTGGGCACGAAGGTCTTCGTGCTGGGCCACCACTACCAGCGCGACGAGGTGATCCAGTTCGCCGACGTGACCGGCGACTCGTTCAAGCTGGCCCGGGAGGCGGCGGCCCGCCCCGACGCGGAGTACATCGTCTTCTGCGGCGTGCACTTCATGGCGGAGAGCGCGGACATCCTGACCTCGGACAGCCAGCAGGTGATCCTGCCCGACCTCGCCGCCGGCTGCTCGATGGCCGACATGGCGGTGCTGTCGCAGGTCGAGACCGCCTGGGACGTGCTGACCGAGCTGGGCGTGGCGCAGGACACCGTCCCGGTGACCTACATGAACTCCTCGGCGGACATCAAGGGCTTCGTCGGCCGGCACGGCGGCGTGGTCTGCACCTCGTCGAACGCGAAGCGGGCGCTGGACTGGGCGTACCAGCAGGGGTCGAAGGTGCTCTTCCTGCCCGACCAGCACCTCGGCCGCAACACCGCGGTGCTGGAGATGGGCTACTCGCTGGACGACTGCGTCCTCTACGACCCGCACAAGCCGAACGGTGGGCTGACCCCGGAGCAGCTCCGCGACGCGAAGATGATCCTGTGGCGCGGGCACTGCTCGGTGCACGGCCGGTTCACGCTGGACAGCGTCAACGACGTCCGGGAGCGGGTGCCGGGGGTCAACGTGCTGGTCCACCCGGAGTGCCGGCACGAGGTGGTGACCGCCGCCGACCACGTGGGCTCGACCGAGCACATCATCAAGACCATCGAGGCGGCCCCGGCCGGCTCGGCGTGGGCGGTCGGCACCGAGCTGAATCTGGTCCGCCGGCTGGCGCTGGCCCACCCGGACAAGCAGATCATGTTCCTGGACCGGGCGGTCTGCTACTGCTCGACGATGAACCGGATCGATCTGCCGCACCTGGTGTGGGCGCTGGAGGAGCTGGTGGCCGGCCGGGTCGTCAACCAGATCACCGTCGACCCGGACACCGCGCGGCACGCCCGGGCGGCGCTGGACCAGATGCTCGCACTCCCCGGCGCTTGATCACCCTCGGTCACATCACTGGTACGGAAACGCACCGGACACCCCGGTTCGTGCCCTCGCTGGTGATGTGACCGATTCCATTCTCGTCACGGAGGGCTATGCTGCCGGGGCGACGAAAGACGCGGGTCGTTTTCCTGCGGCCCAATTGTGGGTAGCGATGCACATCGTGAGCCCGATCATCTGCACGGAAATACCAACGCGCTGGAGGTTGCGTTGACCGACGACGTCCTGGTCGTACACGGAGGCACTCCGCTCGAAGGGCGGATCCGCGTGCGCGGCGCGAAGAATCTCGTGTCCAAGGCGATGGTCGCCGCCCTCCTGGGTGACACCCCCAGCCGGCTGTTCGAGGTGCCGCGGATCCGGGACGTCGAGGTGGTCCGCGGGCTGCTCGGCCTGCACGGGGTCAAGGTCAGTGACGGCGAGGAGGACGGCGAGCTCATCTTCGACCCGTCCAACGTCGAGAGCGCCAGCACCGACCAGATCAACGTGCACGCCGGCTCCAGCCGGATCCCGATCCTGTTCTGCGGCCCGCTGCTGCACCGGCTCGGCCACGCCTTCATCCCGGACCTGGGCGGCTGCCACATCGGGCCGCGCCCGATCGACTTCCACCTGCAGGCCCTGCGCGAGTTCGGCGCGACCGTCGACAAGCGGCCGGAAGGGCTGCACCTGTCCGCCCCGAACGGGCTGCACGGCACGAAGTTCGCCCTGCCGTACCCGAGCGTCGGCGCCACGGAGCAGGTGCTGCTCACCGCGGTGATGGCCGAGGGCGTCACCGAGCTGCGCAACGCCGCCGTCGAGCCGGAGATCATCGACCTGATCTGCGTGCTGCAGAAGATGGGCGCGATCATCAAGGTGCACACCGACCGGGTGATCGAGATCCAGGGCGTACCGAAGCTGCACGGCTACACCCACCGGCCGATCCCCGACCGGATCGAGGCGGCGAGCTGGGCGGCGGCCGCGCTGGCCACCCGCGGCCACGTCGAGGTGCTGGGCGCCCAGCAGGCCGACATGATGACCTTCCTGAACATCTTCCGCTCGGTCGGCGGCGAGTACGAGGTGACCGACCTCCGGCCGCCGCGGGCCGACCGGCCGGGCCAGGAGGGCGGCATCCGGTTCTGGCACCCGGGTGGCGAGCTGAAGTCGGTCGCCCTCGAGACCGACGTGCACCCCGGCTTCATGACCGACTGGCAGCAGCCGCTCGTGGTCGCGCTGACCCAGGCCCGGGGGCTGTCGATCGTCCACGAGACGGTGTACGAGCAGCGGCTCGGCTACACCACGGCGCTCAACTCGATGGGCGCCAACATCCAGGTCTACCGGGACTGCCTGGGCGGCACCCCGTGCCGCTTCGGCCGCCGCAACTTCAAGCACTCCGCGGTGATCGCCGGCCCGAGCAAGCTGCACGCGGCCGATCTGGTCATCCCGGACCTGCGGGCCGGTTTCAGTCACCTGATCGCGGCGCTGGCCGCCGAGGGCACCTCCCGGGTGTACGGCGTCGACCTGATCAACCGGGGCTACGAGGACTTCGAAGCCAAGCTGGCCAACCTCGGCGCGCACGCAGAGCGTCCGTAACATCACACTGCGTTTTCCGCGCCCGGTGCACCCGCGATGTGCACCGGGCGCGGCTGTTTGGCTACCCTTCACGACGTGCCGTCGCTGTTTCGTCGTAAGCCCGCCGACCTCGTCGAGGAATCCGTCACCACGGTGACGACCGACGAGGCGTCCACCGCTGCCCCGTCCCGGGGCCACACCCCGAGCAAGAAGGAACTGGGCGTGGTGACGCCGAAGCGGCCCACCGCCGGCCGCCGGCCGGGCGCGCCGAGCAAGCCGCTGACCAAGGATGAGGCGCGGGAGCAGCGCCGGGCGGCCCGCGCCGAGGCGGCGGCCGAGTTCCGCCGCGAGGGCGGTCCGCGCGACCGGGGCCCCGAGCGGCTGCTGGCCCGCAACGTGGTGGACTCCCGGCGTACCGTCGGCACCTGGTTCTTCGGCGGCGCGCTGATCGTGCTGCTCGGCTCCAACCAGGCCATGCCGCCGATCGTGCGGCTGATCTCCAATCTGCTGTGGGGTGCGCTGGCACTCGGCCTGGTGATCGACTCGATCCTGATCTCCCGCAAGATCAAGAAGCTGGTCCGCGAGCGCTACCCGAAGAGCACCGAGAAGCTGGGCTCGCTCTACTTCTACGCGATCATGCGGTCGATCACGTTCCGCAAGATGCGCGCCCCCGCGCCGCAGGTGAACGTCGGCGACAAGATCTGAGCTGTTCCGGCCCGGACGCGGCCCCTTCCCGCACTCGCGGGGAGGGGCCGCGTCATGCCACCCCGAGCAGGCGCAGCAGCGCGGTGGTGCCGGCCGCCGCGACCACGACCAGCACGAAGGGCGCCCGTCGCCAGGCGAGCAGCAGCCCGACCAGCACCCCCGCGGGCCGGGCGTAGCCGGCGAAGCGGCCGGCCTCGGTCAGTGCCGCGGTCGCGGCGAGGGCGGCCAGCAGGGCGGCGGCAGCCACCGGCAACAGGTGCCGGGCCCACTCGGGCAACTCCACCCGGTCGCGGAGCAGCACCCCGGCGACCCGGAAGCCGTACGTGCCGACGGCCAGGGCGAGGATCACGGCGATCAGCACGAGGCCTCCCCGGCCCGGACCACCGGTCCGGCGTGGTGGGCGGGGTCCGGTGCGGCCCCGTCCGGGCCGGGCGGGCCGTGCTGCTCCGGGCCGGCCACGGCCGTCCCGTCGGGCACCTGGTCGGCGCTGCTCGCGCCCCGGCCGCGGAGTGCGGGCACGATCAGGGCGGCGAGCGCGAGCAGCACCGGCACCCCGGCCGGCAGGACCGGGGTGGCCAGCACCGCCAGCCCGGCGCCGGCCAGCGCGACCCGGCGGGTGTCCCGGTCGCGCAGGCTCGGCAGCAGCAGGGCGGCCAGCCCGGCCGGGAAGGCGGCGTCGAGCCCCAGGGCAGCCGGGTCGCCCACCGCGCCGCCGGCGAGCACGCCGAGCAGGGTGCCGGCGTTCCAGGCCAGGAAGAGCAGCGTCCCGGCGAGCCAGAACGCCCGACGGCGCCCGGGCCCGGCCGGTCGGGCCAGGGCGAAGGCGGTCGCCTCGTCGGTCATCAGGTGGCTGCCGAGCAGCCGCTGCCAGCGCCGTCGCCCGAGGGCGCCGCCGAGAGCCAGGCCGAACGGCAGGTGCCGGGCGTTGAGCAGGAGGCCGGCGAGAACGGCGGCGACCGGACTGCCGGCGGCGACCAGACCCACCGCCATGAACTGCGCGCCGCCGGCGTAGAGGAACACGGACATGGCGAGGGTCGCCCAGACCGGGAGGCCGGCGGCCACCGCCACGGCGCCGAACGAGGCGCCCACGGCGAGCATGGCCGCCCCGATGGCGGCGACGTCGCGGAGCACTGCCCGGTCGGCCGTTCGATATGCCGTACGCATGTCCATTATCCTGAACACGACAGCACGCGTTCGTCAAACCGAACAAACCGACCTCTGGAGCGAACAATGGCCGTCGAACCCGCTCCCCCGCTGGCCACCATCGCGGCCGCGCTGCGCCGCGAGCGCGACCGGGCCGGGATCTCGCTGACCGAGCTCGCCCGCCGGGCCGGCATCGCCAAGTCCACCCTGTCCCAGTTGGAGTCCGGGGTCGGCAACCCGAGCGTCGAGACGCTGTGGGCGCTGGGGGTGGCGCTGGGCGTGCCGTTCAGCCGGCTGGTCGAGCCGCCCACGGCCGCCGTCCGGGTGGTCCGCGCCGGCGAGGGCCCGCGGATCCGCTCCGAGCACGCCGACTTCAGCGCCACGCTGCTCGCCGCCGGAGCGCCGCACGCCCGCCGCGACGTCTACGTGATGGAGCTGGAGCCGGGCGCGGTGCGGGTGGCCGAGCCGCACACCCCGCGCAGCGTCGAGCATGTCGTGGTCGCCGCCGGGCGGATGCGCCTCGGCCCGGAGTCCGACCTGGTCGAGCTGGGTCCGGGCGACTACGCCACGTTCCCCGGTGACACGCCGCACCGGTACGAGGCCCTGGTCCCAGGCACTTTCGCGGTGCTGGTGATGGAGCACCCGTGAGCCGGCGACGGCCCGGCAGGCCCCTGCGACTCGGTCACCCATGCTCACCGACCTCGGCCGGGGCGCGGTAGAGCCGGGCGACGACCTCCTCGATGTCCGGCTCGACGATCGCGATGTCCCGCAACGCGGCCAGGCCGGCCAGCCCGGCCACCACCTCGGCGACGGTCGCCGACTCCAGCACGAAGACCAGCCGGTGCCCGTCCGCCTCCACCCGCTGCAACGGGGCGCCGGGCAGTGCCGGCGGCTCGGGCAGCGCGGTGTCCAGCTCGGCGACGACCATCCGGCGGGAGCCGTACCGGCTGTGCAGGGCGGCGATCGAGCCGTCGTGCACCACCCGGCCGTGGTCGATCACCACCAGGCGCCGGCAGAGCCGCTCGATGTCGGCCAGGTCGTGGGTGGTGAGCACCAGCGTGGTGTCGCCCGCCCGGCCCAGCTCGGCCAGGAAGCCGCGCACCGCCTGCTTGCTCACCACGTCCAGCCCGATGGTCGGCTCGTCGAGGAAGAGCACCTCCGGGCCGTGCAGCAGCGCGGCGGTCAGCTCGCCACGCATCCGCTGGCCGAGGGAGAGCTGCCGGACCGGGGTGTCCAGGAACTCGTCGAGGTCGAGCAGGCTCCGGCACCGGGCCAGCCGGGCCGCGTGCTCGCCCGCGGGCACCCGGTAGACGTGCCGGAGCAGCTCGAACGAGTCGCGCAGCGGCAGGTCCCACCAGAGCTGCGAGCGCTGGCCGAAGACCACGCCGATGCGCAGCGCCAGCCGGGTACGCTCGGCCACCGGGCGCAGCCCGCACACCCGGGCCTCCCCCGCCGACGGCATCAACACGCCGGTGAGCATCTTCAGCGTGGTCGACTTCCCGGCGCCGTTCGGGCCGATGTAGCCGAGCATCTCGCCGCGCTCGACCCGCAGGTCGACCCCGTCGACCGCGGTGACCGTCCGCTTCTCCCGGCGCAGCCGGCCCGCCTTGATTCGGACCGTGAACTCCTTGCGCAGCCCGCGCATCTCGATGACGCTCATGATCCCGTACTCCGGTAGTGACGGATCCCGACCCGCCAGGCCAGGGTGGCGATCGCCGCGGCGACCACCGCGACGCCCGGCGCCACCCAGCCGACCCAGCCGGGCAGGCCGAGCGGGTCGGCCCGGCCGAGCAACGCCAGCGCCGGGTGATAGCTGACGAAGGCGAACCCCATCCCGTACGCGAAGAGCGCCCGGAACCAGCTGCCGTAGACGGTGACCGGGTACGAGGTGAAGTCACGCCCGCCGTAGGTGACCGAGTTGGCCAGCTCGCCGGAGTCGATCCAGTAGAACGACACGGTGGCCGTGGTGACGAAGACCGAACTGAAGAAGACCACCGCGGCGAGCGGGGCGACCACCGCCAGCGCCACCCGCTCCGGCGTCCACTGGATGCCGGCCGAGGCGAGCGCCACCACCAGCACGGCCAGCCCGAAGACCGCCCGGGAGACCTTGCGCAGCGGCAGGTCCATCAGCAGCAACTGGGGCAGCGCGGCCAGTGGGCGGACCAGCACGGCGTCGAAGAGGCCGGTGCGGACGTACCGGGGCAGCCGCTCGATGTTGCCGACCAGCAGGTCCGCGGTGGCGAACGCGAACGACGACAGGCCGACGATCACCAGCGTCTCGCGGAGCGTGAAGCCGCCGAGCTCGCGGGTGACCCCGAAGAGCACCAGCACGGTGACCACGTCGAACACCGTGGCCCCGACGTTGCCGACCAGGTCCACCACGAACGACGCCCGGTACGCGGCCTGCGACCGGGCCTGCGCGCCGAGCAGCGCCCGGTACGCGGCCAGCCCGGGCGGTCGCCGGTCCGCACCACCCGGCCACACCGGTCCACTCGCCACGGCCGACCGGCCCGGGTCGGTCAGCGTCCCCGGCTCAGCCACCCCGCACCGCCTGCCGCGGTTCAGCCACCCTGCACCACCAGGCGGCGCTCGGCTCGGCGCTGCACCAGGCGGCACAGGGCGAGCAGCGCCACGGCCCAGCCGAGCTGCACCCCGACCAGGCCGAACTGCATCGCTGCCGGGTCCCGTTCGACCAGCACGTCGAGCGGGATCTGGAGCAGGCTCGGGAACGGAGTCCCGTACCGCAGCCCGGCCTCCAGCCAGCCGGGCAGGAAGCCCAGCGGGAAGTAGAGGCCGGCGAGCACGCCGGAGCAGAGCGTCCACAGGATCAGCGGACCCCGGACGTCCTGCAACCAGTACGCGGTGGCGTTGACCAGGTATCGGCAGCCGAAGCAGACCACCACGGCGAGCAGCACGGAGAGCGCGAAGAGCGGCAGAGTGGCCCAGTGGCGGGGCAGGTACACGTCGAAAAAGAGCAGGCCGACCAGCACCGGCGGCACCAGCCGGGACAGCGAGGCGAACCCGGCGCGGCCCAGGTCGGTGGCGAAGTAGCTGGTCACGGGGTGGATCGGGCGGAGCAGGTCGGCGGCGATCTCGCCGGTCCGGATCCGGTCGGCCAGCTCGGTCCAACCCCAGATCGCGACCACCGCCAGCAGCCCCTGCCCGACCCAGACGAAGGTGGCGAGCTGGGCGCGGTCGTAGCCGGCGACCCGGCCCGCCGCGCCGGCGGCCGCGACGAAGATGTAGTAGCGCAGGAAGCCGAAAACGCTGTTGGTGACCACTCCCGCCACGGCGGCCTGGCGGTAGGTGGCGTGACGCCGAAACCCAGATCCCACTATGGCGCCGAATGTCCGAAACCATCGGGTAACGTTTGAGTCCGTGGGCGGTGCCACAGTGGCGGTGACAGAGCCCACGCCGCTACCCTCCTTCCGCAGTCACGACGTGCCGGACCGGGCGACTCTACCGGCGCGCCGGGCGCCCAGCGCGACAATTTCCAACGAGGTGACATCGCCGTGAGCGAGCGACGCGAGCCGGCCCGGGGGCCGCGCCGCGCCGGCGGCGACGGGAACTACCGATGAGCGGCTGGGACCAGTGGCGCGAGCCGGCCGAACCGTCCTGGGCCGCCGAACCCACCCACGAGTGGCGTCCACAGTTTCCGGGCCAGCGCTACCCCGGTGACATCGGCATCGAGTACCTGACCTCACCCGCGCCGCGTGGCCGGGCCGTCGTCGGCCGGGCCGAGGTGCACCCCGTCAGCCCCGCGCCGGCCGAGGACCCGTACCCGGTCAGCCCGGCGGGCCCGGACGAGCGGCGCGGCGGCCACCCGGTGAGTCCGGCAGGCCCGGACGGCCGGCGCGGCGCCTACCCGGTCAGCCCGGCAGGCCCAGACGGCCGGCGCGGCGCGTACCCGGTGAGCCCGGCGGGACCGGACGAGCGGCGCGGCGGATTCCCGGGACCGCGCGGTCCGGGCGAGCGGCGCGGGCACCCGGACGGGCGCGGCGCGGAGGAGCCGCACCCGGACGGGCGGCGGGCGTGGGCGGACCGGCGCGTCCCCGGCGACGGACCCCGGCGCGGCCCGGTACCGCACCCCGGCGACCGGTACGACCCGCACGAGCGGATCCCGGAGCGCGCCGCGGGCCGGCCCGACGACCGGTACGACCAGCGCTGGGTGCACCCCGAGCCGGGACGGTGGACGCCGGACGCGCAGCGGCCGGTCTCCCCCGCGCCCGAGCCCGGCTGGCTCCCGGAGCCCGGCGAGTTCCCGCCCCGTCCCCAGCCGCGACCGCCCTGGTCGGAGCCGCGCCGGGGCCCGGCCGACGGGCGACCCAACGGCACCCCGCCCAGCCCGATGGACCGGCGGCAGCCGGGGTACGACGGCCCGGCCGACCAGCGGCGCCCGGCATCCGACGGCCCGGCCGACCGGCGGGAGCGCGGCTTCGAGCGCCCAACCGACCGGCGCGACCCGAGCTTCGGGCCCCCCACCGACCGGCGCGGCCCCGCCTTCGGGCCGCCGGCGGACCGGCCCGACGCGGGATTCGATGGTCCACCCCGCCGCGAACGGGACCCCGGCTTCGACGGGCCACGCCGCCAGCCCGACCCGCGCCGGGAGGCCGCCGCGCGGGCCGAGACGTACCGGGACGCGCCGGACGGCCCCCGCCGATCGGTGGATCCGTACCGGCCGGAGCCCGGCCGGTACGACGAACCGCAGCCCGCCGGTTTCGGGCCGGGCGACCGGTGGGACGGCCGGCGTCTCCCGGGCGACCCCGGGCGCCCACGGGCCGAGGAGTGGCCGGTCGGCGAGCGCCGGCCCCGGACCGAGCCGGCCGCGTACCGGCCCGACGAGCGGCACCGCCCGCCGGCCAGCCCCGACCGCCCCCGCCCGGACGGGCCGCCGCCGCGCCCCGGCGACGAGGCCCGGTACGACGCCCGCCGTCCCGACCCGGCCGCGCACCGTCCGCACCCCGAGCCGGTCGGCCCGCGGGCCGAGGACGGGCCGGCGTTCCGCCCGGAGCCGTGGCAGGGCCGCCCGGCTGAGCCCGGTCCGGCACGCCCCGGCGACGGCTGGCGTCCGCCGGCCGACCCGGCCGCCCGGACCCGCCCCGACGCCGGGCGGGAACGACCGACGCCGGCTCGCCCCGAAGAGGTACGCGCCGCGACGCCCTCCGCGCCGACCCCGCCCGACGAGGTACGCGACCGGACGGCACCCGCCCAGCCCCGGCCGGTCTCCGGCGTGCCCGCGCACCCGGCCCCACCGCCCCCGACGGCCACGCCGGCCACCGCCGCGACCCCTCCCGCCGAGGCTCCGGTCTCCAGCCCGCCCGTCGGCACTCCGGCCGCCGGACCGGCTGCTCCGCCCGAGGCCAGGAGCGCGGCGGCACGCCCGCCCGTACCGGCGCCACCCGTCTCCCCGGCACCAACCGGACCCGGCACGGCCACTCCTGCGGCGGCCGGCCCGGCCCCGTCCTCTGCCGCGCCTCCGGCGGCGGCCACCGACATGCCCCGGCGGCCGGCACCCACCGCCGAGGCGCGGCCGGTCATGCCGGGCACCTCGACGTCCGGGGAGGCGGCCGACGGTGTGGCCGCGACGCCGGCCCCGCTGGAGGACGGCGGCGACCGCCCCGAGGCGGCGGCGGGGCCGGACCGACCGGGCCACGACGGGGCCAGCCGGAGGGTCGAGGAGGTGGAGGCCTGGTTCCGGCCGAGCCACCCCGTACCGCCGCCGACCGCCCCGGTGGACGAGGCTGCCCCGGCGCGCCCGGTCGCACCCGAGTCCGTACCGCCGGTCCGGCAGGGGGACCCGGAGGCCGCACGGCCGGTCAGCGCGCCGCAGCCCGCGGTGCCGGCCGGGCCCGGCGAGGAGTCCCCGGACCGCTCCGCGGTCGCCGCCCAGCCCGCCGCCGGGCAGCTGCGGCCGGCCGACCGCGACCCGGCACCGGCCGCCGCCCGGCCCGCCCCGGAGGCCGCCGCGGAGCCCGAGTCCGGAACCCCCGCCGCCCCTGCGCCGCCGGAGTACGCTGCGCCCACCACTTTGGAACCAACTGCTCCGGAGGCCCCCCAGACGGAGCCGGAACCCCCCGCAGCCGCCGCTCCGCCCGTGTCGGCGCCAGCCGCTCCGGACGCTGCCGTCCAGCCCCGACCGGAACACCACGCACCATCCGCCCCGGCCGCCGACGCTTCCGCCCAGACCGGTTCGGAGGGCGGGGCGCCCTCGCTGCGGCCCGGGTCGGGCTCGCCTGCCGAGCCCGGCACACCGCCGGTGTCGGCGCCTCCGGCCCAGGTCGCCGCACCCTCGGCGCCTCCGGTCCCGGCCGCCGTACCCTCGGCGTCGGCAGGTCCGACCGATGGGCCCCCACCCGCAACGCCACCCGTGTCGGCACCACCGGCCCAGGTCTCCGCACAGCCCGCGCAGGTCTCCGCACCGCCGGCCCAGGTCTCCGCACAGCCCGCGCAGGTCTCCGCACCGCCGGCCCAGGTCTTCGCACCACCGGCCCAGGTGTCCGCACCACCGATGCAGGTGTCGGCACCACCCGCGCAGGTCTCCGCACCAGCGGTACAGGCGTCAGTGTCGGCGGCGTCGGCGGAGCGGCCGACGGCGGAGACCGAACCGCAGGAGGTACGCCCGGCGGACCCGGAGCAGGCGCTGGGCGCGTTCCGGTGGCGGCTGCACCCGGAGACGCTGCGTGAGGAGGCTCCCGATCCGGAGGCGCTGCGCGAGGTCCGGGAGGGGCTCACCACGAAGCTCGGCAGCGCGCTGGACAACCGCAGCCGGGCCCGGCTGCTGAGCCTGCGGTCGGTGGCGTCCCGGATCCTCGGCGAGCTGGACGACGCCGTCGCCGACGCCCGGCTCGCCCTCACGTACGCGGACGCCACCGGCGAACTGCGGCGGACCGCGCTGGCCCGCGCGCGGCTGGCCGAGGTGCTGCGCTGGCGGGGCGAGCACACCGAGGCCGACCGGCTCTTCGCCGAGGCCAACTCGCCGGAGCTGCCCGACCGGCTGCGCGCGGCGCTGCACGAGCACGCCGGTCGGTCCTGCTACGACCAGGGCCGGCTGACCGAGGCGTGCCTGCACTTCGAGCGTGCCCTGGACCTGCGCCAGGCCGAGGACGCCGAGCTGAACGCGCGTACGGCGATGGCGCTGGACGCGGTCGCCGCGCGGGCCGCGACGGACGGCTTCGGGCCGAAGCCGCGGAGCCGGGAGGCGATCCTGGGCCGCGAGCGGTACCCGGTGCCGACCTTCGACGAGCAGCAGGAGCTGTGGGGGTACGCGGACGAGGCGGGCGAGCTGGTGGTCGAGCACCGATACGCCGAGGTGCAGCCGTTCCATGAGGGTGTGGCCTGGGTACGGCGGCCGGAGGCGTCCCGCTGGGCGCTGATCGACACCACGGGCGCGGCGCTGATCGAGGCGAACAACGGCTACCGGGCGGTCGGCTCGTTCTCGGAGGGTCTGGCCTGGGTGTCGATGGACGGCAAGGGCCGGTGGATGGCGGTCGACCACACCAACATCGTGAAGATCCCGCCAGGGTTCGAGGACGTGCGACCGTTCCGGGGGGGCCTGGCGGCGGTCCGCCAGAACGGCGGCTGGGGCGCGGTCGACCTTACCGGTCAGGTCGTCGTGCCGACCCGCTACCACGCCTTCACCACCGCCCTGGCCGACGGCCGCCAGGTGGACGGCTTCACCGAGGAGGGGCTGGCCGTGGTGGAGCTGGCCGGTCGTCGGGGGGTGGTGGACCGCAGCGGCCGGGTGCTGGTCCCGCCGGCGTACCCGGCGCTGGTCGTGCACCCGGTCGCCTTCCTGGTCGGCGACGGGTCGGGCCGCTGGGGCGCGCTGGACCGCCGGGGCGAGCCGCTGATCGACCCGGTACACCCCGGCCGCGCGGCGGTGATCGCCGAGATCGACCGGCTGCTCGCCGACACGACACCGGTGCTCTGACCCCCGGATCACGCCGCCTGCCCGGCCGAGCATCACACCCGCGTCGCGCCTCGGCGCGGCCACCCGGCGGGACTAGGGTCGAGGCATGGAATTCCGACACCTAGGCCGCTCGGGCCTGATGGTCAGCGAGATCTCGTACGGCAACTGGATCACTCACGGCTCGCAGGTCGAGGAGCAGGCCGCGGCCGCCTGTGTGCGGGCCGCCCTGGACACCGGCATCACCACCTTCGACACCGCCGACGTGTACGCCGGCACCAAGGCCGAGGAGGTGCTCGGCCGCGCGCTCAAGGGCGAGCGCCGCGAGGGGCTGGAGATCTTCACCAAGGTCTTCTGGCCGACCGGCCCGGGGCGCAACGACCGCGGCCTGTCCCGCAAGCACATCATGGAGTCGATCAACGGCTCGCTGCGCCGCCTGCAGACCGACTACGTGGACCTCTACCAGGCCCACCGCTACGACTACAGCACCCCGCTGGAGGAGACGATGGAGGCGTTCGCCGACGTCGTGCACTCCGGCAAGGCGCACTACATCGGCGTCTCGGAGTGGAAGGCGTCGCAGATCCGCGAGGCCCACCAGCTCGCCCGCGAGCTGCGCATCCCGCTGGTCTCCAGCCAGCCGCAGTACTCGATGCTGTGGCGGGTCATCGAGACCGAGGTGATCCCCACCTGCGAGGAGCTGGGCGTCGGCCAGATCGTCTGGTCGCCGATGGCGCAGGGCGTCCTGTCCGGCAAGTACCTGCCGGGCCAGCCGCCGCCGGTCGGCTCCCGGGCCACCGACGAGAAGTCGGGCGCCGGGTTCATCGCCAAGTGGCTCGGCGACGAGGTGCTCACCCGGGTGCAGCGGCTCAAGCCGCTGGCCGAGCAGGCCGGGCTGACCATGCCGCAGCTCGCCATCGCCTGGGTGCTGCAGAACCCGAACGTCTCCTCGGCGATCGTCGGGGCGTCTCGGCCCGAGCAGGTGCACGACAACGTCAAGGCGGCGGGCGTGAAGCTCGACGCCGACCTGCTCAAGGCGATCGACGAGATCGTCGAGCCGGTCACCGAGCGGGACCCGGCGAAGACCGAGAGCCCGGCGCAGCGCCCGTGACGCTCTCCCCGGGCCGGCGCGGCCACCGCGCCGGCCCGGGCCCTTCCCGGGTACGCCGAGGCATGGCCGCCTCCGCCGCTGCGCGGCGGCTCCCGCCGCCCGGTCAGCCCCGCCAGAAGCGGATCAGCTCGAACCCGAGTGCGTAGAGCTGGGGCGGCAGCCCGAGGAAATCCGCCACGCTGAAGAGCGCGCCGAAGAACCAGCCGTTGATCCGCGGACTCCACAGCAGCGCGAACAGCAGGATGAAGCCGTACGGGGCGAACAGGTCGTACATCCGGCGGTACTGCGGGCTGAGCCACGGCTGGATCATGTTGCCGCCGTCCAGCCCGGGCACCGGCAGCAGGTTGAGCACGCTGGCGGTGAGCTGGAGGAACGCCAGCAGCCCCACCCCGGCCCAGAACTGCAGCGGACCGACGTTGCCGTACCCGAGCCACAGCGCCGCCACCAGGACCAGGGTGAACAGCACGTTGGTGGCCGGACCGGCCAGGCTGACCAGGGTGTGCCGCAGCCGGCCGGGGATGGCGTGCCGGTCGACCCAGACCGCCCCGCCGGGCAGGCCGATGCCGCCGAGCAGCACCACCACCACGGGCAGCACGATCGACAGCAGCGGGTTGGTGTACTTCAGCGGGTTGAGCGTCAGGTAGCCGCGGTGGGCGATGTCCCGGTCGCCGGCGCGGTAGGCGACCACCGCGTGGGCGTACTCGTGCAGGCAGAGCGAGACCAGCCAGCCCGAGACCGCGAAGAGGAAGACGTCGAACCGGACGTTGCCGTAGCCGTGCCAGGTCATCACCCCGCTGACCACGAAGAGCGCGACCAGGGCGAGGAAGATCGGGCTGGGCCGGAACGCCGCGCGGGGCACCCCGAGCACGAGCGGTTCGCCCGGGCGGTCGTAGCCCATCACTGGGCCGGGGGCTGCAGGCTCATCCGGTATTCCACCCGGTCGTCCTCGACGAGCGCGACGGAGGTGACGCCGGACGCCGCGAGCTCCCGCCAGGTCTGGCCGATCCACGACTCGGCGTCCGCCTGGCTGCTGAACGACTCGGTCGGTCCGTCGACCGATTCGCCGTTAGCGCCCTCGTACCGCCAGCTCCACGCCATGCCGCGTCTCCCCTCGCCGCCGTCGTTCCTGGGACGGAACCCCCGCAAGCGTAGTCGGCCGCACGCGGGCACCACGTTCCGGACGGGGCCGCCGCTGGATCATGGCGCCCGCCGGCCGGCCGGTACGGTGGCCCGGTGCTGACTGAAGGAGTCGTGCTCCGCGACCGCTACCGGCTGAACGAACGCATCGCGACCGGCGGCATGGGGGCCGTCTGGAAGTGCACCGACACCCTGCTGGGTCGCGAGGTCGCGGTGAAGGTGCTGCTGCCGTCGCTGGTCGCCGACCCCGAGTTCACCACCCGCTTCCAGGCCGAGGCCCGGATGCTGGCCGCGCTGCGGCACCCCGGCATCGTGCAGGTGCACGACGCCGGCTCCGCCACGCTCGCCGACGGCAGCCAGGTCAGCTACCTGGTGATGGAGTACGTCGACGGCGAGCCGCTGGTGGCCTGGATCCGCCAGGCCGGCCGGCTCGACCCGGCGTCCACCATGTCGGTGGTGGCGCAGGCCGCCCACGCGCTGCACGCCGCCCACCTCGCCGGGATCGTGCACCGGGACGTCAAGCCGGGCAACCTGCTGGTCAAGCGGGACGGCACGGTGGTGCTGGTCGACTTCGGGATCGCCCGGGCCAGCACCATGGCGGGGATCACGGCCGCGCACATGGTGCTCGGCACCGCCTCGTACATGTCGCCGGAGCAGGCCACCGGCCAGGCCGTGTCGGCCGCCACCGACGTGTACGCGCTCGGCGCGGTCGCCTACTACTGCCTGGCCGGCCGGCCGCCGTTCGACGGCGACAACCCGCTCCAGGTGGCGCTGCGGCATGCCCAGGACGAGCCGCCACCGCTGCCGGTGGGCACGCCCCCGGCGGTGGTCGAGGTGGTCCGCCGGGCGCTGGCGAAGCGCCCCGCCGACCGGTACCCGACCGCGCTGGCCCTGGCCGAGGCCGCCCAGGACGTCCGGGACGCCACGCTGGCCAGCGTGCCCGTCCCGGCCCGCCCGCCGTGGGCGGTGGCCGGCCCGGCCGTGCCGGGGCCCGCCGTGCTCCCGACGCCGGACGCCCCGGCCGCTCCCGATTCGCCCGCCACGGCCGGTCCGGGCGCCGCGGCCCCGGGCCTCGCCGGCGGTACCCCGCCGGGCGGGTCGGCCCACGCCGGGTTCCCGGCCGGCCCGGGCCCGGTGTCCGCCGCCCCCGCCGGTCCGGGCGGGGCGGAGCGCCCCGCCGCTGGTCCGGCGCGTGGCGTCGGGCCGGCCGCTCCGGGTGCCGCCCCAGCGCATGCCGGCCCGGCCGCGACGGTCGGCCCGGGGCCGGCCCACCCCGGCACGGTCGGCGGCGTCAGCCCGGCCGCCGGTGCCGGCGCGGGCGCCGGCCCCGGTGGCCGGTCCGGACCGAGCGCCCACCCCACCGCCGGGCAGCCCGCCGGGCCCGCGAGTCCGGCCCCGGCCGGTCCCGCCTGGTCGGTCGGGGCCGCGCATCCCGGTCCGCGCCCCGGCGGGTACGGCCCGGAGCAGGACCGGCACGCCGGCCCGGGCGTACCGCCGACGCTGGAGGAGTCGACGGGGCGCCGGGGGCGGGGGCGGGTCCTCGCCCTGGCGGGCGCGGCCGCCGTCGTCCTCGTCGCGCTGGCGACCGCCGGGGCGGTGGCAGCGCTGGGTCCCGAGGACCAGGCCCCGTCGGGCAGCCGGACGGCGCTGACCGGCGAGTCGGCCCCGGCCGACTCCGGGCAGCCGGAGCCGTCGGCCACCGGGGCGGCCCCCGAGTCGCCGGCAAGCCCCACCGGGCGGCCCGGCCGGTCGCCCTCGGCCACGCCGAGCCGCTCCGCGCCGGGTACCACGGTTCCGTCGGCCGGCGCGTCGTCGGCACCGACCGGCGGCGCCACCGGCGCACCGAAGCCGACGAAGACCACGACCGCCCCGCAGAAGCCCAACCCGTACACGGCCGGACAGGCGTGCGGCAGCGGGTACCAGGTGATCGACTCGGCGACGCTGACCGCGAACGGCGTCCGCAAGGGTCGGGTCTACCTGCTCTACAACACGGCCAGCGGGGCCAACTGCGTGGTCACGCTCAAGGACACCGACGTCGGCCGGGCCACCACGGTGTCGGCCTACCTGGAGGTGCAGGGGAAGACCCGCGAGACCGACCGCGGGGCGTTCGAGTACTACGCCGGGCCGGTCCGGGCCGGTGCCGCCGGGGCCTGCGTGAAGTGGGGCGGGTCGCTCGGCGGGGCCAGCTACGGCAGCGGCTTCGAGCACTGCGGCTGAGCCCGCCCGGCCGCCCGGGACGGCCCGCCGGTCAGCGTCCGGGCCGGCAGGCGGTGACCGGCCGGGCGGCCGTAAGGTACGGGCATGTCCGTTGACGGGTGGAACACACTCCTGGTGCTCGGCGGTATCCGGTCCGGCAAGTCCGAGTTCGCGGAATCGCTGGTCGCCGACGCGCCCACGGTCCGGTACGTGGCCACCGCCCCCGAGGGGGACCCGGAGGACACCGAGTGGGCGACCCGCCTGGCGGCGCACCGGGCCCGCCGGCCGGGGAGCTGGACCACCGAGGAGACCGCCGCCGACCCGGGCCGGCTGGCCGAGGTGATCGCGGCGGCCGGGCCGAACGAGACGCTGCTCGTGGACGACCTGGGCGGCTGGGTGACCGTGCTGCTCGACCCGGCCCACCAGCCCGCCGACGACTCCGCCACCATCGCCGAGCTGGCGGCGGCGGTCCGCGGCAGCGCCGCCCGGCTGGTGCTGGTCAGCCCGGAGGTGGGGCTCTCCCTGGTGCCGACCACCCCGCTGGGCCGGGCGTTCACCGACGCGCTCGGCGCGACCAACCGGGCGGTCGCCGACGCCTGCGACGCGGTGGTGCTGGTGCTGGCCGGTCAGGCCGCGTGGCTGAAGCCGGCCGGCGCGCCGCCGCGCCCCACCGTGCCGGGGCCGGCCGGCCCCGGCCAGGCGGGCGCCCCCGCCGCGCCGGCGCAGCCGGACGAGGCGCTGCCCGAGGTGCTCACCCCGGCCGTGGCGCCCGCACCGAGCCCCGCCCCCGCAGGGGAGCCCACCGCCTGGGCCGCCCCCACCATGGCGCTGCCGATGATCGCCACCGGCCTGGTCATCCAGCCCGGCATGGAACTGCCGATGCCCGACGAGTACGCGGGCCCGCAGGCGATCGACCGGCTCGCCACCCTGGACCTCCCCGGCGCCGGCCTCGGCGTGCTGGACCGGGTGGTCGGCTTCGCCGCCGCCACCCAGGGCACCCCGACCCCCGCGCCGTGGAACTCGGTGCGCGTCCTGCTGCTGCACGGTGACCACGCCGGCGGAGCGTCGGCCGGGGTGGCCTCCGGCGAGTCGGCCCGCCGCGCCCGGCAGGCCCGGGCCGGCCAGGGGGCGCTCGCCCGGCTCGCCGCCGAGTGCGGGGCCAGCCTCCAGGTGGTCGAGGCGCCCGCCTCCGCCGCCATGGAGGACGGGCCGGCGCTCTCCGCCGAGCAGGTCGAGTCGGCCCTGCGGTACGGCTGGCGGCTGGCCGAACAGGCCGCCGACGCGGGCGTACACGTCCTGGTGCTGGCGGCGTGCGGCGCGGGCACCGAGGCGGCGGCCGCGGCGGTGCTGGCGGCGACGGCCGGCGCGGAGCCCCCGGCGGTGCTGGGCCGGGTGATCAGCGAGCAGGGCCTGATCGACGACGCGGCCTGGATGGCCCGCTGCGCGGCGGTCCGGGACGCCCTGCACCGCACCCGCCGCAGCTCGCGCGACGCCAAGGAGGTGCTGGCCGAGCTGGGCGGCGGCGACATCGCGATGGCCACCGGCGTGCTGCTCGGGGCGACCGCCCGCCGCATACCGGTGCTGCTGGACGGGCCGGTCGGGGTGGCCGCCGGCCTGGTCAGCCGCGACCTGGCCGGGCAGGCCCGGCACTGGTGCCTGCTGCCCGACCACGGCGGGCAGCCCGCCGTGCGGCTCGCCGCCGACGTGCTCGGCCTGACCCCGCTGGTGGACCTGCGGCTCAACCTGGGCGAGGGGGCCACCGCGCTGGCCACCCTGCCGCTGTTGAACTCGATGCTGGCGCTCGCCGCCGGCCTGCCGGTGCACCCGGCACTGCGGGGCGGCGCGGACGACGAGGAGTTCGCCGAGCCGGAGCCGGCCGGCCCCGGGCCCACCACCACCGAGCCGGAGCCCGTTCCGCCCCCCTACGAGCCGGAGTTCGCCGAGCCGGAGTTCGCCGAGCCGGAGCCCGCCGGGCCGGGACCCAGCAGGCCCGTTACCGCGGAGCCGGACGAGCCGGTCGCGGTGCCGGAGTCGGCCGACCGGCGTGCCGACTGAGCCCCGGTTCGCGGACGGGATCCGGCTGGCGGTCACCACCTTCACCACGCTGCCGGTGCGGGCCGGTCGGGTCGACCGGGCGGCGGCCGGCACCGCGATGGCGCTCGCCCCGGCGGTCGGGGCACTGCTGGGCGCGTTCCTCGCGGCGGTGCTGCTGTTGACCGCCGCCCTCGCTCCCCCGCTGGTCGCCGCCGGGGTCACCGTCGGGCTCGGCGCGCTGCTCACCCGGGGCCTGCACCTGGACGGGCTGGCCGACACCGTGGACGCGCTGGGGTCGTACCGGCGGGGCGCGGCGGCGCTGGAGATCATGAAGAAGCCGGACGTCGGCCCGTTCGGGGTGGTCGCGCTGGTGGTCGTACTGCTGCTGCAGGCGGCGGTGCTCGCGGAGCTGGCCGGGCGGTCGTGGCCGGCGGCGCTCGCCGCGGTGGCCGCCGCCACCGCCGCCGGCCGGCTCGGGGTGGCCCTGGCCTGCCGGCGCGGGGTGCCGGCGGCCCGGCCGGAGGGGCTGGGCGCGCTGGTGGCCGGCACGGTGGGGCCGGTCGCCCTGGTGGTCGGCACGGCCGCCGTCGCGCTGCTGGCCGTGCCGGCGGTGCCGGGCCGTCCGTGGCAGGGGCCACTCGCCGTCGTCGCGGCGCTCGCCGTCGCGGCCGGGCTCGGCACCCACGTGGTACGCCGGCTCGGCGGGATCACCGGGGACGTGCTCGGGGCCACCGTGGAGATCGCCACCACGCTGGTCTACCTGGGACTGGCGCTGTCCGGCTGAGCGTCACCCGTCCGGGCAGGTAGCGTTCGGGACGAGGCACCGGCACGGTCGAGGGGGACGACATGCTCATCACGGACGACTTCCTGCCCGTACCGGTGCCGGAGTCGCTGGACGCGACCTATCTGGTGCCCATCGCGGGGCTGCCGAAGGTCAGCCCGAAGACGGCGGTGGAGCGCCTGACCGGGCGGCTCGCCGAGCCGGTGCACGGGCTGGCGCGGCAGATGCTGGACAGCCCGCTGATGAGCGTCGACACCCGGCCGATCGGCGAGTTCCCCGAGCTGCCGCCGGACCTGCTCACCGCGTTCGGCGCCACCGAGGCCCAGCTGGCCCGGCTGGCCGCCGCCACCCACCTCGTGGTGGTCCAGGCCGAATACCGGCCGGGCTGGCCGCCGGCGCACGAGTGGGCGGCCCGGGCGGTGGCCGCGGCGATCGCCGAGACGGTCGACGGGGACGTGGTGGACGTCTTCGGCCTCCAGTTCCTCGACCCGGCGGCCGCGCTGCGCTCGCTCCCCGACGAGCAGGGCCGGATCCGGCTGGTCGACTGGGTGCTGGTGCCGTATTCGTCGGACGCCGACGGGCTGTGGTTCACCACCAAGGGGCTGCGCCGGTTCGGGCTGCTGGAGCTGCAGGCCCAGGGGGTGCCGGACCACCTGACCCGGGCCTGGGGCGCGGTGATGACCGGTGCCGCCCGGCGGCTGCTGCGGGACTGGACCGAGGGGCTGGCCGGCGAGGAGGTGCCCGCGTTCGTGCAGCTCCCGGTGCTGGCCACGGTGACCGGGCACGACATCGCGGTGGCGTACGGCAATCCGGAGCAGCACGGTGCGACCGCGCCGGTGCTGCTGCGGCTGGAGCTGGACCCGGCCACCGACCCGGACGCCGACTCGTTCCTCAGCCTCAACCCGCCGCCCGGGCATCCCGGCCCGGCCGGCCGCTATTTCGCCGCCGCCTGCGCCACCCTGTTCAACGGCATCCAGCCGGACGTCCGGTACGCCCGGTCGGGCGACGCGATGAGCCGGGCGATCGCCACCGCCCGGGCCGGCCTGGGCGACATCCGAGCCCGTTTCCTCGCCGGTCAGTTGCCCGCCGAGACCCAGCTCGTGGTGAAGTACGGCCTGCCCGGCGACGAGGGTCCCGAGTTCGTCTGGGCCGGGGTGACGTCCTGGGATAGCCCGGAGCGGATCGTCGGGGCCAGTGCCAGCGACGCCGCCACCGACCCCACGGTCCGGATCGGCGCCCCGGTGGTCGTGGCGGCGACGGATGTCGTCGACTGGGCCCTGCTCGACAGCACCGGCGTCATCGAGGGCGGCTGGACCCAGGCGGTCCTGGACGCCGGCGAACCCCCCACCGCCGACTGACGCCCGTTTCTCCGTCGATCATGAGGTTGGCGGCGTCAACGGAGATCGACATCGCCGCCAACCTCATGATCAACGCAACAGGTCAGCGGACCGAGGGCTGGACGAAGGGTGGGCGGTGAAGGCGCAGGGGGGCGCGGCGGCCGCGGATGTCGACCTCGAGGACCTCGCCGTCGGCGAGCTTGGGCTCGGTGTCGATCAGGGCGAGCGCGATGCCCTGCTTCTTCGTCGGGCTGAACGTGCCGCTGGTGACCGTGCCGACCCGGGTGTCGCCGGCGTACACGGCCATCCCCGGGCGCGGAATCGCCCGGTCGACCGCCTCCAGCCCGCGCAGCGTACGCCGGGGGCCAGCGGCCTTCTCGGCGAGCAGCACGTCCCGGCCCCAGAAGGCTGGCTTGTCCCAGCCCACCGCCCAGCCGGAGCGGGCCTGCACCGGGGTGATCTCCAGCGAGAGGTCCTGCCCGTGCAGCGGGTATCCCATCTCAGTGCGCAGGGTGTCCCGCGCGGCCAGCCCGCAGGCCCGCAGCTCGTACGCGGCCCCGGCGGCGAACAGCGCGTCCCAGACGGCGACCGCGTGCTCGGCCCGTACGACCAGCTCGTAGCCCAGCTCGCCGGTGTAGCCGGTACGGCACACGGTCAGCTCGACGCCGTCCAGCGTCGCCGCCGAGAAGCTCATGTAGTCGTGCTCGGTGGGCAGGCCCAGCGCGGCGAGCAGCTCCGCCGAACGCGGCCCCTGCACGGCGAGGACGGCGTACTCCTCGTGCTCGTCGTAGACGGCCACCCCGGCCGGCGCGGCGACGCGCAGCCGGCGGACCACCTCGGCGGTGTTCGCCGCGTTCGGGATCAGGAAGACGTGGTCGTCGGCGTGCAGGTAGGCGATGATGTCGTCCAGCACGCCGCCGGTCGCGTCGTCGCAGCAGAGCGTGTACTGCGCCTTGCCGGGAGCGATCCGGCCGAGGTCGTTGGTGAGGCAGGCGTTGACGAAGTCGGCGGCGCCCGGCCCGGCGACCCGGGCCTTGCCGAGGTGCGAGACGTCGAAGACACCCACCCCGGTACGTACCGCGGTGTGCTCCTTGAGCACGCCGCCACCGGCGTACTCCAGCGGCATCTCCCAGCCGCCGAAGGGGGCGAACTTGGCGCCGGCGGCGGTGTGCCGCTCGTGCAACGGGGAACGGCGCAGCCGGGTCGCGGCGGCGTCGGAGGTCACCTCGGTCATGGGTGGCAACTTACCGTCACCTGAACGCCTGGTTAGCATCGGCGGGACCCGTCGGAGCCCATCGGCGGGACAGCAACGCGTCCGGCGGGTAGGTTGCCGCCGGAGACCTTCATCGCCGGTACGCGACCCCGCGGCCGGCCCGGCCCGCCCGGAGTAGCTTCAGTGACATCGCCCCGCACCACCCTCAGCCTGGTCGACACCGACCCCGCCGAACTCACCGTCGACGCGATCGTGATCGGCGTGCACAGCCAGACCGCAGAGCAGAGCTCGGGCTCACCCGCCGGCGCCCTGCTGCTGGCCAGCGGCGCGGAGAGCATCGCCGCCGCGTTCGACGGCAAGCTGACCGAGACGCTGGCACTGCTCGGCGCGACCGGCGGCCCCGGTGAGGTGATCAAGCTGGCCACGCTGGGCACGATCACCGCCCCGGTGGTCACCGCCGTCGGCCTCGGCCCCGAGCCGTCCGGCGCGGCCCCCGCCCCGGAGGCCCTGCGCCGGGCCGCCGGCGCGGCGGTGCGCGCCCTGGCCGGCGCGCCGCGCGTCGCGCTCGCCCTGCCGTTGCCCGACGACGCCGACGCCCCGGCCGCGCTGCGCGCGGTCGCCGAGGGTGCGCTGCTCGGCGGGTACCGGTTCGCCGGCTACAAGACCAAGCCGCAGCCCGGCCGGCGCGAGCCGGTGGCCGACGTGCTGATCGCCGTGCCGGACGCCGCCGACGCGACCGCGCAGGCCGAGGTCACCCGGGCCCTGGCGGTCGCCGGCGCGGTGCTGACCAGCCGGGACTGGGTCAACACCGCCCCGAACGAGCTGCGCCCGCCGGCGTTCGCCGAGGCCGTGGCCGCCGCCGCCCGGGAGGCCGGGCTCGGCGTCGAGGTGCTCGACGAGGCGGCCCTGTCCTCCGGCGGGTACGGCGGCATCCTCGCCGTCGGGCAGGGCTCGGAGGCCCCGCCGCGGCTGGTGAAGCTGACCTACACCCCGGACGGTGGCGGCAATTGCAAGCGGGTGGCGCTGGTCGGCAAGGGCATCACCTTCGACACCGGCGGCATCTCGATCAAGCCGGCCCAGGGCATGTGGGAGATGAAGTCCGACATGGCCGGCGCGGCGGCGGTCGGCGCGGCCATGCTGGCGGTCGCGGCGCTCAAGCCGTCCGTGGCGGTGACCGGCTACCTGCCGATGGCGGAGAACATGCCGTCTGGCACCAGCTACCGGCCGGGCGACGTGATCACCATGTACAGCGGCAAGAAGGTGGAGGTGCTCAACACCGACGCCGAGGGCCGGATGATCCTCGCCGACGGCATCGCCCGGGCCTGCGAGGACGGCGCCGACTACCTGTTCGAGACCTCGACCCTGACCGGCGGTCAGGTGATCTCGCTGGGCAAGAAGATCGCCGGCGTGATGGGCACCCCGGAGCTGTGCGAACGGGTGCAGGCGGCCGGTGAGGCCACCGGCGAGCCGGCCTGGCCGATGCCGCTGCCGGACGACGTGCGCAAGGGCATGGACTCCGACGTGGCGGACATCTCGCAGGTCAACGCCGGCATGGACCGGGCCGGTCACATGCTCCAGGGCGGCGTCTTCCTGCGCGAGTTCGTCACCGAGGACGTGGCCTGGGCGCACATCGACATCGCCGGCCCCGGCTACCACTCGGGCGAGGCGACGGGCTACTGGACCAAGGGCGGCACCGGCGTCCCGGTCCGCACCCTGGTCCACCTGGTCGAGGACGTCGCCGCCAACGGCTGACCCTCACCTCTTGTCGACGGGGTGCCCCCTTCCGGGGGCACCCCGTCCGCGCGTCTGCCCGCTGGAAGAGCCGCGCGACTTCGGGGAGGTTGCCGGGTCCGGACGCGTGCGGCGACTTCCGCGGCGTTGCCGCCTCAGCGCTGAAGGAGCGGGCGTCAGAAGAGTTCGGGGCGGCGCTTGCGGCGTTCGTTGTAGTCGCGCATGCGCTGCGGATAGCCCATCAGCCGGACGTCGTAGATCGGGATGGCGAGCTTGTGGGCGAAGCGGCGCGCCTCCTCCGGGCTGCCGACCCGCCGCCGGGTCCACTCGCCGTCGTCGGCGATGAGCATGACGGTGGTCTCGGTGACCGTGGTCCGGGGCTCGAGGTACGCCTCGACGCCACGCCGGGTGCGGACAAAGTTCTCAAGGTGGTCCAGATCGGCGCGCTGACCGACGCGGTCGCGACTCACCGCGTCCGTCCGCTTGCGTCGTCGGAACAGTCCCACCGCGCCCAACCCCTCCCCGTACGTCATCGAAGACGGTGCCAAGCGTACGTGGCGGCGACGTGTCGTTGGGCACCTCACTACGCGCTTCGTCGGCGGTGGTGACAAGATGACCGAGGTGGGGTGTGCCTGTTACTCCACCGTAACCCCCGAAGCAGTGACGCGACCTGGGAGTTGGACGTGAGCGAGCCGAACGACGCAACCTTCGACATCGTGATCCTCGGAGGTGGTAGCGGCGGCTACGCGACCGCGCTGCGCGCCGCCCAGCTGAACCTGTCCGTGGCCCTGATCGAGAAGGGCAAGCTCGGGGGCACCTGCCTGCACAACGGCTGCATCCCGACCAAGGCCCTGCTGCACGCCGCCGAGATCGCCGACCAGACCCGCGAGTCGGAGCAGTTCGGCGTCAAGGCCGAGCTGGTCGGCATCGACATGGCCGCGGTCAACTCGTACAAGGACGGCGTGATCTCGCGGCTCTACAAGGGCCTCCAGGGCCTGGTGGGCGGCGCCAAGAACATCACCTTCGTGGCGGGCGCCGGCAAGCTGGTCGCGCCGAACACCGTCGAGGTCGACGGCAAGCGCTACACCGGCCGCAACGTCGTCCTGGCCTCCGGCTCGTACGCGAAGAGCCTGCCCGGCCTGGAGATCGACGGCGAGCGGATCATCACCAGTGACCACGCCCTGGTCATGGACCGGGTCCCGGCCTCGGCGATCGTGCTCGGCGGCGGCGTGATCGGCGTCGAGTTCGCCAGCGTGTGGAAGTCCTTCGGCGTCGACGTGACCATCGTCGAGGCGCTGCCCCGCCTGGTCGCCGCAGAGGACGAGGAGTCGTCCAAGGCGCTGGAGCGGGCGTTCCGCAAGCGGAAGATCAACTTCAAGGTCGGCAAGCCGTTCGAGAAGGTCGAGAAGACCGAGAACGGCGTCCGGCTGACCATCCAGGGTGGCGACACCGTCGAGGCCGAGCTCCTGCTGGTCGCCGTCGGGCGCGGGCCGAACACCGCCAACCTCGGCTACGAGGAGCAGGGCGTCAAGATGGACCGCGGCTACGTGCTGACCGACGAGCGGCTGCGCACCAGCGTGCCGAACGTCTACGCGGTCGGCGACATCGTGCCCGGCCTGCAGCTCGCGCACCGCGGCTTCCAGCAGGGCATCTTCGTCGCCGAGGAGATCGCCGGCCAGAACCCGGCCGTGATCGACGAGGCCGGCATCCCGCGGGTCACCTACTGCGACCCGGAGCTGGCGTCGGTCGGCCTGACCGAGACGAAGGCCAAGGAGCAGTACGGCGCCGACAAGATCAAGACCTACAACTACCCGCTGGGTGGCAACGGCAAGAGCCAGATCCTCAAGACCACCGGCCACGTGAAGCTGGTCCGGGTCGAGGACGGCCCGGTGGTCGGCGTGCACATGGTCGGCGCGCGGGTCGGCGAGCTGATCGGCGAGGCGCAGCTCATCTACAACTGGGAGGCGTACCCGGCCGAGGTGGCGCAGCTCGTGCACGCCCACCCGACGCAGAACGAGGCCCTGGGCGAGGCGCACCTGGCCCTCGCCGGCAAGCCGCTGCACGCGCACAACTGACCACGACAACCGCGGCGTCCGGCGACGGGCGATGATCCCACCAGGGGAATGAAGGAGTCTGGAGAACATGCCGGTATCGGTCACCATGCCCCGGCTCGGTGAGAGCGTCACCGAGGGCACCGTCACGCGCTGGCTCAAGCAGGAGGGCGACACCGTCGAGGTCGACGAGCCGCTGCTGGAGGTGTCCACGGACAAGGTGGACACCGAGATCCCGTCGCCCGCGGCGGGCGTGCTGAGCCGGATCGTGGTCGGCGAGGACGAGACCGCCGAGGTCGGCAGCGAGCTGGCGGTCATCGCCGGCGAGGGCGAGCAGGCCGGCGGGGCGGTCGCGCCGCAGGCGGCTCCGGCCGAGGAGGCCGAGGAGGCCGCCGCCGAGCCCCAGGCCGAGGCGGAGCAGCCGGCCGTCGAGCAGCCGGCGGCCCAGGCGGCCCCGGCGCCGTCGGGCGCGGGCACCCCGGTCAAGATGCCGGCCCTCGGGGAGAGCGTCACCGAGGGTACGGTCACCCGCTGGCTCAAGCAGGTCGGCGACAGCGTCGAGGTCGACGAGCCGCTGCTGGAGGTGTCCACCGACAAGGTCGACACGGAGATCCCGTCGCCGGTCGCCGGCACGCTGCTGGAGATCAAGGTCGCCGAGGACGAGACCGCCGAGGTCGGCGCCGACCTGGCGATCATCGGTGCGGCCGGCGCCACCCCGGCTGCGCCGCAGCCCGAGGCCAAGCCCGCGCCGCAGCCCGAGGCCAAGCCCGCGCCGCCGACCCCGGCCCAGCCGGCGCCGAAGGCCGAGGAGCCGACCCCGGGCGTGTCGTACAACCAGCCGGCCCCGGAGGCGGAGACCGCCGCCCAGCCGATGCGGGCCGAGCAGGCCGCGCAGCCGGCCGCGCCGGCCCCCGCCCCGCAGCGTCCGACCGCCCCCGTCCAGGGTGGCGGCGAGGAGGCCGCCGGCTACGTGACCCCGCTGGTCCGCAAGCTGGCCGCCGAGCACGGGGTGAACCTGTCCTCGGTGAACGGCACCGGCGTCGGCGGGCGGATCCGCAAGCAGGACGTCCTGGAGGCGGCCGAGAAGGCGAAGGCCGCCAAGGCCGCGCCGGCCCCGCAGCCCGCCGCCCCGGCTGTTCCGGGGGTCCCGGCGAAGCCGGCCGCAAAGCCGCAGCCGAGCGCGAAGCGCGGCACCACCGAGAAGCTGCCCCGGATCCGCGCGGTCATCGCCAAGCGGATGCAGGAGTCGCTGCACGAGATGGCGCAGCTCACCACGGTGATCGAGGTGGACGTCACCAAGGTCGCCAAGCTGCGGGCGCAGGCGAAGGACTCGTTCCTGCAGCGGCACGGCGTGAAGCTGTCCTTCCTGCCGTTCTTCGCCCTGGCGGCGGTCGAGGCGCTGCAGACCTACCCGATCGTCAACGCCAGCATGGACCTCGACGGCGGGACGATCACCTACCCGGACGCGGAGCACCTCGGCATCGCCGTGGACACCGAGCGGGGCCTGATGGTGCCGGTCATCCACAGCGCCGGCGACCTGAACCTGGGCGGGATCGCCAAGCGGATCGCCGACCTGGCCGAGCGCACCCGGACCAACAAGATCAGCCCGGACGAGATCGCCGGGGCGACCTTCACGCTGACCAACACCGGCAGCCGGGGCGCCCTCTTCGACACCCCGATCGTGCCGTCGCCGCAGTCGGCGATGCTCGGCACGGGTGCCGTGGTGAAGCGTCCGGTCGTGGTCAACGACCCGGAGCTGGGCGAGGTCATCGCGGTCCGCTCGATGGTCTACCTGGCCCTGTCGTACGACCACCGGCTGATCGACGGCGCGGACGCGGCCCGCTTCCTCGTCGCGGTCAAGGAGCGGCTGGAGGCCGGCAACTTCGAGGCCGAGCTGGGGCTCTGACGCCCTGACGACGAAGGGCGCGCGGCTTGAGCCGCGCGCCCTTCGTTGTATCGGAATCCGGCGCCGAAGCGCCCGGCCGCTGAGAGACTCGTCGGGTGAGCGGCTTCGGGTGGCGGAGGCGCCTGGGGCCCGCCGTGCCCATGGCCCCCGCGGCCCGGGTGGACCGGTTCGAGGTCTTCTTCGACCTGGTTTTCGTCTTCTCGTTCTTCATCATCACCCGGTCCACCGCGCGGGATGTCAGCGGCGGGGCGCTGCTGCACGCCCTGCTGGTCCTCGCGGTGCTCTGGTGGTCGTGGGTGTTGCACAGCGTGGTCGCCACCCGGGTCCGGCTCGGCGAGGGCTTCGTGCCGGTGCTGATGACGGTCGGCATGGCGGCGCTGTTCACCTTCGCCCTGTCGCTGCCGCAGGCGTTCCACGACGTGCGGGGCAACGCCGCCGGGCCGGTCGTGGCGGCGGTCAGCTACATCGTGTTCCGCCTGGTCCACGTGCTGCTCCTCCTGCAGGCGATGCGGGGCAGCCCGGACGAACGCCGACAGGTGCTGAAGTTGGCCCCGGAGTTGATCGGCAGCACCCTGCTGCTGCTCGCCGCCGCGCTCATCCCTGGGGCGATACACGACTCCGCCGCGGCGCCAGTGGTCCGGGACGGGCTGTGGGGCCTGGCCGTGCTGCTCCAGTACACCACCGGCCAACTCGCCAGCGCCTCGGGCTGGGGCATCGCCTCGGCCGAGCACTGGACCGAACGGTACGACCTGATCCTGATCATCGCCCTGGGCGAGTCGGTCATCTCGGTCGGCGTCGGGAGCAACCTGATCGGGCAGCCACCCACCCTGCCAGCGGTGGGGGCGGCGGTGCTCAGCATCTTCTTCACCGCCGCGCTCTGGTGGGCGCACTACGACATGATCGGGCCGGCCGCCCGGATCGCACTGCACTCGGCACAGGGCAAACCCCGGCTCACCATGGCCCGGGACGCATACGCGTACTGCTATTTGCCGATGATCGCCGGGATCATCCTGTTCGCGCTCGGTGCCGAGCAGGTCGTGCACCAGATCACCAGCCCGAACGTCTCCGACTGGGCGCCGGCCCGCGGCCCGGCCGAGCCGCTGCTCTTCGGCGGGGTGTTCCTGTACCTCTGCGGCAACATGCTGTTCCAGCTGCGGACCCTGCACACCCTGAGCTGGACCCGGGTCGGCACCCTCGGGCTGCTTGCCGTCTGCCCCCCGCTGGTCAACCAGCTGCCGGCGCTGGGCACCCTGGCACTGCTGACCGTGATCTGCGTGGGCATGGTGGCCGCCGAGGTGGTGATCTTCGAAGAGGGCCGGACGGCGCTGCGCAAGCTGATCTTCGAGGAACGGACCGCCCACGAGGCGCACGAGGCCGCCTACCGGGCCCGCTGGCACGAGCCGGACGAGCGGGACGAGGGCGAGTGACGCGGGGCGGCGTACGGCAGCCGGGTCGCGTAGGGTGCGGCGTAGCGTCGCGGTGCACCCGGCACGAAGGCCGTCGAGGGCATGGAGGCGCGGGAGAGCAGGGGACCATGTGCACCCATCCCACTCACCGGCCGAGCGGCTGACCGCCCTCGGCACCCAGTTGATCGAGATCCACCACTGGCTCCGCGAGGAGCTGGCCCGGCTCCGCGCGAGCCTCGACTCCCCCGACGGCGCCGGTGCCGGCCTGTCCCGCGAGCTACGGGCCCACTGCGTCGGCTTCTGTGCAGCCCTGGACCGGCACCACACCGGCGAGGACGCCGGCGCGTTCCGCGTCCTGGCCGAGCAGGTGCCCGAGCTGCGCCCCGTCCTCGCCCAACTGAGCGAGGACCACCGGGTGGTGGCGGACCTGCTGCGCCGGGTCGACGCCCTGCTCGCCGGGGCGGCCGACGGGCCGGCGGTCCGGGCCGAGCTGGACGGCCTCGCCGCGCTGCTCGAGTCGCACTTCAGCTACGAGGAGCGGAAGCTGGTCGCCGCCCTCGACGCGCTGACCGCCGGCACGCCCCACGAACTGTTCGGCATGGACGTCCCGACGGTCGCGGATTGACCTCGGAGGCGCACCTTCGGGGAGGTTGCTGCCTCCGGGCGCCGGCAGGCAGCGCTTTCCCCGAAGTTGCTCCCCGAAGGGGGCACGCGGGCAGATTCGCCCGTTGGCAGAATCGGCCTGCGTGGGCTGGCCGGCGCAGGTGGGGACGCACCATGCTGGGGCGATGGTGACCTTCTCCGTCCAGGCCCGACCGACCGACGCCGCGAGCTGGCTCGACCTGGCCCGCCGGGTCGAGGCGGCCGGCTTCGACGCCCTGTTCGCCGCCGACCACCCGGGCCACGGCGCGTCGCCGTTCGTGGCGCTCGCCGCCGCGGCGGCGGTGACCTCGACGCTGGGCCTCGGCTCGTACGTCTCCAACGCCGGGGTCCGGGAGCCCATCCTGCTGGCCACCGACGTGGCCACCCTCGACGTGGTCTCCGGCGGGCGGGCCCGGCTCGGCGTCGGCGCCGGCCACACCCCGGCCGAGTGGCGGGCCGTCGGCCGCGAGCGCCCCGACGTGCCCGGCCGGGTGCGCCGCTGCATCGCCGTGGCCGAGGCCGTGCGCGACCTGCTGGCTGGCAAGGAGGTCACCGTGGACAGCCCAGACCTGGTCGCCCACGCCGCGCGCCTCACCGAGCTGAGGCCGGTGCAGGACCCGGTCCCGCTCACCATCGGTACGTCCAACTCGACGCTGCTGCGCTGGGCCGGCGCGCACGCCGACGTGGTGGGCCTGTTCGGCGCCGGCCGTACCCTCCCCGACGGCCACACGCACGAGGTGCGGTGGCGGGCCGACCAGATCGAGGCGCAGCTTGCCCACGTGGCGGCCGGTGCCGCTGGCCGCGACACGCCGCCCGTGCTGGAGGCGCTGGTCCAGCAGGTCACCGTGACCGACGACGCCGAGGCCGCCGCCGTGCGGTTCGCCGAGCACGCCGGCCTCACCACCGGCGAGCTGCTCGCCACGCCGTTCGTGCTGATCGGCACGGCCGAGGAGATCGTCGCGGCGGTCGCGGACCACCAGCGCCGCTGGGGGATCACCCGCTTCGTGGTACGCGCCGATGCCGTCGACGCCCTGGCCCCGCTCCTCCCCCACCTGGCCGCGTTGTCCTGATCCACCCCCGATTCGCCGATGTGGCGGTGTCCCACCCGCCCAGACACCGCCACATCCCCGCACCGACGTCTGATCGGCGGCCACGTACACGCGAACTCGGTCGCGGTTCGCCGACCGTCCCGTGGTCAGCGGCGGGACCGCTGACCACGAGAAGCCGGACCCGTCACACGGCCCGGGCGAAGGTCGGGTAGTAACCGCCGGACTGCCCGGCGGCCGTCGGGTGGTACGAAATGCTCGTGTCGGCCCAGTTCAACGCGTGCAGCCACTTCTCGCCGTAGGCGCAGAGCTCGTTGCCCCGGAAAATCGGGCGGACATCGGCGAAGACGAAGCTGTTCTGGACAGCGGCATTCTTGGTGATGTCGTCCAGGAGGTTGATGCCTTCGTTGATCTTCGTGCGGGACGCGTCGCTGAGGCCGGCGCAGTAGGTGTCGATCCGGTAGAAGACCGGGTAGGCGATGACCACCACGCGGGCGGACGGCGCACGTGCGCGGATCGCCTGGTACAGGTTGTTCAGCTTCGGCGGCAGCTCAGTGCGAGCCTTGTCCTCGGCCGCGTTGACGGCCGCGATGCACGCCGACTCGCCGTACACCACGCAGGTGGTCATGACGTCGCTGAACCCGACGTCGTTACCACCGACGGTGATGCTCACCAGCGTGGTGCTGGTCGACAGGTAGCCCAGCTGGGTGTCGCGCACGCTCGTCGTGGTCGCACCCGAGCAGGCCACGAAGGTGTACGACGCGGGAGCGTTGGCCGTGGCCCACAGCGACGGGTAGGCGTTGGGGCTGCGGCGGCACGAGCCGCTCTCGTTACCGGCGCCCACGCCGGAGGCGTACGAGTCGCCGAGGGCGACGTATCGGACGGTGGAGGCCGCTTGGGCCGGCGTGGCCAGCGCGATAACGCTGGCAAGCGCCGTCGCCAGGCTCATGGTGAGGGTTGCGAGGCGGGATCTGAGCACGGGATCCTCCGAGGGGGGGCGAAGGAATGATTCAGATCTATATAGATAGCACTGGATGCATCTGCCCCGGAAGGCCTATCGGGAAATTCGGGCAAGCCCTCCGGCGGGGGCAGCGGCAACCTCGGCCGGCAGGGTTGCCACGGCGGGAGGGCACACAGCCAGGCCGATATGGGGACGCCTGCTAGAAAGTCCGGGTGGCACGCGTTGACGAAATCTCCGCCCGGACCGCTGCGGAGGAACTGGCCGGGTCCGTTGTGGACATCGTCGACGAGGCGCTCCGGTCGATGATCCTGCACGGATCACTGGCGGCCGGCGGCTTCCGCCCCGGTCGCAGTGACATCGACCTGCTCGTCGTCGTCGACGGCGGACTGTCCGACCCGCAGCTCGACGCCCTGACAGACCGGGTGCGCCACGCCCGGCTCGACAGTGCGGCCGGCATCGACCTGCACGTCGTGACCGCCGCGGTGGCCGGCGCGCCGACGCCGGTGCCCCCGCTGGAGCTGCACGTCGGCCGGTACGACGGCTCGTCCGTCGGGTTCGAGGTCGACCGCCGGGTGCCCGCCGCCCCCGACCTGCCGGCCGAACTGTCGATGGCGCGCGCCGACGGGCACGCGCTCCGCGGTGCTCAGCCGGACGAGGCGCTCGCGCCGGTGCCGGGCGAGTGGCTCCACGAGCGCGGCCGGTACTGGCTGACGACCTGGCAGTCACGCACCGACGACGCGGAGGACGCCGCGCTCATGGTCCTCACCGCCTGCCGGATCTGGCGCTTCGCGGTCGAGGGCAGGCACTGCGCCAAGGCCCAGGCCGCCGGGTGGGCACTCGACCGCGACCCGTCACTGACCGCGGTCCGGCAGGCGCTTCATCAGTACGAGATGAACCCGGCGGCGCCGATCGACGCGGACGGCGTCGCCCAGGTGCTCGACACCGTACTGCGCGAAACCACCCCCGGCACGGTGAACACGCGCTCCGTCAGAAGCTGAAACTCCGGATCGCCGCGCCGCCCGAGGCGGCGGTCGCCGCGAAGAACCGGACCAGTTCCTCGTGGTGGTCCCGCAGGTAGTCGAGGTCGTCTTCCCACACCCGCCGATGCGGGTAGATCTCCTCCGCGCTCAGCTTCGCCGGGTCGTAGTGGCCGGCCAACGCCTCGAACGGCGTCGCGCTCAGGGCCCGGGCGGCATCGGCGACCATGCCGTCGTCCCAGCCCAGGAGGGTGCACTCCTTGTCGATAAGGAAGCCGTCCTCGTACAGGTCGACGCCCACCTCGGCCGCGTCCAGCAGGAACTGGATGCCGGCCCAGGACTTTTCGAGGTAGCAGATCGGCAGGTTCTCGCCGTCCAGGTATTCCGCCACCCACTCCGGGTCCGCGATCGCCCGGTCCAGTTCCTGCGGCGTCACCCGGGTGAACCACAGGGTCATGCCCATGAATCCACCGCGCTCACCGGTCGGGCGCGTTCGGCAACTCCTCGGCGACGAACACCCCGACGCCTTGGACGCCCTCGACCAGGCCCTCGGTCCTGAGCGCGAAGATGGCCTGGCGGACGACGATGGTCGAGACTCCGTGCTCCTGGCAGAGCTGAGCCGTGGACGGGAGCTTGTCTCCCGGAGCGAGTTCACCGGACGCGATCTGCCCACGGATGTGGTCCGCAAGCTGCGCCCATTTGGGCTTGGCGGGCATCTGTTCTCCCTGGTCTGCACCGCCATTTGAGCACGAGCCAGCTTGTTATGGCAACCAATGCCCAGCCATACCCTTGCTTTATATAAGCGCCTATCCTAGGCTCGGCTCGACCGGCTCCTCCTGGTCTGCAAACCCGGAGCTGGTCGTCCCGTAGGACCACCCGGCCGAGTACTCCCCCGGTAGTCGGCCGGGTGCCACCCATGCCCGCGACCCGGTGTCGACGGGCTCGTGAGCAGGCCCGGGGCGGGTGCCGGGCTCCGGCCGGCCATGCGCGCGCACGGTCGACCCCGCCCGTCTCGGCGCCGCATCCAAGAGGAGGCGGAGCAGCGTGCGGTCAGTGGTCGACCAACCGGTGGACGCGATGGAGAAGGTGCTCGGCGAGCCGCCGATGCCCTGGATGGTGATCGACGAGCTGCAGGCCCACGGTGAGCTGCTGGTCCGTGTACCCGATGGGGGGTGCTGACGATGTGGCCACGACGGAACGCGGCGCCGGTGCCGCTCGCGCCCCGGCACCGGCGGACCTGGCGACGCGGGCGGCGCTGGTGCTCGTGCGGCCTGCGCTGGACCGCCTGCCCGGACCGGCACTCGCCGATCCCCACCGAGCCGCCCGCGCCGCCGCCGAACAGCCGGTGGTGGGACGAGGCCACCCGGGCGAACCCGCAGGTCGGGCGGGCCGGTTGGCTGACCCCGGCGCAGACCTGGCGGGCCAACGGCGGCCGGTGGTGAGTCGGCCGCACACGCCGCTCCGGCCGCTCTGGCTCTGCCGGGCCTGCGCCGCGCCCTGGCCATGCCCGATCGCGCGGCTCACCCTGCTCCGCGAGTACGTCGACGACCGGGTGGCGCTGCTGGTCTACCTGGGCGGGATGCTGCACGACGCGGCCGGCGAGTTACACCTCCTGCACCCGCAGGACGGGCCGACGCCGGGGCAGCTCTACGCCCGCTTCCTCGGCTGGGCAGTCGGCTCTCGCCGCGATCCATTCACGTCATCAAGTTCGTAGCGGCCGAACAGTTCACTCCGCCTTCGTCAGGAGGGGCGACGGGAGGGGCAGCGCAGGCCTTGACTTGGAGAGCACTCGAAGTCGAACACTGGACCGCATGACGATGACACGGACACTCGGCCGCAGCGGCATCACGGTCAGCGCGGTCGGCATGGGATGCTGGGCGATCGGCGGGCCACTGTGGGGCGACGGCGGGCAGCCGTTCGGCTGGGGCGAGGTCGACGACGACGAGTCTGTCCGCACCATCCACCGGGCGCTCGACCTGGGCGTCACCCTCTTCGACACGGCCAGCAACTACGGCGCCGGCCACAGCGAGCGGGTCCTCGGCCGCGCCCTCGCCGGGCGGCGCGACGGCGCGGTGATCGCCACCAAGTTCGGCAACCGCTCCGACGAGGCCAGCCGGCGCTGGACCGGCACCGACGCCAGCCCGGCGTACGCGGTGGCGAGCCTGGACGAGTCGCTGCGCCGGCTCGGCACCGACCACGTCGACCTCTACCAGCTGCACATCAACGACCTGCCGGCGTCCGCCGCGCTCGATCTGATCGACACCCTGGAGGGCCTGGTCACCCAGGGCAAGATCCGGGCGTACGGCTGGAGCACGGACAATCCGTCGTCGGCGCGGGCGTTCGCCGAGGCGGGACCGCACTGCACCGCGATTCAGCACGACGAGTCGGTGCTCCACGACAACCCCGACATGCTGGCGGTCTGCGATTCGCTCGACCTGGCCAGCCTCGACCGGGGCCCGCTCGCGATGGGCCTGCTCACCGGCTCGACCCGGGCGGTCGGCCGGGACGACGTGCGGGGGGTGGCCCCGGAGTGGCTGGTCTGGTTCACCGACGGGCGGCCGACCCCGCAGTGGTCGGCCCGGGTCACGCAGATCCGGGAGGCGCTGACCGCCGACGGTCGTACGCCCGCCCAGGGCGCGCTGGGCTGGCTGCTGGCCCGCAGCCCGCGGACGGTGCCCATCCCCGGCTGCCGGACGGTGGCCCAGGCGGAGGAGAACTTCGCGACGCTCGCGCTCGGTCCGCTGCCCGCCGAGGCGTTCGCCGAGGTGGAACGGCTCCTGGCCGACCTGCGCCCGGCCGGGGCGGCACGCTGATCCGTGCCATCAGCTCGACAGCGAACTGGCGGCGGCCTCCCGCCCCGGTCAGCCGTCGACCGCCCGCGTCCGGGCCGGACCGGCGAGTGACGTATGCCGCTCAACGCATCCGGCGCCGGGTCCGTACCCGAAGATATGAGCATGCGGATCCTCATGGCCGGAGTGTCCGGCTTCCTCGGCACCCGACTGGTCGACCGGCTTACCGCGGACGGGCACCAGATCACCCGTCTCGTCCGCCACCCGCCGCGCAAGCCGGCCGAGCGGCAGTGGAAACCGTCCGCCGCGCAGCTCGACCCGGCGGTGGTCGCCGACGCCGACGCGGTGGTCAACCTGGCCGGCGCCGGGGTGGGTGACCGGCGCTGGAACGACGAGTACAAGCGGCTGATCCGGACCAGCCGGGTGGACACCACCACCACGCTGGCGATCACCATCGCCGGCCTGGCCGCCGCCGACCGGCCCGCGGCGATGCTGAACGCGTCGGCGGTCGGCTGGTACGGCAACACGGGCGACCGGGTCGTCGAGGAGGACGCCCCGGCCGGCGAGGGCTTCCTGGCCGACGTGTGCCGGGTCTGGGAGGCCGCGACCCGGCCGGCCGAGGACGCCGGCGTACGGGTGGTGCGGCTGCGCACCGGCCTGCCGCTGGACCGCGCCGGCGGGATGCTCAAACCGCAGCTGCTGCCGTTCCGGCTGGGCGTCGGGGGGAAGCTGGGCAGCGGCCGGCAGTGGCTGCCCTGGATCTCGATGCGGGACTGGCTGGACGCAGTGGCCTTCCTGCTGGCCCGCGACGACCTCGCCGGCCCGGTCAACGCGGCCGGCCCGAACCCGGTCACCAACGCCGAGTTCGCCCGGGAACTGGCCCGCCAGCTGCACCGGCCGGCGATCATGCCGGTCCCCGCACTGGCCCTGAAGATCGCCCTCGGCGGCTTCGCCCACGAAGCCCTGACCAGCGCGCGGGTCCTGCCCGGCGTGCTGACCAAGGCCGGCTTCACCTGGGCCCACCGTGACCTGCCGAGCGCGCTGCACGCCGCCCTCACCGAGTGACCCGGCGGGAGCGGCGGCGGGCGGTCAGCAGCCGATGACCCAGTAGCTGGGGCCGGTCTGCTTGAGGGTGGTCGTGTAGAAGGTGTTGTAGAGGCCCATCCTCTGGTTGCTGCCCAGGGCGTAGGCGTAGCCGCCGGACTGGTAGGCCCGGCCGGCGCTCACGTGGGCGTAGTTGCTGGCGGTCACGCAGGCCGGCGGCGTCGTCGGGGTCGGCGACGCGGTCGGCGTCGGGCTGGGCGTCACCCCACCGTCGAGGCCGAAGAAGAGCGCGTCCCGGTACGTCGAGCAGATGGTGTCCAGGAAGTACGCGGCGGCGGTCCCGCACTGGTCGGTGGCCGAGCCCGGGTCGACCGGGGTGCCGTGGCCCATCCCGGCGACCCGGTAGAGCCGGACCTGGTCGCTGCCGTACACCTCCAGGCTGGTGCCAGCGGGCAGCGTGACGGTGCTGGTGGGGGTCTGCGACACCCCGAGCACGTTGGTCCACTGGTCCCGGGATTCGACGGCGTTCGCCACGGCGACGGTGTAGTCACCGGTCCCGTGCCAGATCGCCACCCGCGGCCGCTTCCCGGCGTACCCGGGGTAGGCGTTGCGGACCAGGTCACCCCACTGGGCCGGGGTCTTGTCGACGCCGGGGTTCATGCAGGAGTATGCGCTGGTGCTGCTGGTGGCGCAGCGGTACGGCAGGCCGGCGATGACCGAGCCGGCGGCGAAGACGTCCGGGTAGGTGGCGAGCATCACCGCGCTCATCGCCCCGCCGGCGGACAGGCCGCTCACGTACACCCGGGCGGCGTCGGTGCCGTAGTTGGTCCTCGCGTAGTCGACCATCTGCTTGATCGACAGGGCCTCGCCCTGGCCGCGCGCGGTGTCCCCGGTCTCGAACCAGTTGAAGCAGGAACTGGAGTTGTTGGCAGCCGGCTGCTGCGCCACGATCAGCGCGAACTTCCACAGGTCGGCGTACTTCTGCCAGCCGGAGTTGGCGAAGTAGCCGGCGGCGTTCTGGGTGCAGCCGTGCAGCAGCACCACGGCCGGCGCGTTGGCCGGCAGGCCGTCCGGCCGGTACGCGTACATGCCGAGGTTGCCCGGGTTGGAGCCGAAGCCGGTGACCTGGGTGAGCGAAGCGGCCTGGGCGGGGAGGGCGACGGTGAGCGCCGCGGCCGCGGCCAGCACGACCCCGGCCGCCGCCCCGGCTAGGCGGGTGAGGATGGATGAGGAGCGGCGCATGGCGACCTCCGGACGGCGAATTGTGAACTGAGTCACGCTGAAGTTGCCGAGACGTTACGTCCGGGTTGCGCGGCCCGACATGGCCGCCACTCACACATTCATGAAGATCGAAGTGTGTCGCCGCGGGCGACGGAAGCGACCGCGAGGTTTCGTGTCTGACCGGCGTGTCCAGTTCCGGTTGGTAACGTCCGCTGCGTGCCGACCTCCCCGACCCTGGTCACCGACCGGTCCCCCGAGCCCGCCAACCGGAGCTGGCGGGCCGACCTGGTCGTGGTGCTCGCCGCGGTGGCCCTGGCCTTCTGGGTGACCAGCGGCCTGTGGTGGAACCCGGACACCCGGGCCATCACCGTCAACTCCAGCGACCAGGCGCTCTTCGAGTGGCTGCTGGCCTTCGGCGGGCACGCCGTCAGCCACGGGGAGAACCCGTTCTACACCCACCTGATCAACAATCCGGACGGGGTGAACCTCGCGGTCAACACCTCGATCACCGTGTACGCGGTGCTCTTCGCGCCGCTGACGTATCTGGTCGGGCCGCCCGCGACGTTCCTGGTGATCCTCACCCTCAACCTCGCCGCCACCGGGGTGGCCTGGTACTGGCTGCTCAGCCGATACCTGGTGGGCAGCCGGCTGGCCGCCGCCGTCGGCGCGCTCTTCATCGCCTACTGCCCGGCGATGGTCTCGCACGCCAACGCGCACCTGAACTGGACCGCCGGCTGGCTGGTGCCGCTGCTGATCTGGGGCGTGTTCCGGCTGCGCCGCCCCGGCCGGGCGGTCCGCGGCGGGATCGTGCTCGGGCTGCTGGTGGCGGTCGCCTTCTCGATCGCCGCCGAAGGGCTCTTCTTCACCGCCCTGGCGCTCGCCCTGTTCCTGCTGGTGTGGGCGTTGCACCCGGCCCGCCGGGCCGAGGTCCGCGCCGCGCTGCCCCGCTTCGCGGCCGGGCTCGGGGTGACCGCGCTGGTGGCCGGGGCGCTGCTCGCGTACCCGCTGTGGCTGCACTTCGCCGGGCCGCAGCGCTTCCACGGCACCGGCTTCGACCCGCTCATCCACTCCGAGGACATCGCCGCGTACGGGTCGTACCCGCGCCGGTCCCTGGCCGGCTGGGCCGGGCTGGGCACCTCGCTGGCGCCGAACCCGACGGAGGAGAACTCCTTCTTCGGGATCCCGCTGCTGCTGCTCGCGGTGGCCTGCTTCGGGCTGCTCTGGCGGCGCGCCGACCGGGCGTTCCGGGCCAGCCTCACCGCGCTCGGCGTCACCGCCGTGGTCTTCGCGGTGCTCTCCTGGGGGCCGACGGCCAAGTGGAACGGCCGGCGCACCGGCCAACTCCTCCCGTTCGGGGTGCTGGACAACCTGCCGGTGATCAACGCGGCGCTGCCCTCGCGGCTGGCGCTGGTGGTCGCGCCGGTGATCGGGCTGCTGCTGGCGCACACGGTGGACCGGCTCCGCGCCCGGCCACCCCGGCACCGGGTGACCACGGCGGCCTGGGCGCTCGGCTTCGCCGTCGCGCTGGTGCCGCTGCTGCCCACCCCGCTGCTGACCAGCGTGCGGGAGCCCGTCCCGCAGTTCATCACCAACGGCACCTGGCAGCAGTACGTCTCCCCCGGCGGGGTGCTCACCCCACTGCCGCTGACCGTCGACGTCACCCCGGACGGCCAGCGCTGGCAGGCGTACGCCCTGGCGCACCGGCAGGGCGAGTTCCGCATCCCGGCCGGCTTCTTCCTCGGCCCGGGCGGCCCGGAGGGTCGGGGGCGGATCGGGCCAGTGCCGCGGACCTTCGACTCGCTGATGGATCAGGCCGGGCGGACCGGGCTCGTGCCGATCATCACCGAGGGCAGCATCCGGCAGAGCCGGGAGGACCTGCGCTACTGGCACGTCGAGACGGTGGTCCTGGCCGACCGGGTGCACGGCGCCAAGTACGACATCAACGAGGAGGCCCTGCTGCGCACCGCCACCGGCCTGCTCGGCCCGCCCCAGCGGGTGGACGACGTGTGGGTCTGGCGGGTCCCGCCGGCCTGACGCGACGAGGCTCACAGGGGCGCACCGGCAGGTGGCGGGACTAGGCTGGACGGGTGAGCGTGACGACTTCCGGGCTGACCCCGGTCCGTGCCGGTGTGCTCGACTACCAGGCCGCCTGGGACGAGCAGCGCCGGCTGCACGAGGCCGTGGTGGCCGGCGAGCAGGGCGACACGGTGCTGCTGCTGGAGCACCCCAGCGTCTACACCGCCGGCAAGCGGACCGAGCCGTGGGACCGGCCGATGGACGGCACCCCGGTGATCGACGTGGACCGCGGCGGCAAGATCACCTGGCACGGGCCGGGGCAGCTGGTCGGCTACCCGATCGTCAAGCTGCCCGACCCGGTGGACGTGGTGGCGTACGTCCGGCGCACCGAGCAGCTGCTGATCGAGGTCTGCGCCGAGTTCGGGCTGACCGCCGGCCGGGTCGAGGGGCGCAGCGGCGTCTGGGTGCCCGAGGACGACCGCGGCCCGGCCCGCAAGGTGGCCGCGATCGGCATCCGGGTGGCCCGGGGCGTGACTCTGCACGGCTTCTCGATCAACTGCGACTGCGACCTGACGTACTACGACCGGATCGTGCCGTGCGGCATCCGCGACGCGGGGACCACCTCGCTCACCGCCGAGCTGGGCCGCCCGGTCACCGTCGCCGACGTGCTCCCGGTGGTCGAACGCCACCTGCCGACCCTCGTGCAGGTCTGAGAAACAATCCGCCGCGTGGTGTCCCGGAGGGCAGCCCGCCGATCGTCCCTAGGGTGAGCAGGCCGGCGACCACGCCGGCCACCGACCACCGGAGGCGATCATGCCCATGTACGTCGCGCTGACCTACACCGCCGACGTCGACTGGAGCCAGCCGGAGCAGGCCGCGGAGCTGGCGGAGTATCGCGAGTTCCGGCGGGCGCGCGGGCGGTGCTGCGGGGAGGCCAGGCGCTCTACCCGACCGCGACCGCCACGACTGTGCGGGTCGCAGGTGGCGCTGGCGCTGCGTACGCTCGGCGGGCTGACCACCGCCGAGGTGGCCCGCGGCCTGCTGGTCCCCGAGGCCACGATGGCCAAGCGGCTCACCCGGGCCAAGCAGAAGATCACCCAGGCCCGCATCCCCTACCGGGTGCCGGAGGCGGAGTAGCTGCCTGAGCGGCTGACCGGGGTCGCCGCCACCGTCTACCTGATCTTCAACGAGGGCTACGCCACGGGCACCGGCGGCGACCTGGTCCGCACCGGCCTGGCCGACGAGGCGCTGCGGCTGGCCCGGCTGCTGGCCGAGCTGATGCCGGACGGGCCGACCGTGCTCGGCCTGCTGGCCCTGCTGCTGCTCCAGGACTCCCGGCGGGCAGCCCGCAGCGACGCCGAGGGCCGGCCGCTGCTCCTGGCCGACCAGGACCGCTCGCGCTGGGACGCGGCCCGGATCGCCGAGGGGGTCGAGCTGGTCGGGCGGGCGCTGCGCCGCACCCCGCACCACCCCGACCGGTACGTCGTGCAGGCCGCCATCGCCGCCTGCCATGCGCTGGCCCCGTCGTACGACCGGACCCCCTGGGACGCGGTGGTCTCCTGGTACGACGTGCTGCTCACCGTGCACGACACGCCGGTGGTCCGGCTGAACCGGGCGGCGGCGGTCGCCGAGCGGGACGGGCCGGCGGCCGGGCTCGCCCTGGTCGAGGCGGTCGAGGGCCTGACCGGGTACCCGTGGTGGCACGCCACCCGGGCCGAGTTGCTGCGCCGCCTGGACCGCCCGGCCGAGGCGGCGGCCGCGTACGACCGGGCGCTGGCCCTGGACCTGAGCGTTCCGCAGGCCGACCACCTGCGCCAGCGCCGGGCCGAGTTGCCGGGCTGATCGCGTACTCTCGTCCGGTGCGGATCGATCTCGTCACCCTGGTCGTCGCCGACTACGACCCGGCGATCACGTTCTTCACCGAGGTGCTCGGCTTCGAGCTGGCCGAGGACAAGCCGTCGCTGACCAACGACGGCCGCCCGAAGCGCTGGGTGGTGGTCCGCCCGCCCGGCGGCGGGACCGGGCTGCTGCTGGCTCGCGCCGACGGCGAGCGGCAGGAGGCGGTGGTCGGCGACCAGACCGCCGGCCGGGTCGGCTTCTTCCTCCAGGTCGACGACTTCGACGCCACCTACCGCCGGATGCGCGAGGCGAACGTCGAGTTCGTCAAGCCGCCGCGCACCGAGCCGTACGGCCGGGTCGCCGTCTTCCGCGACCTGGAGGGCAACCCCTGGGACCTCCTCGGCCCCGCCTGAACTCGGCCCGCCTGCAACTCGGCCCCGCCTGAACCGGAAAGGACCCGATGACCGACCTGATCTCGACGCAGCGGCAGATCGCCGAGGAACTCCAGGTGGCGTCGACCTTCGACGCCGCCGTGGAGATCGAGCGCCGGGTCGTCTTCCTCGCCGACCGCCTGGTCGACACGGGGCTGACGACGCTGGTCCTCGGCATCAGCGGCGGGGTGGACTCGACCACCGCGGGCCGGCTCTGCCAGCTCGCCGTCGAGCGGGCCCGCGCCGTCGGCCACCCGGCGGTGTTCGTGGCGATGCGCCTGCCGTACGGGGTGCAGGCCGACGAGCACCATGCCCAGGCGGCCCTGGCGTTCATCCGGCCCGACCGGGTGCTCACGGTCGACGTCAAGCCGGCCAGCGACGCCGCCCTGGACGCGCTGGTGGCGGCCGGGCTGGACTTCATCGACGCCGCCCAGCGGGACTTCGTGCACGGCAACGTCAAGGCCCGGCAGCGCATGATCGCCCAGTACGCGGTCGCCGGGGCGATGGGTGGCCTGGTCGTCGGCACCGACCACGCGGCCGAGGCGGTCACCGGCTTCTTCACCAAGCACGGCGACGGGGCGGCGGACGTGGTGCCGCTGACCGGGCTGACCAAGCGGCGGGTCCGCGCGCTCGCCCAGGCGCTCGGCGCCCCGGCCGAACTGGTCGGCAAGGCGCCCACCGCCGACCTGGAGAGCCTGGACCCGGGCAAGCTGGACGAGGACGCGCTCGGCCTGACGTACGAGCAGATCGACGACTTCCTGGAGGGCCGGCCGGTCCCGCCGGAGGTGGCCGAGGCGCTGGTGGCCCGCTACCGGGCCACCGACCACAAGCGCCGCCTCCCGATCGCGCCCCCGCAGGCGCCGGTGGGCCGCGAGGCGGACGACCGGGTCACCGCCCAGCAGGGCTGATCCGCGCCCGAACCCACGGTTCGCAGAGCACGATCACGCCGCCGATGAGGGCGCCGATGACCGTCTCCACCCCCCGATCGAAGAGGAGCTGCCCGATCGGGCGGGCCGCCGCGAGCTGCCCCATCAACAGCGCCATCGGGGTGATGAACAGCAGCGCCAGGCCGTAGTTGCGCCCCACCAGCAGCTCGGTGACGATCTGCAGCCCCGCCACCACGAGCACGGTGGCGTACGGCGACAGGTGCGGCGCCAGCAGCAGCGCGCTGGTCAGCAGCCCGAGCAGCGTGCCGAGGATCCGGTGCGCGGCGCGGACCAGTTGGGCGGTGACACCCTGGACGCTCAGCGGAGCGACCGCCGCCACCATCGCCCAGTACGGGTGGCCGATCCCGACGGCGGTCGCCGTGCCGCCGGCCAGCACCACGGCGAGGGCGTAGCGCACCGGCTCCCAGGTCCACACGTGCGCCAGCCGGGGCGGCCGGCCCCGCTGCCGCCGCAGCAGGCTGCCCACGTTGCCGACCAGCAGCGCGAACAGGCTGCTCAACCCGGCCACGGCCGCGGCGACCGGCACGTCCGCGACCCGGTGCGGGGCCGAGGCCACCGCACCGAACGCGAAGACGAGGAACAGCGGCCCCGGCGGGTGCCAGTCCTGCGCGGCGGCGAGCACCGCACCCAGCGCCACGAGGGCCGCGGTGACCGCCACCGCGACCCACGCCCGCGACGCCAGCGACCCGACGAGCACCCCGAGGATGACCGACCCGGTGAGCACAGCCCCCGCGCTCGCCTGCATGGCCGCCCGGGACAGGTGCACGTGGTTCCGCCCGTAGAGCGAGGTGAACGCCCCGAAGACCGCGTACACCGACCAGGCGGGGCGGTCCAGGGCGAGCACCGCGAGCAGCGGGAGCAGCACGCTGATCCCGGCACGCAGCGCGACCCGGTGGGCGCCCCGGGCCGGACGGACGTGCAGCAGGCCCCGCAGCGTCGCCCGCGCCTGCTCGCCCATCCTGCTCCTTCGCCCGTCCGTCCTTCATACCGCGCCGCTCGGCCCGGGGCCGGAGCGGCCGGGGTGAGCCGGTGCAGGTCGCGGGGGAAGGCGGTCACCTCCCGGACGTTGGCCGCGCCGGTGAGCCGGGCCACGAAGCGTTCCAGGCCGATCGCGAAGCCGCCGTGCGGCGGCATGCCGTGCCGGAACGCGTCCACGTAGCCCGCGTACGGCTCGACCGGCTCGCCGCGCGCGGCGAGGGCGGCCAGGTAGTCCTCGTACCGGTGCAGCCGCTGCCCGCCGGTGACCAGCTCCAACCCCCGGAACAGCAGGTCGAAGCCGTTGGAGTAGGCCGGCCGGGCCGGGTCCGGATGGGTGTAGAAGGGCCGCTTCGCCATCGGGTACCCGGTGACGAAGAGGAAGTCCGAACCGTGCCCGCGCCGGGCCCACTCCCCCAGCGCCCGCTCGTGCGCGGGGGCGAGGTCCGGCTCGTCGGCCGGCGCCCCGGCGATCTTCAGCGCCTCGGTGAAGTGCACGGCGGGGATCTCGGCCGGCACCTCGGGCGCCGCCACCCCGAGCGTGGCCAGCGCGGCGCCGGCCCGGTCGGCGACCGCCCCCAGCATGCCGGCGAGGGTGTCCCGCAGCACGGCCATCACGTCCCGGTGGTCGGCGACGAAGCCCAGCTCGACGTCGAGCGAGGTGTACTGGGCCAGGTGCCGGACGGTGTCGTGCGGCTCGGCCCGGAACACCGGCCCCACCTCGTACACCCGCTCGAAGACGCCGACCATGAGCTGCTTGTAGAACTGCGGCGACTGGGCCAGGTAGGCGGGCCGGCCGAACCAGTCCAGCGCGAACACGTTCGCCCCGCTCTCGGTGGACGACGCCACCACCTTCGGGGTGTGGATCTCCACGAAGTCGCGGGCGTCCAGGGCGGCCCGGAAGCCGGCCACCGCCGCCGCCGAGATCCGCAGCGCCGCCGAGCGGGTCGGGTGGCGCAGCGCGGTCGGCGCGTGGTCCAGCTGGGTGGGCAGGGTGGCGGTGAGCGCCGGCCGGTACAGGTCGAACGGCGGCGGGACGGCGGGCGGGCCGAGCAGCCGTACCGTCGGCACGGTGAGCTCGACCCCGGCGGGCGCCGTGTCGTTCGCGACCACCGTGCCGACGACCTCGACGACGGTCTCCTCGGTGAGCTTCTCGACGACCGCGCGCACCGCCGGGTCGGCGACCACCACCTGGGCCAGGCCGGCGGCGTCGCGGACGATCAGGAAGGCCACCGACTTGAGCAGCCGGCGGCGGTGCACCCAGCCGGCGATCCGGACGGACTCGCCGACGTGGGCGGACAGTTGGGTGGAAAGGATGCGTTGCACGGCTACCTCCTCGATCAATCGCAACGCGATCCCCGGGAGGTGTGGGCGAGCGGGATCCTCGCGGTGCCACCACACCTTCGCCCCCGCCGGAGCGGGAGCCTCGTTCGTCGCCCGTGACGGGGGCCAGCCGGCGGGCTCTACTGGGCGCGGTGAGCAGGGTCACCCGCTCCACCGGAGGCGTGGAGAGGGGGCCCTGCCGGGCACAAGCGCCGTTCTTCCCGCAGCTCGGGAGGGTCTTCACGCGCCGGCGCCAGACCGCCTTCCAGCAACCGGCGGCTCTCTGCGCTGGCGGGTCGGCGCGCTACTCGGCTCCGTCGCAGCTTTGCCGGCACGTTAGCACCCCGTACCGGCCGCTGTGACGACCTTTTTTCACCGTCGGTGTCCGGTGTCACAACATCTGCGGCGTGACGCCGGTCGCCCGACGTTCATCGACGGCCACCGTCCGGCGTAGGCTCGGATTCGTGACGATCGAGCACTCCACGCCGACGACCCCGCAGGCCGGCCGCACCGCGACCGCGGCACCCGAGGGGCGGCGGCTGCTGCGGATCGAGGCGCGCAACGCCGAGACGCCGATCGAGCGCAAGCCGCCGTGGATCAAGGTCAAGGCCAAGATGGGGCCGGAGTACACCCAGCTGCGCGGGCTGGTCTCGCGCGAGGGGCTGCACACCGTCTGCCAGGAGGCTGGCTGCCCCAACATCTACGAGTGCTGGGAGGACCGGGAAGCCACCTTCCTCATCGGTGGCGACCAGTGCACCCGGCGCTGCGACTTCTGCCAGATCGACACCGGCAAGCCGGCCGAGTTCGACGCCGACGAGCCGCGCCGGGTCGCCGAGTCGGTGGCCGCGATGGGCCTGCGCTACGCGACCATCACCGGCGTCGCCCGCGACGACCTGCCCGACGGCGGCGCCTGGCTCTACGCCGAGACGGTCCGGCAGATCCACGCCCTCCAGTCCGGGTGCGGCGTCGAGCTGCTGATCCCCGATTTCAACGCGGTCCCGGAGCAGCTCGCCGAGGTCTTCGGGTCGCGGCCCGAGGTGCTGGCGCACAACGTGGAGACCGTGCCGCGGATCTTCAAGCGGATCCGGCCGGCGTTCCGCTACGAGCGCTCCCTCGACGTGATCCGCCAGGCCCGGGCCGCCGGCCTGGTCACCAAGAGCAACCTGATCCTCGGCATGGGCGAGGAGCGGGCCGAGGTGTCCCAGGCGCTGCGCGACCTGCACGAGGCCGGCTGCGAGCTGATCACCATCACGCAATACCTGCGCCCCTCCCCCCGGCACCACCCGGTCACCCGCTGGGTCAAGCCGGAGGAGTTCGTCGAGCTGCGCGAGGAGGCCGAGGAGATCGGCTTCGCCGGCGTGATGAGCGGCCCGCTGGTCCGCTCGTCGTACCGGGCCGGGCGCCTCTACCAGCAGGCGCTTGCCGCCCGCGAGGGCGTCCCCGCCGCCGGCTGAGGCCCGGCCGCCGGCGCAGACCGCGCCACCCGCCGGCTGCGTCCGGGCGGGGGGCGCCGGCCGCGTCACCCGCCGCCGGCCACCGCCCGGATGCCATGATCGCAGGCATGACCGCCGGGGTACGCCAGGAGCCACGCGAGGGCGCCCGCCCGCGCCCGCCCCTGCGGCCCCGGCTGCCGGTGCTGCTCGCGCTGCTCGTCGGGCTGGCCGGGGTCGGGTACCGGCTGGCGCTGCTGCTCGCCGACGCCCCGCCCACCAACAGCGACGAGGCGACGATGGGCCTGGCCGCCCTGCACATCGCCGGCGGGCAGGACTTCCCGGTCTGGTTCTACGGGCAGGCGTACATGGGGACGCTGGAGGCGTACCTGGCCGCGCCGCTGGTCGCCCTCGCCGGACCGTCGGTGCTCGCGCTGCGGCTGCCCACCCTCGCGCTCTACGCACTCTTCCTCGCCCTGTCCTGGCGGCTCACCCGCCGGCTCGGCGGAGATGCCTGGTTCGCCCTGCTGGTCGTCGGCTTCCTCGCGCTCGGCTCGGACCGCGTCGTCAAGAACCAGCTCATCGCCGGGGGCGGCTACCCCGAGCTGAACCCGGCCGGGGTCGCGCTCGCCCTGTTCACCGTGGGGTTGTGCGCCGGCGGCTCGGCCCGACCCGCCAGCGGGTCGGGGCGGTGCGCCGGCGCGTCGGGGCGGCCGACGTCCAGCCGCGCCGCGCCCCCGGGCCCGGACGAGCGCGCCGTCGATGCCGATCCCACCCGCCTGCGGGCCGGGGCGCGACTGCTCCGGTGGGCGGCCTGGGGGCTGGTGTCCGGGCTGATGCTCTGGGTCGACCCGCTGCTGCTGCCGTACATCCTCGGGACCGGCGCGGTGCTGGTGGCCCGCCGTGGGCGGGAGCTGGTCGGCCGGGCCGGGCTGGTGGTGGCCGGCACGCTGCTGCTGGGCGCGGCGCCGATGCTGCTGGACAGCCTCCGGCACGGCCGCAACCCGCTGGCCGCGGTCCTGGCCGCCGGCGGCGGGGACGCGGCGGCGGGCTGGGGCGAGCGGCTGTACGGCGGCCCAGTGCTCGGGCCGCCGCTCGGCATGGGCTTCTGCTCGCCGAGCCACTGCGCTGGCTGGCAGCTCTGGTGGGCCGTCGCGTTCCCGGTGCTGCTGCTCCTCGGGGCGGTGGCCGCCTGGCGCGCCCTCCGCACGCCGGTGGGGCCTGCCGGCGGTACGGGGTCCGACGACGATTCGGGCGGCGCGGACGAGCGGCGGGTCTCGGCGGCGGTGCGGCTGGCGCTGCTCGCCGGAGCGGCGGCCGTGCTGGCGGCGTACACGGTGAGCAGCGCGGCCGGGCAGACACCGGTGGAGAGCGCCCGCTACCTCTCCTGCCTGACGGTCGCCACGCCCGCCCTGCTCTGGTCGCTGTGGCCGCTCCCTTTTCCACGCCAGGTCGGCGATCTGGCGGTGTCCGGGTCGGTCGGACAGCACCGCCTCGCCGATGTGGAGTCCGCCAGCGCCGAGCCGGCCGGCGGACTCGGGCCGGCGGAGGGCGGCCGGCGCGCCCGGGTGGCGGCCCTGGCGGCGGTCGCCGTGCTGGCCGCCATGCTCGGTACTGCGGGGGTCGCCACCGCCGCGGCGATGGCCCGGGTCCCGGCCATCCACGCCGAGGCCGAGCGGCACCGCGCGCTCGTCGACACCCTCGGCGGGCTGGGCGTACGGCACGTGCGCGGCGGCTACTGGACCTGCAACCGGCTCACCTTCGCCAGCGGGGAGGACGTGGTCTGCGCGGTGGTCGACGACGAACTGCGCCCGGGCTTCGACCGGCTGCCGAGCTACCGGCGGGCGGTGACGGCCGATCCGCGCGCGGCCTGGGTCGCGCCGGCCGGCTCCCCGCTGGCCGCCCGGCTCGACCAGCGGCTCGGCCCCGGCCCGGGCGCCCTCGTCGTGGTCACCGTCGCGGACTGGCGGATCTACCTCCCCCGCCCCTGACCCGGGCGGGTCAGCGCGGGGTGGGGTCGAGCAGGCCGAGGCGGTGGGCCAGCGCGGCCGCCTCCACCCGATTGCTCACGTCCAGCTTGGCGATGATCCGGGACACGTGGACGCTGGCCGTCTTCGGCGAGATGAAGAGCCGCTCGGCGATCCGGCTGTTGCTGTGTCCCTCGGCGACCAGCCGCAGCACCTCCTGCTCGCGGCTGGTGAGCAGGTCCGGCCCGGGACGGCCACCAGTGCGCAGCCCGACCCGGCGGGCCAGGACGGCGGCCTGCTCGCCCAGCGGGGTGGCGCCGAGCCCGGCGGCGATGTCGCCGGCCTCGCGTACCGCGGCGGCGACGCTGTCCCGTTCGCCGGCGGAGGCGGCCGCCTCGGCCAGCCCGAGCAACGCCCGGCCCAGCGGATACGGCTGCCCGACCGCCCGCCACTGCGCCACCGCCGCCCGCCAGGCCGCCAGCGCCACGCCGCCACCGCCGACGGCAGGAGCGCCAACACCAGCCAGGATCGCGGTGACCTGGGCGGCGTGTGCCCGTTCCGCCGGATAGCGGACGGGCAGGGCGGCGGCCACGGTGGCCACCTCACCGGCCAGCTCGGCGTCGCCGGCCAGCGCGGCGGTCCGCGCCGCGGCGCTGAGCACCGGCCACCCCTCGCGGGGCAGGTCGACCAGGCGCTCGTCGGCCAGGGCGGCGCGGCTCGCCTCGAGCGCCGCCGTCTTGTCGTCGGCCGCGAGGGCGGCCTCGATCCGCAACTCGCGCAGCGGCAGCCGGTGGTTCGGCCAGAGGTACGGCCGGGCCAGGAAGGCCAGCGCCCGCCCGACCAGCTCGTCGGCCGCGGGGTGCGCCCGGGCCAGCCGCAGCCCGGCGCGGAGCTGCAGCCAGTGCAGCCCGGAGACGCCCGGCGGGTCGATCCGGGCCGCCTCGGCGCAGGCCGCGTCGGCCTCGTCCCAGCGCCCCAGGGCGATCAGCGCCTCGGCCCGGTTCGACAGCAGGTACGCCCCCGTGGAGCGGCTGATCCCGACCCGGCGCGCCTCGCTCACCCCGGCCGCGGCCGCCTCCGCCGACTCCTCGTAGCTGCCCAGCTCGTAGAGCACGTCGGAGAGGTAGACCAGGGCACTGACCAGCGCCGGCGCGTTGTTGGTGGCCCGGGCCCGGGCCTCCGCCCGACGCAGCTCGGCCAGCCCCAGGTCGGGGGCCTTGTCGGTCCGGCAGAGCATGGCGATCCGGGTGGGCAGCAGCGCCACGTCCTCGCCGATCGCCTCGGCCGCGGCCATCGCCTCGGCGGCCACCGACGCGGCCTGCTCGGGATCGATCTTCACCAGGTGCGCCGCGATGTCGGCGAGCACGCCCACCCGCTCCCGCCCGTCCGGCACCCCGGCCGCCAGCCGGTACGCCGCACCCAGCTCGGCCGCACCGTCGCTCTTGCCGAGCAGCGCCAGCAGCCGGCCGCGCTGGTCGAGCAGGCGGGCCGCACGCAGCGGCTCGGCCTCGGTGTCCACCTCGGCCAGCGCGGCCCGGGTGAGGGTCAACCCGCGGCTGTAGTCGCCGGCCGTGGTGGCCGCGCCCAGCGTCTCCTCCAGCACCCGCAGGTGGTCCATGCCGAGCCGCTCGGCGGCGTCGGGCACCAGCTCCCACAGTTCGAGGACCCGTTCCAGCAGCCGGCTCTGCTCGGCGTACGCGTACCGGTCGGCGGCGGCGCAGGCGGCGACGCGGGCGGCGATCAGGGCGCGCGGGTGGTCGTGTGCCGCGTACCAGTGGTGGGCGATCTCGGCCGGGGCGCGACCGGCGGCCACCAGGTGCGGCTGCGCCTCGATCGCGGCGGCGTACCGGGCGTGCAGCCGGGCGTGCTCGCCGGGGAGCAGTTCGTCGTGCACAGCCTCCCGGACCAGGGCGTGCCGGAACTCGTAGTCGCCGTCCGGGTCGGCCACCACGAGCTGGGCGGCCACGGCGGCGCGCAGCGCGTCCTCCAGCTCGGGCTCGGGCAGGCCGGCGACCTCGGCGAGCAGCTCGTGGGCGAAGCGGGTGCCGCCGGCGGCGGCGATCCGCAGCACCCGCTGGGCCGGCTCGGGCAGCCGGTCCACCCGGGCCAGCAGCAGGTCGCGCAGGGTCTCCGGCAGCACCGCGCAGCCGACGGGGTCGCCGGCGGCGGCCAACTCCTCGATGAAGAACGGGTTGCCCTGGGTACGGCGGTGCACGTCGTCGACGGCCCGCGGGGGCGGCTCGGTGCCGAGCAGGTCGGCGAGGATGGTGGCGGTGCCGTCCCGGTCGAGCCGGCTCAGCTCGACCCGGTCCACCCCGCGCGCCCGGTCCAGCTCGGCGAGGAACGGCCGCAGCGGGTGGCCGCGGTGCAGCTCGTCGGTGCGGAAGGTGCAGACCAGCAGCAGGCGGGCGGCCCGGGCGGCCCGCACCAGGAAGCCGATCAGGTCGCGGGTGGACCGGTCGGCCCAGTGCAGGTCCTCGATGACCAGCACCAGCGGCCGTTCCTCGGCGATCCGCCGGAACAGGTCGGCGACCAGGTCGAACAGGTAGCCGCGCGGGGTGTCCGAGACGGGCAGGCCGGTGGGCGCGGCGACGCCGGCCGGCACCCGGGCCAGCTCGGGCAGCAGCCGGGCGAACTCCGCCTCGTACCCGGCGAAGGCGGCCGGGCCGTCGCGGCGCAGCACCTCGCGCAGCGCGGCGGCGAACGGCGCGAAGGGCAGACCGGCCTCGCCCAGCTCCAGGCACTGGCCGACCAGCACCCGCGCCCCGGCGGCGCAGGCCTGGGTGCCGAACTCCTCCAGCAGGCGGGTCTTGCCGACGCCCGCCTCGCCGCCGACCAGGACGGTGGCGGGCTCCCCGGCCCGGGCCCGGCCGAACGCGTCGCGCAGCCCGGCCAGCTCCGGCTGGCGGCCGACGAGGACGGTGCTGGCGGCGCGTGTGGTCACGGCATCGAGCATGCCACGACGGGCGCCGGCACCGTCCCGGCCGGCCGGTCGGTCTGCCCGGCCGCCGACCGCCGGTCCGGCCGCCCCCGTGGCGGCCGGACCGGTGCCGTCCGGCGGTCCCCCGTCCCCGATGGCGGCCGGACCGGTGCCGCCCGGCGGTCCCCCGTCCCGGGTGGCGGCCGGCCCGGGTGCGGTCGGCACCGGGCCGGCCGGGGACGCCGCCGGACCGGGCATCGCGGTCGCGTCCCGGCCGGCCGGGGCGGTCGCCGCGACGGCCGGCGCGGCGAGGGTGGTCACCGGCGGCCGTCGACGGTACGGGCGGCCTGGTGCCGGCGGCCGAGCCAGCTGCGCGGGTGGCGGCGGGGCAGCGATCGGGCGAGCCGGTCGCGGGCCGCGTCGGCCTGGAGCTCGGCGGCGTGGCTGCGGTGGATGGTGAGCAGAAGCTCTGCGTCGTTGCCGAACATCTCGGTTTCCCCTGTCGTGCGGTGTCGTTTCGCGGTCGACACTGACTTTCCGCGCGAAGGTGCCCCCGGGGCATGAGTCCCCTGCCTGATCTTCGGCGTCGCCCCCTCCTTACCGGGACGGCTCAGGGGGCGGACGGCGGCGTAAGGTACTCAGCCGCGGAGGGCCGGCCGGGAATCAACGGGTGGCGGGGCGCCCACTAGACTCTCAGGCATGGCAAAGCCCCAGGAGAAGGTCTCGTTCGGCCAGCGGCTGAAGCAGATCGGGATGGTGTTCCGGTTCACCGCCAAGCAGGACCGGTGGTTCGCGCCGCTGGTCGCCGCGGCGGTGCTGATCCCGCTCGCGCTCACCGTGGTCGCGGTCATTCTCTATGGCTGGCTCTGGCTGCCGATCGGCATCCTGCTCGCCCTGCTCGCCGTGCTGATCGTGCTCAACCTGCGATCCAACACGGCGATGATGAGCGCCGCCGAAGGGCAGCCCGGCGCGGCGGCGCAGATCATGGAGAGCATGCGGGGCGACTGGCGGGTCACCCCGGCCGTCAGCTCCACCACCCAGATGGACATGGTCCACCTGGTGCTCGGCCGCCCCGGCGTGATCCTGCTGGCCGAGGGCAACCCGCAGCGCGTCCGCGGCCTGCTGGGCCAGGAGAAGCGCCGGCTGGCCAAGGTGATCGGCACCGCCCCCCTGCACGACTACGTGATCGGCCAGGGCGAGGACGAGCTGCCGATCCGCAAGCTGCGCACCACCCTGATGCGGCTGCCCCGCTCCCTCTCCCCCAAGGACGTCAACGCCCTCGACAAGCGGCTCAAGGCGCTCACCGCCCGCCCGCAGATGCCCAAGGGCGCGATCCCCAAGAACATGCGGCCGCCGCGCGGCGCGTTCCGCCAGACCCGGGGTCGCTGACCCCCGCCGTACGCGTGAAGGAGCCGGACCCGCACGGGGCCGGCTCCTTCGTCGTCGGGGCGCCCGGGTCAGCGGGGGGCGGCGACGATCACCGAGCCGGTGAGGCGGTCGTGCAGCCCGCGGCGGTGCTCGTCCATGATCACGGCGGGCACCACGAGGGCGAGCAGCACGCCGCGGAGCAGGGCCCGGACCAGCCCGATCCGTCCGCCGTCGGCCCAGGCCAGGCAGCGGATCCTCGTGACGTACATGCCGGGGGTCTGGGCGAAGAGGCCGAGGAAGAGGGCGTATTCCAGGACCAGCACCAGGACCGGGGCCCAGCCGTCCCGGACCGGGTCGGCGAAGAGGTTGGAGATCAGCAGGCAGAGCACCCAGTCGATGACCAGCGCGCCGAAGCGGCGGCCGAGGCTCGGGGGCGTGAAGGTCGGGTCCGCGGCGGGCGGCACCGGCACGGCGGCGGTATCGGTCACAGCGGTCAAGGGTAGCCACGCACCCGCCGGGGACGGGCGCGGTGACCAGGGGTGCCGGTCACTGCCCGGGTACGCCGGTTCGGCGCGGAGCGGAGAATCGGACCAAAGCCGCCAATTGATGCCACACCATCACCGCGAGTATCGTCCGGACGGAGACTGACCGGCACCTGAGCGGCCGAGATGACGCTCCGCGAGGGACGTAACACGGCGGAAACAGGGGAGACACGGCCGGGCAACTCCACGGCCATACCGTCGCCAGAAGCCAGCCACCGGAGTGGACCTGCCAGGAGGACGTGTGTTCGCCAATCCCGAGGAACTCCTGCGATACCTCAAGAACGAGGACGTGAAGTTCGTCGACGTACGTTTCTGTGACCTGCCCGGCGTGATGCAGCACTTCAACCTGCCGGTCGAGTCCGTCGACGACGCGCTCTTCACCGACGGCCTCGCGTTCGACGGTTCGTCGATCCGTGGCTTCCAGGCGATCCACGAGTCGGACATGCTCCTGCTCCCCGACGTCGCGACCGCCTTCATCGACCCCTTCCGCGCGCAGAAGACCCTCGCGCTGAACTTCTTCATCCACGACCCGTTCACCCGGGAGGCGTACTCCCGGGACCCGCGGAACGTGGCGAAGAAGGCCGAGGCGTACCTGGCGGCCAGCGGGATCGCCGACACCGCGTACTTCGGCGCCGAGGCGGAGTTCTACATCTTCGACTCGATCCGCCACGAGACCTCCGCGCACCGGTCGTTCTACTACATCGACTCCATCGAGGGCGCCTGGAACACCGGCCGCGAGGAGGAGGGTGGCAACCGCGGCTACAAGACCGCCTACAAGGGCGGCTACTTCCCGGTGCCGCCGGTCGACCACTTCGCCGACCTGCGCGACAAGATCGTCCGCCGCCTGGTCGACAACGGCTTCACGGTCGAGCGGTCGCACCACGAGGTGGGCACCGCCGGCCAGTCGGAGATCAACTACAAGTTCTCCACCCTGCTGCACGCGGCCGACCAGCTCCAGCTCTTCAAGTACATCGTGAAGAACGAGGTCTGGGCGAACGGCAAGACCGCCACCTTCATGCCGAAGCCGCTCTTCGGCGACAACGGCTCCGGCATGCACACCCACCAGAGCCTGTGGCTGAACGGCGAGCCGCTGTTCTACGACGAGACCGGCTACGCCGGCCTGTCCGACACCGCCCGCTGGTACATCGGCGGCCTGCTGCACCACGCGCCGTCGCTGCTGGCCTTCACCAACCCGACGGTCAACTCGTTCCGCCGGCTGGTGCCGGGCTTCGAGGCGCCGGTCAACCTGGTCTACTCGCAGCGCAACCGCTCCGCCTGCACCCGTATCCCGGTCACCGGCAGCAACCCGAAGGCCAAGCGGGTCGAGTTCCGGGTGCCGGACCCGTCCAGCAACCCGTACCTCGCCTTCTCGGCGATGATGATGGCCGGCCTGGACGGCGTCAAGAACAAGATCGAGCCCCCGGCGCCGATCGACAAGGACCTGTACGACCTGCCGCCGGAGGAGTGGGGCGACGTCAAGCAGGTGCCGGGCTCGCTGCCGGAGGTGCTCGACGCGCTCGAGGCCGACCACGACTACCTGCTCGACGGCGGCGTCTTCACGCCGGACCTGATCTCCACCTGGGTGTCCTGGAAGCGGGCCAACGAGGTCGACCCGGTGCGGCTGCGCCCGACGCCGCACGAGTTCGCCATGTACTTCGACTGCTGACCAGGCACTCCGTCAGCACCGGCCGGGCCGGCTCCGCGACCGCGGGGCCGGCCCGGCCGTCCGCGTACGCGGTCAGCCGGCTCGTCGGGCCAGCGCCAACCGCACCGCCCGGACCGCCAGCAGCACGATCACGGCGGTCATCAGGAGCGCCCCCGGGGCCTTGGTGAACCGGGCCAGGTTGGTGCCGTCCGGCAGGGTGAGGCAGGAGGCCACCGCGCAGGGCGCCACGAACCAGACGGTCCGGGCCAACGACACCGTCGCCACCGCGAGCAGCGCCAGCGGCCAGGTCGCGTACCAGGGGTGGAAGACCGGGGCGAGCAGCTCGGTGGCGGCCAGCGCCAGGCCGGCCCCGAGCAGCGCCACCCGGGGGCGGGCGGCGGCCAGCCGGACCGCCCGCTGCCGGACGTCGTTGAGCCGGCGCAGCCCGGTCCAGGCGCGCCACCAGAGCGCCACCAGCAGCACCGCGAGCAGCGCCAGCGCGACGAGCCGGACCACCGGCACGGCGTGCGGCTCCTGCCCGAACAGGCCGCCCACGTAGTCGACCACGAACCCCACCGCCGTCGGCGGCGAGGTCCACTGCTTCGAGTCGCCGCTGTGCGCGAGGCCCCCCACCCAGCCCAGGCCCAGCCCGGTGGCCAGGGAGGTGACCAGCAGCGCTGTCAGCACGCCCCCGGCCAGCCAGCCCGCGTCGCGCAGCAGCACGCGCAGCGTGTAGCGGCCCAGCACCGCGGCGAGCGCGGCGAACGGGAGCACCACCACGGCAACCGCCTTCACCGACACGGCCAGCCCCAGCAGCACCCCGGCCACCACCAGCGCGCGGGGCTTGCCCGGCCGACGGACCAGCACCAGCAGGCCGAACAGGAGCAGCCCCAGCCCGAGCGCGTCGTTGTGCGCGCCGGCGACCAGGTGCACCCCGACCAGCGGGCAGGCCAGTGCCAGCCAGGCCGCGCGCCGGGTCGGCACGCCGGCCGCGCGGGCCAGGCCGGGCAGGCAGAGCGCGGCCAGCAGCACCCCGGCCACCGCGATCACCCGCAGCAGCACAATCGCCCCGACCAGGCCGCCCCCGAACAGCACCGCGAGGCCGGCCAGCAGGACGAAGAACGGTCCGTACGGCGCCGGGGTGGCCCGCCAGATCGGCGTCACGGTGTCGGTCCAGGGGCACCCGGCCGCCGCCACGCCGACCCGGTACGGATCGGCGCCGTGCGCCCACGACCAGCCCTGGCAGACGTACGAGTAGACGTCGCGGCTGCCCATCGGCGGCGCGGCCAGCAGCGGCAGCGCCCACAGGCCGGCGGTCACGTACGCCCACCGGGTCGACGGGGCGCCCCAGCGCAGCGACCACCAGGCGCCCACCAGCAGCGCCGTGCCGACCAGCCAGCAGCCGAGGGTCGACGGCCCGTAGGTGGCGTGCCAGAGGCCGGCGAGGGTGGTGCGCAGCGGGGCGTCGGGCAGCGCCCCGCCCAGCCAGGCGGCGACGGTCAGCAGCACCGCGCCGGCGAGCCCGGCGTACCGGGCGAGCCCGGCGGCGACCGGGCGGACCGGCCCGCCGGGCACCGAGCCGGGCTCGCTCACCGGCACTACTCCTCAGACTGCGGGGCGACGGCTTCAGGTCGCGGCGCGGTTTTAGACGCGCCGATCTGAAGCTGTCGTAGGCTGCCGTTCCGCCCGAGCCGACCGTACCAACCGGACGGCCACCACGATCACGAACAGCGTCATCAGGGGGGCACCCGGCATCTTGGTGTACCGAGGTAAACCGGTGCCGTCGGCCAGCACCAGGAAAGACGACACCAGGGCGACGATCACGAACCAGCCGGTCCGGCGGGCGGTCGCGGCGAGCACGGCCAGCGGCCAGGTCCAGTACCAGGGGTGAAACAGCGGGGCGAGCGCCACGGTCGCGACCAGCGCCAGGGCGGCGTGCCAGAACGGATCTTGGCGGCGGAACGCGCGGAACCAGAGCCAGACCAGCACCGCACCGAGCACCACCACGGCCAGGCCCCGGGTGACCGGCAGCGCGTCGACATGCGCGCCGAACGGCACCGCCAGGTAGCCGATGGTCTGCCCCACCGCAGTCGGCGGAGAGGTCCAGGCGACCACCAGCCCGCCCTGCTCCAAGCCGCTGATGAAGCCGAGGCCCAAACCCGCGGCGAGGGTCGCGGCGACCACCGCGGCCAGCGCCCCGCCGGCCACCCACCCGCCCTGGCGGACCAGCGCGCGGATCCGGTACGGCCCGACGATCGCGGCCAGCGCCGCGAAGGGCACCACGACCAGCGCGGTGACCTTGATCGCGCCGGCCAGCCCCAGCAGCACCCCACCGGCCAGCAGCGGCAGCGGGCGGCCCGGCCGGGCGGCCACCACCGCCAGCCCGGCGGTGAGCAGGCCCACCATGATCGCGTCGTTGTGCGCGCCGGAGATCAGGTGCACGGGCACCAGCGGGCCGGCCAGCGCCAGCCAGAGCGCCCGCTGCGGCGGCACCCCGCAGCGGCGGGCCAGCACCGGCAGGGACACGGCGGCCAGCGCCACCCCGGCCACGGCGAGCACCCGGAACAGCGCGACGCTGGCGGCCAGCGAGCCGGCGGCGGTCACCACCGCCCCGGAGATCATCACGAACAGCGGTCCGTATGGGGCGGGGGTGTCCCGCCAGATGTACGAGATGGTGTCCAGCCACGGGCAGGGCAGGGCGGAGACGCCCTGTTCGTACGGGTTGATCCCGGCGGCGTAGCTGGCGCCCTGGCAGGCGTACGCGTACGCGTCCCGGCTGCCGAGCGGCGGCGTGACCAGCATCGGCAGCAGCCAGAGCCCGATCGTGACGAGCACCCAGCGGGTCGACGGCACCCGGTCGCGCAGCGACCACCAGGCCCAGCCCAGCAGCGCCGTGCCGGCCAACCAGGTGCTGATGATCAATGGCCCGTGCGGGCCCTGCCAGATGCTGACGGGGGTGGGGCGCAGGTCGCCGTACGGCAGCGCGCCGCCGAGGAAGGCGGCCACAGCGAGCAGCACGGAGCCGACCAGCCCGATCCAGCGCGAGAGGTGGTGAGGCACATCGGACATGCTGCCAGTACGGTGGGTCGCGATCAGGAGGTGGGCATGCGTGGCGGTCGGGTGGTGGCGGTGTCCGCCGCGTCCGCGCTCGTCCTGGGCGTGCTGTATGTCACCCTTCCCCCGCTGGGCTCGGACCTGTCGGCCCAGGTGGCCCGCGCCGGCTTCTTCGCCGCCCACGGGCCGGCGCTGGTCGACCTGCGCTGGTACGGCGGCGTCCACCCGTGGGGCTACAGCCTCATCTCACCGCCGCTGATGGCCCTGCTCGGGGTCCGCCCCACCGGCGCGCTCGCGCTGCTCGCCTCGGCGACCGCGTTCGCCGCGCTGCTGGTCCGGACCGGGGTGCCCCGGCCCCTGCTGGGCAGCCTGGTCGGGGTGCTCACCATCGCCGGCAACCTGGTCTCCGGCCGGGTGACGTACGCCCTCGGGGTCGCCTTCGGCCTGGCCGCGCTGCTCGCCCTCACCCGGCCGGCCGCCCGGCACCCCTGGTGGGCGCGCGGCGTGCTGGCCGGCCTGGCGGCCCTGCTCGCCTCGGCGGCCAGCCCGGTCGCCGGGCTCTTCGTCGGCCTGGCCGGCGTCGCGCTGCTGCTCACCCGCCGGTACGCCGACGGCCTGCTGCTGGCCGTCCCGGCCGCCGTGCCGCTGGCGGTGACCGGGCTGCTCTTCGGCGAGGGCGGCTGGATGAACATCAGTCGCAGCGACACCCTGCACGCGGTGGTGACCAGCCTGCTGGTGGCCGCGCTGGTGGCGTACCGGCCGGTCCGGGTGGGCGCCCTGCTGTCGGCGGCCGGAGTGCTGGCCGCGGCGCTGCTGCACACCCCGGTCGGGTTGAACGCCACCCGCCTCGTGGTGATGTTCGCCCTGCCCGTCCTGGCGGCCACCGCAGGGCTCCCCCGGTGGCTGGCCGACCGCCTGCCGGGGCGGGTGGCTCGGCGGCGGGTGGCCGGTGGGGTGGCGCTGGCCGCGCTCCTCGCCGCCGGGTGCTGGTGGCAGCCGCCCGTGGTCACCGCCGACCTGCGCGGTGCGGGCGACCCAAGCGCCGATCCGGCGTACTTCGCGCCGCTGCGGGCCGAGCTGGCCCGGCACGGGCTGACCGGCCGGGTCGAGGTGCCGCCGACCCGCGACTACTGGGAGGCGGCCCACCTCGGCGAGCTGCCGCTGGCCCGGGGCTGGCTGCGCCAGGCCGACATCGCCCGCAACCCGCTCTTCTTCACCACCGTCCCGGGAGCCGCCGGCACCGGCGTCCCGCTCACCCCGGCGAGCTACCAGGCCTGGCTGGCCGACAACGCGGTGCAGTACGTCGCCGTCGCCGACGCCGAACTGTCCTGGGTGGGCCGCCCGGAGGCCGAGCTGGTCGAGGCCGGCCTGCCCTACCTCGCCCAGGTCTGGTCGGACACGCACTGGCGCCTGTACGCCGTGGCCGACCCCACCCCGCTGGTGGGCGCCCCCGGCGAGCTAGTCCGGCAGGACGCCGCCACCGTCACCTTCCGCGTCCCGGGCCCCGGCCGGGTGCCGGTCCGGGTCCGGCACGACCGCTGGCTGACCGTCAGCGGAGGCGCCACGCTCACCGCCGACGGCGAGTGGACAGCGGTGACCGTGCCGCGCGCCGGCACCTACACCCTCGGCGGCTGACCCCCCTGCGCCCGCGCGGGCTTACCGTGGCGGCGCCTTTGGAGCTGACGTCCCAAACGACTCAGCACCCGGCGGCGCTCCCACCGGCAGGTCTCGACAAATCGACCGGCCGCCGGCGGTGCTACGGGCGGCAGTCCATGGCCGTCAGGCCGGGGCGTCCAGCACCCGCTGCATGGCGGCGCGCGAGCGGCGGCCGACGCGCAGGTACTCGTCGAGGAACTCGCCGGGGTCGTCCCGGCCGAGCAGGCGCACCACCCCGGCCAGCTCCAACCCGTGCCGCGGGAGCTGGTCCCCGGCCCGGCCGCGAACCAGCATCAGCGCGTTGCGGACCTGCGCCGCGAGCGTCCAGCCGGCGGCCAGCTCCGCCGCGTCGTCCGGGTCGACCAGCCCGGCGGCCCGGGCGGCGGCCAGCGCGTCGAGGGTACGGGTGCCGCGCAGCGCGGGCAGCCGGCCGGCGTGCCGGAGCTGAAGCAGCTGCACCGCCCACTCGACGTCGGCGAGCCCGCCCCGGCCCAGCTTGGTGTGGGTGGCCGGGTCGGCGCCCCGGGGCAGCCGCTCGGTCTCCACCCGGGCCTTGATCCGGCGAATCTCCACCACCTGCTCGCGGGTCAGCCCGTCGGCCGGGTACCGCACCGGGTCGATCATCGCCTCGAACTCGGCGCCGAGGTCGGCGTCGCCGCAGACGAACCGGGCCCGCAGCAGCGCCTGCGCCTCCCACACCTTCGACCAGCGGGCGTAGTACTGGGCGTACGCGGCGAGGCTGCGGACCAGCGGTCCCTGCCGGCCCTCCGGGCGCAGGTCGGCGTCGACCCCGAGCGGCGGGTCGGGAGCCGGCGCGGAGAGCAGCCGGCGCAGCTCCTCGGCGATGGCGTGGGCGGCGGCGCTGGCCGCGCCCTCGTCCACGCCGGGCGGCGGGTCGTAGACGAAGAGGACGTCGGCGTCGGAGAGGTAGTTCGACTCGTACCCGCCGAGCCGGCCCATGCCGACCACGGCGAAACGCAGCCCGGGCGGCGCCGGCTGGGCGGCCCGGGCGGCCCGCAGCGCGGCGGCCAGGGTGGCGTCGGTGACGTCGGCGAGCGCGGTGCCGACCGTGCAGACGTCAGCCAGGGTGGGTGCCCGGTCGGGGCGTACCCCGGCCTCGGCGGCACGCGGCGGGCGCGGGGTGAGCGCACCGGCCCGGCTGAGCACGTCGGCGCAGGCGAGCCGGAGCAGCTCCCGGCGGCGCAGCGCACGGACCGCCCGGGCGGCCTCGACCGGGTCGTCGTGCCGCCCCGCCGCCGCGGCGAAGCCCTCGCAGAGCACCTCCCGGGGCCGTGGCGTCAGCTCGGTGTCCTCGGCCAGCAGCCGCAGCGCCTCCGGCTCGCGGGCCAGCAGGTCGGCGGCGTAGCGGGACAGCGCGAGGACCCGGGCCAGACGGCGGGCCACCGGCCCCTCGTCGCGCAGCAGCCGCAGGTACCAGGGCGTGCTGCCGAGCTTGTCGGAGACCTGCCGGTAGTTCAGCAGCCCCCGGTCCGGCTCCGGCGCGTCGGCGAACTCGCTGAGCAGCACCGGCAGCAGGGTGCGCTGGATGGCGGCGGTGCGGCTCACCCCGCCGGTGAGGGCCTGGAGGTGGCGCAGCGCCCCGGCCGGGTCGGCGAACCCGAGGATCTCCAGCCGGTGCCGGGCCGCCTCCGGGGTCAGCCGCAGCCCGTCGGCCGGCACCCGGGCCACCGACTCCAGCAGCGGTCGGTACAGCAGCTTCGCGTGCAGCCGGCGTACCTCGGTGGCGTGGGTGACCCACTCGGCGCGGAACTCCTCGACGGCGCTGCGGCCCGGCGTGGCCTGGTAGCCGAGCGCGGCGGCCAGCCAGCGCAGCGCGGCGGGCTCGGTAGGCACGGTGTGGGTGCGGCGCAGGTGCTGGAGCTGGAGCCGGTGCTCGACGCCGCGCAGGAAGCGGTAGCCGCGCAGCAGCGCCTCCCCGTCGGCCCGGCCGACGTAGCCGCCGGCGACCAGGGCGCGCAACGCCGGGATGGTGCCCGGCGCCCGCAGCGACTCGTCGCCCCGGCCGTGCACCAGCTGGAGCAGCTGGACCGCGAACTCGATGTCGCGCAGGCCGCCCGGCCCCCGCTTGATCTCGCGTTCCAACTCCTTCGGCGGGACGTTCTCGATGATCCGGCGGCGCATCGCGCGGACGTCCTCGACCGCCTCGGGGCGTTCCGCCGCGGTCCACACCAGCGGCGCGAGCTGGTCGATCCACTCTCCGGCGAGCGCCAGGTCGCCGGCCGCCGGCCGGGCCTTGAGCAGGGCCTGGAACTCCCAGGTCCGGGCCCAGCGCCGGTAGTAGGCCAGGTGGCTGGCGAGGGTACGCACCAGCGGGCCCCGGTTGCCCTCCGGGCGCAGCGCGGCGTCAACCGGCCAGGCGACCAGCCCGCAGACCTGGATCAGCCGGGTGGCGACCTGGGTCGCGGCGGTCAGGTCGTCGTCCTCGGCCGCCACGAAGATGACGTCCACATCCGAGACGTAGTTCAGCTCGTCGCCACCGGCCTTGCCCATCGCCACCACGGCCAGCCGGGGCCCGGGCGTCCCGCCCGGCAGCTCGTCCACGGCGATCTGGTAGGCAGCCGCGAGGGTGGCGTCGGCGAGCGCGGAGAGCGCCGCCATGGTCTGCTCCAGGCCGCGTCCGCCGGTCAGGTCGGCCGCCGCGATCCGCAGCAGCGCCAGCCGGTACGCCTGCCGCAGCACCGGCACCGGGCCGGTGGCGGCGGTCAGCCGGGCGGCGGTGGCCAGGTCGAGCCGGCCCTCGGCGGTGGGTGCGAGCCCGTCCGGCTCGGTGGCCAGCACGGTCCACTGCTCCGGATTGGCCACCAGGTGGTCGCCGAGCGCCGACGAGGCCCCCAGCACGGCGGTCAGCCGGCGGCGCAGTCCCGGGTCGGCGTACAGGGCGTCGAGCACGGCCGGCTTGCCGCTGGCCCGCCACTCCGCCTCGACGAGGCGGTGCAGCTGGCGCAGGGCGAGGTCCGGGTCGGCCGCCCGGGAGAGGCCGGCCAGCAGTTCGGCGGCCCGCTCGTCGGTGGGCTCCTGGGTGTCCGGCCGCCACAGTCCCAGGCCGTCCGGGCCGAGCAGGTCGGCCGCCCGCGCCCGGCCGTCGCCCTCGGCGAAGCCGTACCGGGCGAGGCGCCCCCTGGTCGGCCGGGTCATGTCAGTGCCCGAGCAGCGGCAGGCTGCGGCGCGACGCGCTGTCGTCCAGCTCGCCGAGGGCGAGGGCGGCGAACCGGACGGCGAACGGCTGCCAGACCTCCTCGACGTCGGCCATCACCCGGTCGCAGGCGGCCACCACCAGCTCCGGGTCGTAGCCCAGCTCGGCGAGGAGCGTCGAGTCGCGGGCCCAGTCGGCGATCATCGCGGTGTCGCACTCGATGTGGAACTGCAGCCCCCAGGCCCGGTCACCGAGCCGGAACGCCTGGTGCGGGTAGCGGGTGGAGGCGGCGAGCAGGGTGGCCCCGTGCGGCAGCTCGGTGATCTCGTCGGAGTGCCACTGGAACACGTCCGGCATCAGCGGCACGTACCGGAAGAGCGGGTCGGTGTCGGCGGCGTCCCGCTTGCCGACCACGGCCGGCCCGACCTCCGGCCCGGACGGGCTCCGCTCGACCTGCCCGGCGTGCGCGGCGGCCAGCAGTTGCGCGCCGAGGCAGACACCGAGGGTGGGTACGCGGTGCCGGACCGCCTTGCGCAGTAGCCCCTCCAGCGCCGGGAACCAGGGCGCGCCGGGGCTGCCGTCGGGCAGCGGGTACGCCTGCTGCTCCCCACCGAGCACCACCAGCGCGGCGTACCCGTCGAGGTCGGCGGGGAGCTCGTCGCCCGCGTGCGGGCGCAGCACCCGCAGGTCGACGCCCCCCTCAAGGAGCCACTCCCCCAGTCGGCGGAGGTCGTCGGTCGGGTCGTTCTCGATCACTAGCGCGGTCGCCACGACGTCGAGGCTAGCCGGTGCTACCGACCAGGGCCGGCGCGGCTCGGCGGGGCGCTCACTAGGCTGCCGTCGTGCCCACCGACGAACACTGCCTGCGCCCACCGGTCCTGCGTGCCGGCGACACCGTGATGCTGGTGTCGCCCTCCGGCCCGACCCGCCCGGAACGGGTGGCCCGCGGCATGGAACTGCTGACCGGCTGGGGGCTGCGCCCGGTGCTGGCACCCAACGCGTACGCCCGGCGGGGCTACCTGGCCGGCGGCGACGAGCTGCGGTCCGCCGACCTGAACACCGCCTTCGCCGACCCGGAGGTACGCGGGGTGATCTGCACCCGGGGCGGCTACGGCGCGCAGCGGGTGGTCGACCTGATCGACATGGCCGCGGTGCGTCGGGACCCGAAGGTGGTGGCCGGCTTCTCCGACATCACCGCGCTGCAGTTCGCGCTCTGGCGGGGCGCCCGGCTGGCCAGCGTGCACGGCCCGGGGGCGGCATGGCTGGACGACCGCACCCCGCCCCGCTCGGCGGAGTCGCTGCACGCCGCGCTGATGACCACCGGGCCGGTGACCGTCGAGGCGGTGCGGGAGGAGGAGACGTACCCGGTCCGGGTGCCCGGCCGGGCGGAGGGCCGGCTGCTCGGCGGCAACCTCTGCCTGATCACCGCGTCGATCGGCACCCCGGACATGCCGGACCTGACCGGGGCGGTGCTGCTGATCGAGGAGGTGCAGGAGCCGCCGTACAAGGTCGACCGGATGCTCACCCACCTGCGCCGCTGCGGCGCCCTGGCGAGGATCGCCGGGGTCGCGGTGGGCCAGTTCACCGAGTGCGCGGACGGCTGGGACACCGCGGTCACCGACGTGCTCGCCGAACGCCTGGGCGACCTCGGCGTGCCCGTCCTCGGCGGCCTCCCGATCGGTCACGGCGTCGGCCAGCTCACCGTCCCCGTCGGCACCCCCGCCATCCTCGACGCCACCGCCGGCACCCTCACCACCTCCCCCGCCGTCCGCTGATGCCCTGCCCTGCCCTGCCCTGCCCTGCTCTGTCCTGCCCCACCCCTGCCCAGTCGATCATGAAGTTAGCGGCGGTTTGAAGATCCACAACTGCCGCTAACCTCATGATCACCGGGGTCAGGGCGGGGTGGGCCGGGTCAGGGCGGGGTGGGCTGGTCAGGGGGTCAGGTGGGCTACAGCGCCGATCTCCAGCGCGACCCAGACCGTGCGTCTCGGGTGACCGTGAGGCCGTGAGGTTCCGATCCTGGGGTAGGTAGGTGGTGGGCGGTGATCCGGCCGGCGGTGTCGACGTGGCCGATCCGGTTCGCGCCCCACTCGGTGAACCAGGAGCCGCCGGCCGGGTCGGCGACGATCGCGTGGGGCCGGGCGGCCCGGTCCGGCAGCGGGTGTTCCTCGACCCGGCCGTCGGGGGTGATCCGGCCGAGCTGACCGGCGGCGATCTCGACGAACCAGAGCGCCCCGTCGCCGCCGAGGGTGATGCCCACCGGCCCCGCCGCCTCGGTGGGCAGCCCGTGCAGGGTCACCTCGCCGTCGAGGCCGATCCGGCCGATCGCGTTCGCCTGGTTGAGGGTGAACCAGAGGGCGTCGTCGGGGCCGGTGGCCAGCATCGACGGAAAGCCGCCGGTCACCGGCAGCGGAAACGTCGTCACCGTCCCGTCGACGGTGACCCGGCCGATCGTGTCGTTGCCCATGCCCGCATACCAGAGGGCGTCATCGGGGCCGACGGCGAGGCCGCACGGGCCGGTCCCCGGCGGCAGCGCCACGGAGCTGACGTCGCCCTCGACGGTGATCCGGCCGAGCCGATGATCGCCGGAGCGGGTGTACCAGAGGGCGCCGTCGGGCCCGGTGGTGATGATCAGCGGTCGGCTCTCCGCCGGGGCGGTGCGGTAGGTACGGACCGAGCCGTCCCGCCCGAGCCGAGCCACCCCGCCCGTCCCGGCCAGCGTCAGCCAGAGCGCGCCGTCGGGGCCGGTCGTGACGGCGTACGGCCCGGAGCCCGGCCCGGTGAGGGCGATCTCGCGGATTGCGGGGCTGGTCATGCAGGTCACCTCTCGTCGCGGGCGGGCCTACCCTGCCGGCCTTACCGTGCCCCTCGCAACCGGTTTGCCCGCACTTCGAAACCGGATTTTCAGCGCGTTGACAGGCTCACCACGGGTTCCCCCCAGCTCCGCCCGTCACTGTCGGTCACGTCAACGCACCACCACCGAACTGGAGAACCGCATGATCCGCAAGATGTCGAGGAAGCACGTACTGGCCGGCCTGGCCGCCGCCGGGGTGCTCGGCGTCGGGATCGCCGCCCCCACGGTGGCGCTCGCCGACGACAAGAGCCCGAGCCCGAGCGCCAGCGCCAACGCCGATCAGGGCACCGACCGCAAGCAGCAGCGGGCCGACCGGCAGGCCGAGTTCGCCGACGCCCTCGCCAAGGAACTGGGCGTGTCGACCGACAAGGTCACCGCGGCGCTGGAGAAGATCCGCGAGCAGCACCAGGGCGACCGCCCGGAGCGACCGTCGACCGAGGACCGGCAGGCGTGGCAGAAGGAGCGGCAGGCGCAGCTGAAGGAGCGGCTGGACCAGGCCGTCAAGGACGGCAAGCTCACCCAGGAGCAGGCCGACGCGGTGCTGAAGGCGGTCGAGGCCGGTGTCTTCCCGGGCCCGGGCGGCGGCGGCCACCGCGGCGGCTGGGGTAACGGCCGCTAAGACCCGTCACGCTGATCGACTGCACCTCGCCGATGTGGCGGCATCCCGGTCCGGGGATGCCGCCACATCGCCGATCCCGCGCCCAATCAGCCGGCGGGTGGGGTGAAGACGCCGAGGTGGTTCCCGGACGGGTCGAGCAGGTGCGCGAGGGTCAGCCCGCTCGGCGCGGTCCGCAGCGGCACCACCACCTTCCCGCCGGCCGCCTCGGCCCGGCGGCAGGTCTCCGCCACGTCCGCCACCTCGGCGTAGAAGATCGCGTAGTTCGGCGAGTCGCCGCCGGTGCCCCGGATCGCGCCGCCGATCCCCTGCTCCCCGCCGGCCGTCGTCACCCGGTACGACGCGCCCGGCGCCCCCTGCTCGTCGAAGGTCCAGCCGAACAGGTCCGCGTAGAAGCGCTCGACCTCCTCAGGGCGGTCGGAACCGATCTCGAACCAGGTGATGGGCGTGCTGGACATGCTGTCTCCCGTCGTCGTGCCGGCCCGCCGGCCGGCGTCGTCAGGAAGCAGCCTCACCCCCGCCCGCGACAGCGTCCTGTCGGTGTTTTCCGGTCTCACACCAGACTGAGCGGGCGGACCCGCTCGTGCGGGATGTCGAGGTCGCCGGGGTGCAACTCCCGGGTCACCGGCTCCGCCAGCGGGTGCACCGAGACGATCCGGTCGGTGCGGAAGCAGCGCAACCCGTCGCGCAGCCGGCACCAGGCGACCACGTACCAGTGCCGGGGGCTGCCGAGGTAGCCCAGCGGCTCCACGTCGCGCACCGAGTCCGCACCGGCGCGGTCCGCGTACCGGAGGCGGAGCACGCGGCGGGCGGTGACCGCGTCGGCGACGGAGGCCGGGACGGGGGTGGCCGGCCCGTCGCCGATCAGGTGCACCCGGCCGGCCAGCCGGTGCGCCTCGGCGGCGTCGGCGGGCGGCATCACCGCGACGAGCTTGCGCAGCGCGGCGCCGGCGGCCGGGGCGAACGGCGTGCCGGCCAGCCGGTGCAGCGCGACGGCCATCGCGACCGCCTCGCCCGGGGTCAGGTTGACCGGCGGCAGGGTGCGCGCCCGGTCCACCACGTAGCCGCCGGTGCGGCCGGGCTCGGCCCAGATCGGCACCCCGGCGCCCTGCAACGCGGCGATGTCCCGCTCGATGGTCCGGGCGCTGACCTCGAAGCGCCGGGCCAGCCAGCTGGCGCTGCGCGGGCGCGGCGACACCGCCCGCAACTCCTCCACCAACGCGTAGAGACGGTCGGTCCGGTTCACCCCGCGAAGCTATGCCCGGGGTACGACACCGTCAGAGCGACAGGTAGCGCTGCCGCTCGTACGGGGTGACCTCGCGGCGGTACTGCTCCCACTCGGCCCGCTTGTTGCGCAGGAAGAAGTCGAAGACGTGCTCGCCGAGCACCTCGGCGACCAACTCCGAACCGGCCATCACGTCGATCGCCTCGGCGAGGTTCTCCGGCAGCGCCTTGTAGCCCATGGCGCGGCGCTCGGCGCTGCTCAGCGACCAGACGTCGTCCTCCGCGCCCGGGGGCAGCTCGTAGCCCTCCTCGATCCCCTTGAGACCGGCGCCGAGCATCACCGCGAAGGCCAGGTACGGGTTGGCCGCCGAGTCCAGCGAGCGCACCTCCACCCGGGCCGAGTTCGGCTTGCCGTACGCGGGCACCCGGACCAGCGCGGACCGGTTCAGGTGACCCCAGCAGACGTACGCCGGGCTCTCGGTGATCCGGTCCGGCAGCGCCTGCGGGAAGAGCCGCTTGTAGGAGTTGACCCACTGGTTGGTGACCGCGGTGTATTCCCGGGCGTGGGTGAGCAGCCCGGCGATGAACGACTTGGCCACCTTGGAGAGTTTCATCGGGTCGCCGGCGTCGTGGAACGCGTTGCGCTCCCCCTCGAACAGCGACAGGTGGGTGTGCATGCCGCTGCCCGGCTGGTCGGTGAACGGCTTCGGCATGAAGCTGGCCTGCACGCCGGTGGAGAGCGCCACCTCCTTCACCACGTGCCGGAAGGTCATGATGTTGTCCGCGGTGGTCAGCGCGTCGGCGTAGCGCAGGTCGATCTCCTGCTGGCCGGGGGCCACCTCGTGGTGGCTGAACTCCACCGAGATGCCGATCCGCTCCAGCGCCAGCACGGCCTGCCGGCGGAAGTCCCGGGCCACCGCGTGGGTGGTGTGCTCGAAGTAGCCGCCGGTGTCCACCGGGGTCGGCACCGAGCCGTCGCTGGCGCCGTCCTCCAGCAGGAAGAACTCGATCTCCGGGTGGGTGTAGAAGGTGAAGCCCTTCTCGGCCGCCCGGGAGAGCGCCCGGCGCAGCACGTGCCGTGGGTCGGCCCAGGACGGGCTGCCGTCGGGGAGCAGGATGTCGCAGAACATCCGGGCGCTCTCGCCGCTCACCCCGCCCTCGAAGGGGAAGACCTGGAAGGTGGTCGGGTCGGGCATGGCGACCATGTCGGACTCGAAGACCCGGGCGAAGCCCTCGATGGCCGAGCCGTCGAATCCGATGCCTTCGTCGAAGGCCGCCTCTAGCTCCGCGGGGGCCACCGACACGCTCTTGAGCGTGCCGAGCACGTCGGTGAACCACAGCCGGACGAACCGGATGTCCCGCTCTTCCAGCGTACGGAGGACGAACTCCTGCTGACGGTCCACTTCCACCCCTCGTGACACGTACGTCCGGCGCCGGTCCGGCCGGCCCGACCCTGACCGCCCAGTCTCCACCGGCCTGGTTACGCCGACGTTACGCGACCACCCCGGGGCTGTCCCGCCGTGTCCCGCCGCCGTCGGCGGGGGTGGGAGCGTGGCCGGCGTCTCCCGCGTCCGGCCGGGTTGGGCCCGCTCCGCTGGGGCAAGATGAGGGACATGCCCACCTTGCGTCTCGCCCTGTGTCAGGTCAATCCGACCGTCGGCGACCTCGCCGGCAACGCCGACCTGATCCGCGCCTGGACCCGCAAGGCCGCCGACGCCGGCGCCCAGCTCACGCTCTTCCCGGAGCTGATGCTGACCGGCTACCCGGTCGAGGACCTCGTCTTCCGCCGCTCCTTCGTCGCCGCTTCCCAGGCCGCGCTGCGGCAGCTCGCCGCCGACCTGGCCGCCGACGGGCTCGGCGACCTGCCGGTCGTGGTCGGCTACCTCGACGCGGACGGCCCGCCCCAGGTCAGCGGCGACGCTCAGCCGGGCCGGGGCGCCCGCAACGCCTCCGCGCTGCTGCACCGGGGCGCGGTCGTGGCCACCTACTTCAAGCATCACCTGCCCAACTACGGCGTCTTCGACGAGGACCGGTACTTCGTCCCGGGCAACACCCTCGAGGTGGTGCGGATCGGCGGGGTGGACGTCGGGCTGACCATCTGCGAGGACCTCTGGCAGGCCGGTGGCCCGTTCGCGGTGGCCCGGCAGGCCGGCGTCGGGCTGGTGGTCAACATCAACGGCTCGCCGTACGAGCTGAACAAGGACGACGTCCGGCTGCCGCTGGTCCGCCGCCGGGCCGCCGAGGCCGGCGCCACCGTCGCGTACGTGAACATGGTGGGCGGCCAGGACGAGCTGGTCTACGACGGCGACTCGATGATCGTCGGCGCGGACGGCACGCTGCTCGCCCGGGCGCCGCAGTTCGTCGAGCACCTGCTGGTGCACGACGTGGATCTGGCGGCGGCGAAGGAGCCGGTCGGCGGCGACCAGCAACTCGGCGGGATGCGGGTGGTCCACACCAGGGTCAGCGACATCCTCCCGCCGGCAGCCAGCGGTGAGATCGCGGCCGGCGGGATCATCGAGCCGGTCGCCGACGAGGCCGAGGTGTGGCAGGCGCTGGTGCTGGGCCTGCGCGACTACGTCAACAAGAACCGGTTCCCGTCGGTGGTGCTGGGCCTCTCCGGCGGGATCGACTCGGCGGTGTCGGCCGCCATCGCGGTGGACGCGCTCGGGCCGGACCGGGTGGTCGGCGTCTCGCTGCCCAGCCAGCACTCCTCCAAGCACTCCCGGGCCGACGCGGAGGACCTGGCCAAGCGGACCGGCCTGGACTACCGGATCGAGCCGATCCAGCCCATGGTGGACGCTTTCCTGGCCAACATGTCGCTCTCCGGGGTGGCCGTGGAGAACCTCCAGGCCCGGGTCCGCGGGGTGATCCTCATGGCGCTGTCGAACCAGGAGGGCCATCTGGTCCTCACCACCGGCAACAAGAGCGAGCTGGCGGTCGGCTACTCCACCCTCTATGGCGACTCGGTGGGCGGCTACAACCCGGTCAAGGACGTCTGGAAGACGCTGATCTGGCGGCTGGCGAGGTGGCGCAACGCGGACGCCGAGCGCCGGGGCGAGACTCCGCCGATCCCGGAGAGCTCGATCGGCAAGCCCCCGTCGGCCGAGCTGAGCCCCGGCCAGCTGGACAGCGACACCCTGCCCGACTACGACGTGCTCGACCCGATCCTGATCGGCTACGTCGATGGCGACCTGGGCCGGGACGGGCTGATCGCGTCGGGCCACAATCCCGCGATGGTGGACAAGGTGCTGCGGATGGTGGATACCGCCGAGTACAAGCGCCGGCAGTCCGCGCCCGGCACGAAGATCTCGCACAAGGCGTTCGGGCGGGACCGCCGGCTGCCGATCACGAACCGCTGGCGCGAGCACGGCTGAGCGGGCCCGCCCGCCGGGTGCCGGCTTCACGCCCGCCGGGCTGAGCCTGCCGGGCACGCCGGGCCGGGAAGTGACATCCTCCACTCCGCCCTGCCGCCGCCCGGTCGTCCGGTGCGACGATCGCGGCAGAGCCCGGGGACCGCGAACGCGGCCTCGAGGAAGGAGAGAGTCATGGTGGAGTCCACCCCGGCCGAGGTGACCGCCCTCTACGGCGGGCCGGCCACCCGGCGGGTCCGTACCCGCGACCTGATCGCCGCCAAGGAGCGCGGCGAGCGGTGGGCGATGCTCACCTCGTACGACCAGTACACCGCCTCGATCTTCGACCAGGCGGGGATTCCGGTGCTGCTGGTCGGCGACTCGGCGGCGAACAACGTCTTCGGCTACGAGACCACCCTGCCGGTGACCGCCGAGGAGCTGCTGCCCCTGGTCCGGGCGGTGGTCCGGGCGACGAAGCACTCGCTCATCGTCGGCGACCTGCCCTTCGGCTCGTACGAGGAGGGGCCGACGCAGGCGCTGCGGACCGCGGTGCGGTTCATGAAGGAGGGCGGCTGCCACGCGGTGAAGCTGGAGGGTGGCCGGCGCTGCGCCGCGCAGATCGAGGCGATCGTCGGCGCCGGCATCCCGGTGATGGCGCACATCGGCTTCACCCCGCAGAGCGAGCACACGCTGGGCGGCTACCGGGTGCAGGGCCGCGGCGACACCGCCGAGGAGGTGATCGCCGACGCCCGGGCGGTCGCCGAGGCGGGCGCGTTCGCGGTGGTGCTGGAGATGGTGCCGGGTGAGGTGGCCAAGCGGATCACCGCCGAGCTGCGGATCCCGACCGTGGGCATCGGTGCCGGCCCGGACACCGACGCACAGGTGCTGGTCTGGCAGGACATGGCCGGGCTGCGTACCGGAAAGGCGCCGCGTTTCGTCAAGCGCTACGCCGACCTGGCCGGCGCGCTGACCGACGCCACCCGGCGGTACGCCGACGAGGTGCGCGACGGGCAGTTCCCCGCCGCCGAGCACACCTTCTGAGCAGGTCGGGCGGTGCGGCTTCCGGGCCGCACCGCCCGCACTGCCCGGTCAGACCACGCAGAACTCGTTGCCCTCCGGGTCGGCGAGCTGCGCCGAGTAGTAGCCGTTCGCCGGATCGTCCATCCGCCCGAGCACCCGGGCCCCCAGCGCGGTCAGCCGGGCCACCTCGGCGTCGACGGCGGCCCGCCGCCGCGCCAGGGGCACCCCGCGTCCGCCACCGACCTTCAGGTCGATGTGCAGCCGATTCTTGATCGACTTCGGCTCGGGGACCGGTTGGAACCAGATCCGCGGCCCGCCGCCGGTCGGGTGCTCCAGGCGGTCCAGGCAGTCACCCTCGCCCAGCTCGTCGGCCGGGATGCCGTTCGCCAGGTACCAGTCCCGCCAGGTGGCGTGCCCGTCCGGCGGCGGCTGCGGACGGTAGCGCAGCGCCTGCGCCCAGAACGCCACGAGCCGCGACGGCTCCCGACAGTCGATGACCAGTTGCCACTCCATCCGGTGATGGTCCACCAGGGGTGTGACAATCGGCGACCGCGGTTCAGAGGTCGGTGACCCGGATGCCGGCGTGCGCCTTGTAGCGCTTGTTGATCGCGATCAGGTTCGCGGTGAACGCCTCGATCTGGTGGGCGTTGCGCAGCCGGCCGGCGTAGATGCCCCGCATGCCGGGGATCCGGGCGGCGAGCGCGGCGACCACCCCGACCAGCTCCCGGTCCTCGGTGCAGATCAGCACGTCGAGGTCGATCCGGTCGATCTCCGGGTCGGCCAGCAGCGGCGCGCTGACGTGGTTGAACGCGGCGCAGACCCGGGACTCGGGCAGCAGCCGGGCGGCCTGTTGCACGGCGCTGCCCTCCTCGACGGCGAGGGCGTACGGGCCCTGCTTGTCGAAGCCGAGCGGGTTGACACAGTCGATCACGATCTTGCCGACGAGGGCGCCGGCCAGAGCGGCGACGATGGCGGCGTGCCCGTCCCACGGCACCGCGATGATCACCACGTCGCTGCGGCGGGCCACCTCGTCGTTGTCCGCGCCGGACACCACGCCGTCGGCCCGTACGCCGGGCAGGGCGGCGATCTCGGCGGCGGCCTGCGCCGCCCGGTCGGCGGAGCGGGACCCGATCAGGACGGTCTGCCCGGCCCGGGCGAACCGGTAGGCGAGACCCCGCCCCTGGTCGCCGGTGCCACCGATGATGCCGACGGTCAGCCCGGAGACATCGGGCAGCGTGGTCGCGTCGTAAGCCATGCGATCATCCTCGCAAACCGTGCCACCGGGCAGCACCGTACGCGGCTGTGACAATCCCCGCTGGCCCGGCCGAATCGGTGGGGTCAGGCGCGTTCGAAGAGGACCTTGCGGTGGGTGGGGTCGGCGCTGACCAGGCGGACCGGGACGCGCTCGCCCAGTGGCAGTTGGCCGACGCAGCGGGCGCGGACCGGCGGCTCGTCCAGCGCCACCGTGCCGCCGGGCGGTCGACCGGGCCGGCCGTTGCCGGCCTGCCGGGGCGGGTCGGTGGCCGGCCGGGGCTCGTCCACGTCGAGCACCGCCGCTTCGAAGGTCTCCCCCACTCGGTGCTCCAGCAGCACCGCCTCGGCCAGCTCGATCGCGCCCCGGGTGGCCGAAGACGCCACCCGGTCGGTGGTCGCCATCACCTCGGGCAGCTTCGGCAGCGCGGCGCGGGCCCAGTCGGGCACCTCCCGGCCCTCGTGCAGGGCCAGGCAGACCTCGGTCGCGTACCGGTCGGCGAGCCGGCGCAGCGGCGCCGTGACGTGGGCGTACGCGGCGGCCACCCCGCCGTGCGCCGGCTGCTCGGGCAACTCCCCGTCGAAGGCGGTGTACGCGGCCCCGCGCATCAGCTCGGCCGCCTGGTCGATGAAGGCGGCCGCCCGGGGTTGGGAGGCGTCCAGTCCGGCGAGCACCTCGCCCACCGACATCCCCGCCGGCCAGCGGACGCCCAGCGGGCCGGCGGCCAGCCGCAGCCGGTCGACCGCCTCCGGCTTCGGCGCGGGCATCGTCCGCAGCAGTCCGATCCGGCCGGCGAGCATGATGTCGGCGGCGGCCATCCCGGTCAGCAGGGAGATCTGCGCGTTGTGGTCCTCCATCGGGCCGGGCCCGCGCAGCACCAGCCGCCAGCCGTCGCCGTCCGGCTCGACGTCCTGCTCGGGCAGGGGCAGGTTGACCGCGCCCCGGCGCAGCCCACGGGCGGTGAGCAGGGCACCGATCTCGGGCAGCAGGGCGATCGGCTCGGGCAGCCGACCGGCGTCGGCGGCGAGCTGCACGCCGACGTAGTCGAGCTTGGCCCGGCTGCGGACCCGGGCGCGTTCCACCACCACGCCGACCGTGCCGCCGTCGGCGTCGAGGTCGATGGTCCAGAACACCGCCGCCCGGTCGGCGTCGGGCAGCAGGCTGGCCGCCCCCTCGCTGAGGGTGTGCGGGTGCAGCGGCACGTTGCCGTCGGGCAGGTAGACGGTCTGCCCGCGGCGCCAGGTCTCCGCCTCCAGCGCGCCACCGGGGCGTACGTGGGTGGCCACGTCGGCGATGGCGTACCGGACCCGGAAACCGCCACCGGGGCGGCGGGCGAGGTGCATCGCCTGGTCGAGGTCGCGCGAGGTCGCCGGGTCGACCGTGACGAACGGGACGTCGGTCCGGTCGGCGACGGCCGGCAGCGGCGCAGCGGCCGCCTCGTCGGCCTCGCGCTGCGCCGCGGCCGGGAAGCCCTCGGGCAGTCCCAGCTCACGGCGCAGCGCGCCGAAGTCGATGCGGGGCGCGAGTACGCGTCGGATCACCACGTGGTCAATCCTGACAGTGCGGCGGGTGATCCGCCCACCGACCGAGGCGCCAGCGACGGCTTCAGGTCCCGGCGCGGCGCCAGACCGGCCTTCATTTGGTCCGGAGCGCCTGGCGGCGCGGAGGCCGAATTGTGGCCGCCAGGCGAACTGGAGTTGCCGGAGACCGACGGCGCCGCGACGTCAGACGGTGGCCTTCCGCGCGGGCGCCTTGCGGGCGGTGGTCTTCCGGGCGGCCGTGGTCTTCTTGGCCGGCGCCTTCTTCGCCGCCGCGGTCTTCTTCGCCGTGGTGGCCTTCTTCGCGGGCGCCTTCTTCGCCGCGGTCTTGCCCGCGGCGGGACGGGTGGCCGTGGTCTTCTTCGCCGGCGCCTTCTTCGCCGCGGTGGCCTTCTTGGCGGCCGCCGTCTTCTTCGGCGCGGCGCCGGCCTTCCGGGCCGTGGTCGCGGTGACCTTGCGGGCCGTGGTCTTCTTCGCGGCCGTGGTCCTCTTCGCCGGCGCCCGCTTCGCCGCCACGGCCTTCTTCGCCGGTGCCTTCTTCGCGGGCGCCTCCTTCGCCGGAGCCCGCTTCGCCGGAGCCCGCTTCGCCGCGGTGGCTTTCTTCGCGGCCACCGTCTTGTTCGCCGTGGTGGCCTTCTTCGCGGGCGCCTTCTTGGCGGTGGTCCTGGTGGCCGGCGCCTTCTTCGCGGGTGCCTTCCGCGCCGCCGACACGGCCTTCCTGGCCGCCGCCTTCTTCGCGACCGCCTTCTTCGCCGGCACCCGGCCGGCGCCCGCACCCGAGGCGTTGGCGGACGCCTTGGTGACCGTCGCCGTCCTGGCCGTGGCCGTGCCCACGGTACGCCTGGCTGCGGTGGTCTTCTTCGCGCTCGTACGTCTGGCGGCCGGGCGGGTGGTGGCCTGCTGTGCTTCGGCCATCTCGGTTCCCTCCTTGGGGACGTGCTCTCGCCCTCGCGGAGCACGGATCACCTCGACGCGGGCCGTCCCGCGCCGTCTAGCTGCCCTCCCCGGCCCAACGGGCGTCCTCGGCGTCCCACGCTTCGTTCCGCTCCCGCACCGTCTGCAGGGCGTTCTCCGCGTCGGCGGCTGAGGCGTACGGTCCGAGAACGTGCTTCGCGGGGCACACGTCGGCATCGGTCTCGACCCGGTGGTGTCGCGTGCACCAGTAGTAGTGCCCACCACTTCCGTCGTCGCTCATGCGATCACTGTGCACCGCGAAGTGCCCGGCCGCCACCGGAACGCCGCAAATAGTCCTGATGACCTCCACAGTAGACGTGCCCCGGCCGTCGCGGGACGGAACGGGCGAAGTCGCACACGATTCCACTCCTGCTCAGCCAGGATCCGGTCACGCTCGTGGTCCGCCAGGCGCAGGGCGCGACCCGGCCGGGTCCGCTCAGGCGGGCGAAGACACCGGCGCCGGCACGGCCACCGGGTCGGCCGGCCGGGCCGCGCCGATGACGTACGCCAGCGCGTACGGGGTACCGGCCAGGTAGAGGAAGGGTTGCAGCTCGACCAGGTCACCGATCAGGAAGATCTCCCACTGCGTCGGGCGGGGCAGCCCGAACGACCAGTCGGTCCAGCAGGTGAAGAGCCACAGCGGCGCGGAGACCCGGTTGACGCTGTCGTACTGCGCCACCCCGTCGACGACCGTCCCCGGACCGCCGGGGATGTGGTTGACCACGGAGAGCACCACCGCCGTGTCGGCGACCACCAGCGCGGCGAGCACGCCCAGCCACCAGGCAGCCCGGACCCGTCCCCGCCCGGCGAGCGTCCCGGCACCCCAGAGCACCAGCGCCAGGCCGGCCAGCCACACCAGACCGGGTGCGATACGGACCAGGTCGTCGGTGGTGGTGTTCAGCGCGTACTCGACGGCGACGACGGTGAGGCCCAGGGGCAGCATCACGCCGAGCGCCCGACGCAGCGGTCCACGCAGGGCCGTACGCGCGGCGCCCCGGCCAACCCGACGGGCCAGCAGCACCGCGAGCCCGGCGGTGAGGGCGCTCAGCACGGGCACCTGCGACAGGTTCGCGTCCACCACCCCGAAGAGCGAGCCGACCAGCGCCCCGGACCCGACCACCGCCATCATCAGGATCGCCAGGCAGGCCGGCGGGGCCAGCAGCAGGGTGCCGGCCGTCCGGCGGGCCCGGGAGTCGAACCGGGTCCGGTCGACCACCGGCGTGCCGGCCCGGCTGGCGGCCAGGCTGGCGGCGAAGCGCAGCATCCGCCACCGCTGGCCGCGCTCGGCCAGCACGTGCAGCTCGGCCTGCCACTCCCGGGACAGTTCGTCGTGGAGTTCCGCCGGCCAGCGGCGCACCGCCGACCGCAGCAGGAACTCGGCCAGCCGCCGGCTCACCACGCCGGGGCTCCCGTCGGCTCGGCGCCACCCCACGCCCGGCCGTCCGAGGCGAGGGCCCGCAGCTCGGCGAGCGCCTGCCGGGCGGCGCGTACGCCCTCGGGGGTGAGCAGGTAGTAGCGGCGCGCGGGTCGACCGGCCGCGACCGGGTCGACCTCCTCCCAGTCGGCGGCGAGCCAGCCGGCCGCCTGGAGCCGGTGCAGGACGGGATAGAGGGTGCCGCTGGGCAGGCCGGTGAGCTTCATCAGGTCGAGGCCGTAGCGGGGGGCCTCCGGGTCGGCGAGGAGTGCGGCGAGCACCTTCGCCACCGGAATCGTCATCCGCATGGTCGGCACTGTATCGGATTTCTACATAGGGTGCGAGCGCACCACGGGCGCCAAAGTGGATGGACGCCGGCCCAACCGGGTGTGGGCCCGGCCGGCACCGGATCCGCGACCTCGCCGGACGGTCCACCAACCCGGCACGGCCGCCCGCCCCACCGCGGTGGTCCTAGTCGGGCAGGCGGCGGATGGCCAGCAGGGCGATGTCGTCAACCGGGTGCTCGGTGTCGAGCATCGCCATGACGGTGGCGCAGACCGTCTCGACGGGCGCCAGCGGCACGGCGGCCATCAGCCGGGCGATGCCGACGTCGAGCAGTTCGCCGCGGCGTTCGACGAGGCCGTCGGTGTAGGAGACCAGGACCGCGCCGGGCGGAAAGTCGACCGTGGTGGTGTGCCGCTCGGCCGGCCGGCGGCCGGTGCCGAGCGGTGGGTCGACGCGGGCGGAGAGCATGTCGGTCGGTTGGCCGGGGACGGCCAGCACCGGGCGGGGGTGCCCGGCCAGGGCGACGCGCACGGTGGTGCCGTCCGGGGAGATCATCGCGTACAGCGCGGTGGTCAGGCTGCCGGCCTCGAAGTGGACCACCTTCCGGTCGAGCAGCGTCAGCGCCTCGGCCGGATCGTCGCAGACCAGCGCGTATGCGCGCAGGGCACTGCGGACCCGGCCCATCACCACGGCCGACTGCAGCCCGTGACCCGACACGTCGCCGACCACCACACCCGTCCAGCCGGACGGGAGGGTGAAGACGTCGTACCAGTCGCCGCCGACGCCGGAGGCGTGACCCGGCACGTACCGGGCGGCCATCTCGATACCGGGCACCTCGGGCAGTTCGGTGGGGATCAGGCTGCGCTGCAGCGCCAGCGCGGCGGCCTGGTCCAGAGTGTTCGCGCGGGCCCGGCTGGCCAGGCTGAGCCGGTCGGCCACGAGTTCCAGCAGGCGGACGTCGTCGGGGGTGAACCGGCGCGGCGTGAGGGTGCCGACGTGCAGGACTCCGACGAGGTCACCCCGCGCGATGATCGGTACGCCCAGCAGGGACCGGACACCGGTGTCCAGCAGGATCGGGTTGACCACCTTGTCCGGGGTGACCTGCTCGATGATCACCGGCTGCCGGGTGTGGGCGATCCGGCCGGCGAAGCCACGCCCGACCGACACCCGGAACCGTTGTCGTACCTCCTCCTCCAGCCCCTTGGCCGCGGTGGCGACCAACTGCTGGGCGCGTACGTCGAGCAGGAGGATGGCCGCCGTGTCGACCTGCAGCAGGTCGCGGACCCGGTCGAGCAGCTCGTCGAAGAGATCGGCGACGTCGAGACGAGAGAGCGTGGCATCGGTCACCGCCTCGATGCGGCGCAACCGCTGCTCGTCCCTCAGGTGCTCCGCGCGAACCACCTCAGGATCGTAGTTGCATTCCCGCAACTTCCGCCCGTCCGACCCCGCCCCGATGTCGACGCGCCGGCGGCATACGCAGGGGCGCGAGCTGCCCAGACAGGGCCGGTCACGGCGATCGGGGCAGCTACCGGGCACTCATCGGGAGGGCGCACGCCGGCGGTGCGACAGCGCGGTGTGATGGTGCCCGCCGGGATGACTGTCCGGATCGGTGTGGACGGTGGCGGTGGCCAGCCGGGGCACGGCGTGGGTGAGCTGGTGTTCGGCGTCGGCCGCGATCTCGTGCGCGGCGAGGAGGCTGAGCTTCGCGTCGACCACCAGCTCCGCCTCGGCGTGCAGCCGGTGGCCGATCCAGCGCAGTCGCACGGCGGCCACGTCCTGCACGCCGTCGACGGCCCGGAGCGCGGACTCGGCCTGGTCGACGAGGTCGGGATCGACGGCGTCCATGAGGCGCCGGTAGACCTCGCGGGCGGCGTCTCTGAGGACGAAGGTGATGGCGACGGCGATGACCACACCGACGACGGGATCGGCCCAGCGCCAGCCGAGGGCGGCACCGCCGGCCGCGGCGAGCACGGCCAGCGAGGTGTACCCGTCGGTGCGGGCGTGCAGCCCGTCGGCGACGAGGGCGGCGGAGCCGATGCGCCGGCCGATCCGGATGCGGTACTGGGCGACCAGTTCGTTGCCGAGGAAGCCGACGAGGCCGGCGGCGGCGACCCAGGGCAGGTGGGTCACCTCGGCGGGGTGCAGCAGCCGGGCGACGGCGGTCCCGGCCGCGGCGACGGCGGAGGCGGCGACGACCGCGACGATGATGATGCCGGCGAGGTCCTCGGCCCGGCCGTACCCGTAGGTGTAGGCGCGGGTGGCGGCACGCCGGCCGACGAGGAAGGCGATCCCCAGCGGCACGGCGGTCAGGGCGTCGGCGACGTTGTGCAGGGTGTCGCCGAGCAGCGCCACCGAGCCGGACAGCACCACGATGACCGCCTGGGCGAGCGCCGTGATCCCGAGTCCGACCAGTGAGAGCCAGAGGGCGCGTAGGCCCTGCCGGGAGGCCTCCAGGGCGGGGTCGACCTTCGCCCGGGAGTCGTGGGAGTGGGGGACGGCGGCGTGGGTCAGCCGGTGCCACCAGGCGGTGCGCCCGTCGTGGTGGTGATCATGGTCGCGCTCGCGCCGGCCGTGGTCGCGCGAGTGGTCATGGCCGTGGCCGTGGTCCGTCACCGCTCCCCCAGTTCGCCCGGTCGCACGGACGGTCCGTACCCCTGACGCCGGCGATAATATGTGCTCATGTACGCACGCGACAACGTTGCAGCTGCCAGTGACCTGCAACAGCGCCTACCTGGCGGGCCGGACGTGGCGGCGGCGACGGAGATGCTGCGGATGCTGGCCGACGGCACCAGGCTGCGGCTGATGCACCTGCTCAGCGAGGGCGAGCACGACGTGACCGCGCTGGTGGCGGCGGTGGGGCTGGCCCGGCCGGCGGTGTCGCAGCACCTCGGCAAGCTCCGGTTGGCGGGGCTGGTCAGCGTGCGGCGAGAGGGCCGCCGGGCGCTCTACCGGGCCCGGGGCGGCCATGTGCGCCGGCTGGTGGCGGAGGTGCTGCACGCTGCGGCGCACCGGGTCAGCGGCCTCCCGGAGCACGACTGAGCAGCCCGAGGGCCGCGCCGGCCAGCCGGAGGGCGACGGACGAGTCGACCTGTACGCCGGATTCTGTGACCGACGCGGCCCGAAGGCGCGTCGGCGGCGGCCATCCATCTCGGCCTACCGTCGCCGGCAGGCTCCAGCGGCCTACCCGCAGACATCGGACGGGCAGCCCTCAAGCGTCTGCGCGGACCCATCGCCTCGCGGCGAGGATCCTTTCTTGGCCTTGCTCCGGGTGGGGTTTACCGAGCCATCCCGGTCACCCGGGATGCTGGTGGGCTCTTACCCCACCGTTTCACCCTTACCGTCCCGTTTCGGGCCGGCGGTCTGTTTTCTGTGGCACTGTCCCGCGGGTCACCCCGGGTTGCCGTTAGCAACCACCCTGCCCTGTGGAGTCCGGACGTTCCTCGGCGACGGGCCGCAAAGCCCGTCGACGCGACCGCCCGGTCGACTCGTCCGTCGCGTCCATCATCCTAACGACGCCCGCGCCGCCACCATTTCCCACCCGGGCGGTCCTGCGCCACATCGCCGACATGGGCTCAGACCTCCCGCCGAAGGCCGATCCCGCGTCGGCGGGTCTGGCGGGCTAGCCTCTGGTGACCATGGACCTCTCCGACGCCGCGCTCCTGCTCGCCGCCGGTCTCGCCGCGGGCACGGTGAACGCGGTGGCCGGGGGCGGCTCCCTGATAACCTTCCCGGCCCTGATCGCGACCGGCCTGCCGCCGGTGCCGGCCAACGTCACCAACTCGGTGTCGGTCTTCCCCGGGTACGTGGCCAGCGTCGCCGGCAGCCGGATGGACCTGCCGCGCGGGCCGCAGCTGTGGCGCCTGCTGCCCACCACCGTGCTCGGCACGGGCGTCGGCTGCCTGCTGCTGCTGGCCACCCCGGCGCGGGCGTTCGAGCTGGTGGTGCCGTTCCTGGTGCTGGGCGCGACCGCCGTCCTGGCCTTCCAGGACCCGCTGCGCCGGCTGGTCGGCCATCCGGCCGACCTCAGCCCGCGCCGCCGTACCGTCACGGTGCAGGCCATGGTCGCGCTCGGCTCGGTGTACGGCGGCTACTTCGGCGCGGCGCTCGGGGTGATGCTGGTGGCCGGCCTGGCCCTGGTGCTGGACGCCACCCTGGCCCGGGTCACCGCCGTCAAGAACCTGCTCTCGGCCGTGGTGGGGCTGACCACGCTGGTGGTGTTCGCGCTCTTCGGCCCGGTCAACTGGGCGGCGGTCGCGGTGGTCGCGCCGGCCACCCTGGTCGGCGGGTACGCGGGCGCCCGGTTGGTCCGCCGGCTCCCGCCGGTGGTGCTGAAGACCGTCATCGTGGTGTTCGGCACGGTGATCGGCCTCGACCTGCTCTGGCGCGCACTGCGCTGACCCCCGTGGGCACCGAACCGCCCCGGCGTAAGGCTGCACCGGGGCGGTTCGACCAGGAGGGACAGTGGCTCAGTACGCCTCGCCGACCGGCTCCTCCGGCGCGTGCTCGGCGCCGCGGGCGGCCCGGTTCCACCGGGACCAGAGCACGCGCTCGCCGTAGCCGGCGGCCATCACGTGCGCGAAGGCGAGGTAGACCAGCACGCCGACGGCGAGCACCCCGAAGCCGACCCAGAACGGCAGGGCCAGCCCGTGCTCGGCGAGCTTGCCGGAGATGATCGGGGCCGGCGCGGCGGCGCCCCAGCGGACCAGGTTGAATGCGCCGGTGGCGACCCGCCGGTCGGCGGAGCCGAGGCCGAGCGCCAGGTCGGTGAGGTTGGCGTTGGCCAGGCCCATGAACAGGCCGGACAGCAACAGCACCACCAGCGACTCGGTGGTGCCGGACGAGGTGGCGAAGAGGACCATGCAGACCAGCAGGCCGGCGACGGCCACGCCGACGGTCTGCACCGCGCCGATCCGGTGCGCCAGCCGGTGGCCGATCAGCAGGATGCCGGCGGCCAGGCCGAGGCCCCAGCCGGTGAAGGCCAGCCCCAGCGGGATGACGTCGAGGTGCAGGAAGAGCGGCGTGTAGCCGAGCACCACGAAGAAGACGAAGTTGTACGCGGCGGTGACCACGCAGAGGGTGATGAACGCCGGCTTGCGGTAAGTCGAGAAGATCTGGCCGAGGCGTACCGGGGCCTGCCGGCGGGCCGGCTCGCGGAGCTTGCGCGCCGCCACGCCCAGCGCGAGCACCATGAACACGCCGCAGACGAAGAACGGCAGCCGCCAGCTCACCTCGCCGAGCAGGCCGCCGATCAGCGGGCCGACGGCGAAGCCGAGGCCGAGCGCGGTCTCGAAGAGGCCGACCACCCATTCCCGGTCGTTGGCGAGATTGACCAGCACCACCATCGCGGTGGCGAAGAACATGGCGTTGCCCAGGCCCCACACGCCGCGCAGCGCGGAGAGCTGCACGATGTCGTTGCTGAACGACGCGAGGATCGCGGCCAGGCCGACCACCGAGACGCCGGTGATGAGCACCGGTTTGAAACCGAACTTCCCGCTGGCCAGGGTCGCCGGGATCATGCCGACGGCCATCACCGCGATGTACGCGGTGAACAGCAGTTCGACCTGCCAGGCGGTGACCCCGATCGCCTCGCCGATGGCCGGCAGGATCGGGTCCACCACGGCGATGCCGGCGATGGCGAGGAAGGCCACCAGCGTGGTGGCGTAGATGGCACTGCGGTTGGGCTCGGATCGCCGATCCACTCCGCCTCCCAGATAGCTGTATCGTACAGGTAATTCGGTTGTATCATACAGCTATGAGGGACGACCACACGACCGGACCGGCTCAGGACGAGGCCACCCTCGGCCGGATCGAGACCGAGATCGCGCTGCTGATGCGGCTGGGCGAGGCGACCCGCCGGGCCACCGGCACGGCCGAGCACCGGGTGCTGGACCGGGCGGCGTACGTGATCCTGCGGCACCTGGACAGCGTCGGCCCGCAGAACGTCTCGGCGCTGGCCGCGCGGCTGAACCTGGACGGCTCCACGGTCACCCGGCAGGTCTCCGCCCTGCAGCGGGACGGCCTGATCGTCCGTACGCCGGACCCGGCCGACGGGCGGGGCACGGTGATCTCCCCCACCCAGGCCGGGCTGCAGCGGATGGCCGCCGTCCAGGCGGCCCGCACCCGGCTCTACGGCGACATCCTCGCCGGCTGGACCGCCGGCGACCGGGACACCCTCGCGGAGCTGCTGCACCGACTCAACGGGGCGTTGGAGTCGCGCAACCGACGCCGCTGACGGCACGGCGAGGCCCCCGGCCGCCTGCGGGGGCGACCGGGGGCCTCGGGGGACCTCAGGCGACCGGCTCCGGGGCGGAGTCGGCGTCGCGGGTGGCGCCGGGGGTGACCCGGGCGTCGCCCTCGTCGGCGAAGTAGTCGTCCGGGGTGGTGCCGTCCACCCCGTCGGCCACCTTGCCGGCCCGCAGCACCAGCGTGAGCAGCGCGGCGACGGCCAGGTTGACCAGCACCGCGACGATCCCGACGTAGATCGTCTTCTTGGTGTCGAAGCCGAACTCGGAGAGCGGGAAGGCCGAACCGGCGAAGTGCTTCTTGCCGGTCGTCTGGTTCCCGATCTGGTAGAGCATCCACATGCCGAGCGCCATGCCGGCCGCCCAGCCGGCGATCAGCGCCCCGCGGTGGAACCAGCGGGTGTAGAGCCCCAGCGCCACCGCCGGCAGCGTCTGGAGGATGATCACGCCGCCGATGAGCTGCAGGTCGATGGAGAACTGCGGGTCGAGGAAGACGATGCAGGCGACCGCGCCGACCTTCACCACCAGCGAGGTGATCTTCGAGACGTTCGCCTCCTGCGCCGGGGTCGCGTCCCGCTTGAAGTACTCCTTGTAGATGTTGCGGGTGAACAGGTTCGCGGCCGCGATCGACATGATCGCCGCCGGCACCAGCGCGCCGATGCCGATGGCGGCGTACGCGACCCCGGCGAACCAGTCCGGGAACTGCGCGTCGAAGAGCCTCGGCACGATGGTGTTGGTGTCGAAGCTGCCCTCCTTGGTCCCCGCCAGCGGCGTCACCTTCGCCGCGATGGCCATGTAGCCGAGCAGCGCGATCAGCCCGAGCAGCAGGCTGTAGGCCGGCAGCGCGGACATGTTCCGCTTGATCACGTCCCGGTTCCGGCTGGCCAGCACGCCGGTGATGCTGTGTGGATAGAGGAAGAGCGCCAGCGCCGAGCCGAACGCCAGGGTGACGTACTGGAGTTGGTTGTTGGCGTTGAGCAGGATGCCGTCACCCGGTGCCGGGGAGGCCTGGAACTTCGCGTCCGCCGCGTCGAAGATGCTGCCCCAGCCGCCGAGCTTGTACGGCAGGTAGAAGACCGCCACCAGGATCACGATGTAGATCAGCGAGTCCTTGACGAAGGCGATCAGCGCCGGCGCGCGCAGCCCCGACTGGTAGGTGTAGGCCGCCAGGATGGCGAACGCGATGATGATCGGCAGGTGCCGGGCCAGTGCGCTCTCCCCGGTGACCCCCATCGTCTTCAGCACCGCCTCGATGCCGACCAGTTGCAGCGCGATGTACGGCATGGTCGCCACGATGCCGGTGATCGCGACCAGCAGCGCCAGGACCGGCGAGTCGAACCGGCTGCGGACGAAGTCGGCCGGGGTGACGAAGCCGTGCCGGTGCGACACCGACCAGAGCCGGCAGAGCACCAGGAACACCATCGGGTAGATGACGATCGTGTACGGCACCGCGAAGAACCCGGCCGCGCCGGCCCCGAAGATCAGCGCCGGCACCGCCACGAAGGTGTACGCGGTGTAGAGGTCACCGCCGACCAGGAACCAGGTGATCCAGCCGCCGAAGCTGCGCCCGCCCAGCCCCCACTCGTCCAGGTGCGCCATGTCGCGCGGCGCCCGCCACCGGGCCGCCACGAAGCCCATCGCGCTCACCAGCAGAAAGAGGACGGTGAAGACGATGATCTCGGTCAGGTGGTCCCGCCACATCACCGTTCACCTCCCCGCTTCTTCGTCATCTGGTAGACGAGCGTGGTGGTGCCGACGCCGAGCAGGATCCAGGCCAGCTGCAGCCAGTAGAAGCGCGGGAACCCGAAGATCCGGGGTGAGTCGGCGTTGAAGAAGGCCGGGATGAGCGGCACCACGATCGGTATGAAGAGCAACCAGTTCCAGGGACTGTGGTCCTTCGCCCTGGATCGCGCCGTCGTCGGCGCCTCCGGCTCGGGTGCAGCCATGTGACACACCTCCGGGAAGTCGTAACTCGCCATGTGACGGCCGGAGGCTACGACCCTGTGAGCCCGGTCACGTTCAGCCGGACAGCGGCGATGCGCCGAGCGGACACCCGGATGCGCCGAACGGCGGAGCCGATCGGTCGGACGGCCGGCGGCGGCTCCAGCCACCGGCGCCCGACGCGCCGAACCGGAGCCGCCGTGGTCAGTGGGAGGTCAGGTGGGCGGTGTCGTTGACCGACCGGACCGCGACGCCGCCGTCCGGGTACAGGTCGAGCACCGAGACGCCCGCGGTGTCCAGGTAGAGCCGGTGCAGGAAGGCGTCGCCGGCCGCGAGGGCGTCGCGCAGCACCAGCTTGATCGGCGAGACGTGGGAGACCACCACGACGGTCTCCCCGGGGTACGCCGTACGCAGCCGCTCGACCGCCCGGCCGGTCCGCTCGGCGACCGCGGCGAACGACTCGCCCTCGGGCGGGGCGACCCGGGTGGAGGCGAGCCAGGCGTCCAGCTCCCCCGACCAGTCAGCGCGCACCTCGGCGAAGGTCCGCCCCTCCCAGACCCCGAAGTCGCACTCGACGAGGTCGTCGTCGGTACGTACCGGTGGGTTCCCGACCACGGCGGCGATCGCCTCGGCGGTGGCCGTACAGCGGGACAGGGGCGAGCTGACCACGGCCGCGACGGACGGCGCGAGGGCGGCCACCCGGGCGGCGGTGGCCCCGGCCTGGGCCCGGCCCCGATCGGTCAGCGGGACGTCACCACGACCGGAGTACTGCTTCTGCACGGTCCGCTCGGTCTCGCCGTGCCTGACCAGGATCAGCCGGGTGGCGCTCTCGGTCGGGCGCGGTTCCCAGGAGGCCGGCGTGGTGGCCGGGTCGGTGCCGGTGGCCCGGCCGATGGCGGCGCGGGCGGCGACCTCGCGGGCCGCGGCCCGGGCGGCCGAGTCGGGGCCGGCGACCTCGCGCGGCGGCTCCACGATGCGGGGCGTGGCGACGACCGGCCGGGCCGGCGCCATCCCGGCGGCGGCGTCCATCGCCGCGTTGGCCAGCGCGTCGGCGTGCTGGTTACGCTCCCGCGGCACCCAGGTGAACCGGACGGCGGCGAACCGGGCGACCAGGCCGGCGGCCTGCGCGGCGAGCGGCCGCAACCCCGGGTTCTTGATCTGCCAGCGGCCGCACATCTGCTCGACCACGAGCTTCGAGTCCATCCGGGCCTCGACCTCGGCCGCGCCCAGTTCGGCGGCGGCCTCCAGCCCGGCGATCAGGCCCCGGTACTCGGCGACGTTGTTGGTGGCGGTGCCGATCGCCTCGGACCGCTCGGCCAGCACCTCGCCGGTCGCCGGGTCCCGGACCACCGCGCCGTAGCCGGCCGGCCCCGGGTTGCCCCGGGACCCGCCGTCGGCCTCGACGACGACCGCACGCACCGCCACGGCGGTCAGAGACCCGACTCGGCGGTCCGGACCATGATCCGCCGGCACTCCTCGCAGCGCACCACCTCGTCCGGGTCGGCCTTGCGGATCCGGGCCACGTCGGCGCCGGAGAGCTCCAGCCGGCAGCCGCCGCAGCGGCCGGCGGTGAGCAACGCGGCCCCGAGCCCGGTGTCCTCGCGGATCCGGTCGTAGAGGGCGACCAGGTCGGCCGGGAGGTCGCCGGCGAGCGGCTGGCGGGCGCCGCGCTTGAACTCCTCCTCCTTGGCGATCTCGGCCAGGCTCTCGTCGCGCCGCTGCTCGGCGGCGGCCCGCCGGTCCCGGGCCTCGGCGATGCGCCGTTCCACGCCGTCGAGCACCCCCTGCGCGGTCTCCCGCTGCTCCATCAGCTCCAGCTCGGCGTCCTCCAGGTCGCTCTGCCGGCGGTTCAGCGAGGCCAGTTCGTGCTGGGTCGCCTCCAGCTCCCGGGCCGGCCCGCTGCCGGACGCGAGCCGCGCCTCGTCCTTGCTCTTGCGGGCGCGTACCTGGTCGACGTCCTTCTCCAGCCGGGCGATGTCCCGGTCCAGGTCGTCGACGGCCACCTGCGCCCGGACCCGCTCGTCCTCCAGCGCGGAGAGCTCCCGGGCGAGGGCCTCCAGCTCGGCCCGCTCGGGCAGCGACCGGCGGCGGTGGGCGAGCTGGGCGAGGGCGGTGTCGATCGCCTGCAGGTCGAGCAGCCGGCGCTGCACCTTCGGATCAGCCTTCACGGTCGGGACTCCTTGTCGTCCGGTCGGGTGCGGCGGCGTGCACGGTCCACGGGTCGGTGTCCAGGTCGGACACCACGGTCTCGACGCCCAGCTCGGCCCGCAGGTGGGCGGCCAGGTCGTCCAGCCAGGGTCGTTCGGTCGCCCAGTGGGCGGCGTCCAGCAGGGCCGGGCCGCCGGCGGCGAGGTGCTCACCGGCGGGGTGGTGGCGCAGGTCTGCGGTGAGGAACGCGTCCACCCCGGCGGCGGTCGCCTCGGCGAGGAAGCTGTCCCCCGAGCCTCCGCTGACGGCAAGGGTACGAACCATACGCCCGGGATCCCCGGCGGCGCGAACTCCCCAGGCGGTGGCGGGGAGCACGGCGGCCGCGTGCCGGGTCAGCTCGGCCAGGGTCATCGGGGCGGGCAGCTCGCCGATCCGGCCGATGCCCCGCCCCGGGCCGTCGGCGGGCGACCCCGGCCGGGGCCGGTGCAGCGGGCGCAGCCCGGTCAGCCCGAACCGGGCGGCGAGCGCGTCGGAGACGCCCGGGTCGGCCACGTCGGCGTTGGTGTGCGCCACGTACAGCGCCACGTCCGCCTTGATCATCCGGTGGACGATGCGCCCCTTGTACGTGGTGGCGGCGACCGAGGAGACCCCGCGCAGCAGCAACGGGTGGTGCGCGACGATCAGGTCGGCCCCGGCGGCGAGCGCCTCGTCCACCGTCTCCGGGACCACGTCGACCACGCAGGCGATCCGGCGTACCGGGGTGCTGGGCTCGCCGAGCACCAGGCCGACCCGGTCCCACTCCTCGGCCCACGCGGGCGGGTAGCGGCGGTCCAGCACGGCCACCACGTCGGCGACGGTGGGCGGGGATCCGGTTGTGCTCACGGCCGGCCAGCTTACCGGCGTCCGGGCCCGGTCCGGCGGCAGACGGAACCTGCGGCCCACAGGTCGCCCGTCATCCGCTCGCCGGTGGCCGGGCGCGACCCGGGGTCGGTGCGGCCGGACGGGGCCGGCGGGAGCTGACCCGTCGGCACGTCGAGGCCGGCTCAGCCGACCGGGGCGGCCGGGCGTGGCGTGCCGCCCAGCGCCGCGAGGCCGACCTCCCAGGGGAACACGTCCGTGTGCCGCTCACCGGTACCCGGCGGGTGCAGCGGTACGACGTGGTCGCCGAAGACCATCCGCACCCCCCACTCACGCAGCCGGTCCAGGCTGGCCCGGAACGCCGGGTGCGCGGCCATCGCCGAGTTGGTGTACGGGACGGCCGCGATCGGCACCCCGAGCCCCTGCGCCTCGATCAGCAGCCCCAGGGCGAGCGTGTCGGCGATGCCGGCCGCCCACTTGTTGACGGTGTTGACCGTCGCCGGGCAGACCAGCATCGCGTCCGCCGGGGGGAGCACGTCCGGGTCGCCCGGGTTTTTGTAGTGGGTGCGTACCGGGTGCCCGGTCTGCCGGGCCAGCGACGCGCGGTCGACGAACTTGGCACCGTCGGGGGTGGTGACCACGCAAACGTCCCAGCCTTCCTGCTGGGCGAGGTCGACCAACCGGCCGACGTTGCGGGCCAGCGGCGAGCCGCAGGCGATCACGTAGAGCACCCGACGGCGCCGGTGGCTGAGATGCGGACTGTTCATCCGCTCATACTCCGACTCCCATGTGCTCAGCCAACTCCCCGATCGGCGGAGGCGGCGTACCCCGTGTGCGACGGAGCACGTCGGACATCACCTCGTGGGCGATCGGCCGGCAGCGGATCTCGGACGGGGCGAGCCGGTCACCGAGCAGCAGCATCTCACCCGCGTTGGCGACGTCACCGATCTGGGCGTAGCCGCGGGCGATGTCGAGCAGGTGGTGCGCGCGCCGCTCGGGCAGCAGCGCGTTGAACGCCGGCTCGGGGATCCGCTGGTGGATCTCCACCGCCCGGCCCCCGTCGCCGAGTTCGACGGCGGCGGCGGCCCGGTGCAGCTCGAGGTTGGTCGGGCCGAACGAGGTCCAGTAGTGGTTCTGGTCGCTGCCCAGCAGGGTGGCCGCCTCCTGGGCCCCGTTGAGCAGGTCGTCCACCGTCGCGGAGTCGCCGATGCGGGCGGCGGCCATCGCGCCCTGGAGCAGCAGCATGCCGTAGACGGAGAGCTGCTCCGGGCTCGCGTCGCCGGTGCCGGGGGCCAGTCGGTTGGCGATGTTGACGTTGAGTTCCAGCGCCGGCCGGGACCGGCCCATGGCCGCCAGCGCGTTGCAGACCCGGGTGGTGGCGACACCGGCCAGCAACTGGTCGTCGGCCCGCTGGGCGACCGCCATCGAGCGGTCGGCGGCCAGCCAGGCCAGGTCGCACTCGCCGAGCTTGCGGAGCACCGAGGAGGCGATCTGGTAGACCTGCCCGAGCAGGTGGGCGGCGTCGCGGGCCTGCTCGTCGGCGTAGCCGGCGTCGGCGGCCTGGGCGTCGCGCAGCAGCTTCGGCAGGGCGCGGGTGAGCATCCCGTAGCGGCCGTACTGGTAGGTGAGCCAGGCGTGGTTGACCGCCTTGCGCATGTCCGCCAGCGGGGGCGGGTACGGCGCCGCGTCGAAGTAGGCGGTCATCGAGTCGTACCGCTCCAGCGCGGCCCGGATCTCCTCGACCTCGACCTGGTCGATGCAGTTGAGGGTGTCGGTGCGCCGCTCCGGGTCCTTGCCGAGGAGCAGTTGGACGTCGACCTGGAGAATGTCGGCGATCTCGTAGAGGACGGAGAACTTGTCCAGCCGCCGGACTCCGCGCTCCACCTTGTCCACCCAGCTCTTGGACTTGCCGAGCCGGTCGGCGAAGACCTGTTGGGACATCTTGCGCCGCCCCCGCCAGTACGCCACCCGGCGGCCTATGGGTAGTTCGTCCATCTCGCCATCCCTCCCCCTGCCCACGGCCGGCTGAGCCAACCCGGTCGACGGTCGCGACGACCGGTCGGTTCTCAGATTTTCCCTGGTCGCACAGTCTGTACGTCAGCCGTACGGCCAGTCCTCGTAGTTTCCGTGCAAGTTGCATCAGCCGTTCGTCAGCTCAACGACCGCGGGTTACGGCAGTGACGGCGTTCGACGTGCGATGTGGACCATCCAGTGCGGACGAGAGGGGATGTGGCACACATGTGGGGGAATGTCGGACCACGCGTGGCTCACCTGTCGCCCCTGGAACGGGTCCGGCTGCGCCGGGTCGCCGTCCGCTACGCCGTCCACGGCTGGGAGGTGACGCCCGGCGCCTGCCTGGCCAACAGCCGCTTCGTCTGCGGCCGGGCCGGCTGTCCCACCAGCGGCTGCCACCCGGCCCTGGAAAACTGGGAGCACGCGGCGAGCGCCGACCCGGCGCGGGTGGCCACCTGGTGGCGCAGCCGCCCGCACGGGGTGCTGCTGCCCACCGGGCACGCGTTCGACGTACTCGAGGTCGCGGCCCATCTCGGCCGACGGGTCCTGGACACGCTCGCGACCCACCCGGCCGGCTTCGGCGTACGCGGGCCGGTCCTGGTCACCCCCACCGGCCGCTGGATGTTCCTGGTCCGCCGCGGGGACCCGCTCCGGCCGGAACTCGAGCACTGCTTCCACGTGATCCGGCACGGTGGCGGCTCCTGGATCCCGGCACCGCCGACCCGGCTGCCCGAGGGGACGGTGCGCTGGGCGGTCGCCCCCGAGCAGGCGCGCTGGCAGCTTCCCGACTCCTATCTGGTGCAGAACGCGCTGATCGAGGCGTTACGGGGGGCCGGCGTCACGCTCACCTCCGATCTGCTCCCGGGCCAACTTCCCCTACCCCGCCGCGGCTGCTGACCGCGGGCAGCGTCCTCCCCGGTGCCGGACTCGTTGGACCCGGGTGACGGCGCGCTCGCGCCAGAGCGGGGGTTGACCATGTCCAGTGATGACGCGGCCCGCCACACCGGCGGCACCGAACCAGCACCGCACCACCGCCGCCCGCGCCGCTGGGCGGGCACCCGGCCCTGGGGCTCCCGCCCCGGCCGACCCCGCCCCACCGGCTCCCGCCCCAACACCACCCACCGCCCCCTCCGCTGACCTACCCCCGCGCGGCCGACCCGGCCGCCCACCGTGCCCCGCCGCCCGTTGCTCACGAATGTTGTTGCCGCGGCGGCCGGGACCTCACGTTTTCGCCCGCGGCGACGCTGTTGGGGCCGTTCGAAGGCACCGCGGAAACGTAACCCCCGGGCAGGCCTGCGCTGAGGTCGTCAGACCGGAAGATGCCTACCCGTCCGACTTTGATCGAAGTGGCGGCAGGAGCAGCGCGTGACCCGCCTCCGTTGCGGGTATGCCGCGGGACCGCTGAAGCCGTGAGGGGAAGGCACCGCCATGCTCAGCAAAGAGGATCAGCGCAGGTTCGAACAGATCACCCGCCAACTGCGGGAGAGCGACCCGCAGTTCTTCGCCCGGCTCGATCACCGGGCCCGGGGCCGCCGAGGCCGCTATCTGATGCTGTTGACGATCGTGCTGTGGGCCTCGCTGCCGGCGATGACCGTACTGGCCGGCCGGCTGGCCGGCGCGATCTGCGCCGTGGTACTGCTGGCCAACGCCGGGCTCATGTGGCACTTCCGGCGACGCTGGCTATGACCGCGCCGATCGCACCCTGCGGGCCGGGAGACCGGACGCCGGGGATCAGCGCGCCGAGGTGTCCGGGTCCGTCGCCGGTCGCGGCCGGCCGAACTCCCGGTAGGCCCGCCGTAGCCGCTCGACCAGGCCGGGGCCGCCGATCGCGGCCCCCGGCGGGGCGAGCTGGCGCAGCAGCAGCTCCGGTCCGGTCGCCAGGGTGGGTGGCCGGTCGGGCAACGGCGCCGGAGGCAGCCAGAACCGGTCCAGCTCGTCGGCCAGTTCGGCCGCCGGCAGGCCGCCGAGCACCCGCCCCGCGCCGGCCACGGCTCGTTCCGCCGCCGCTGGCCCGGCACCGGCGTCCGCCGGGCCGGCCGGCGCGCCCGGCACCGCCGCCTGCTCGGCCGGTGCGCCGTCCGCGCTCGCGGCGACGCCCCGCAGGCTACGCAGCCGGTCGAGCAGCTCGGCCCGGCTCCGGCCGCGCCAGTGCAGGAGCCGGAACGGGTCGGCGTCGAACGCCTCGGCCAGCAGGTAGAAGGTGGCCGCCAGGTGCTTGCACGGGACGGCGAAGTCAGGGCAGCCGCAGTGCTGCTCCAGCTCGGCCACGCCGGCTGGGAAGAGGGGCGCGTTCGCCTCGGCGAACAGCTCCTCCAACTCGGACGGCAGGTCGCCGGCGAGCAGCCGGGCGCTGAAGAACGCCTGCCCGGCCAGGTCCGCCTCGACCCGGTCCCAGACCTCGTCCGGGTACGCCGGCAACCCGATCCGCACCGGGTACGGCTTGGGCCGTGACCCCTGCACGCTGGCGGTCACCAGCCCGGGGGCGACGTCGAGCCGGAGCACCTGGCCCCGGCGCGCGTACGCCCGGCCCCGGGTGAGCCGGGTGCCGAGCGCGAAGGACTCCAGCACCTCCAGGAAGCGCCGGGACCACCAGGAGCGGCCGATCGCGCCCCGGGTGCTGCGCGCCTTCAGGCCGCCCTCGACCCGGCGCGGCGGCCCGAACTCGGCGAACCGCGACCCTCGGTCCGGAGTGGTCACTCCACCACCGCCCCGGCGTCCAGCGCGAACAGCTCACGCAGGGTGTCGGTGGACAGCTCGGTGACCCACTGCTCGCCGCTGCCCACCACCCGCTGGGCCAGGCTGCGCTTGTCCGCGATCATCGCGGCCACCTTCTCCTCGACCGTGCCGGCGCACACGAACTTGCGTACCTGCACCCGGCGGCGTTGGCCGATGCGGAACGCCCGGTCGGTGGCCTGGTCCTCGACGGCCGGGTTCCACCAGCGGTCCACGTGCACCACGTGGTTCGCCGCGGTGAGGGTCAGCCCGGTGCCGCCGGCCTTGAGCGACAGGACGAACAGCGGCGGACCGTCCGGGGACTGGAACCGGGTCACCATGGCGTCCCGCTCGGCCTTGCCGACGCCGCCGTGCAGGTAGAGCACCTCCCGGCCGGTACGGGCGGACAGGTGCCCGCGCAGCATCCCGCCGAACTCGGCGTACTGGGTGAACAGCAGGGCCTTCTCCCCGGCCGCGAGCACCTCGTCGACGATCTCCTCGAGCCGTTCCAGCTTGCCGGAGCGGCCGGGCAGGGCCGAGCCGTCGTGCAGCAGCTGGGCGGGGTGGTTGCAGACCTGCTTGAGCCGGGTCATGGTGGCCAGCACCAGACCGCGGCGTTCCATCCCGTCGCTGGACTCGATCTTCGCCATCATGTCGTCGACCACCGCCCGGTAGAGGGCGGCCTGCTCGGCGGTGAGGTTGCAGAGCACCTCCATCTCCAGCTTCTCGGGCAGGTCGGAGATGATCGACGCGTCGGTCTTGAGCCGGCGCAGCACGAACGGTCCGGTGATCCGGCGCAGCCGCCCGGCCACCTCGGCGTCGCCGTGCCGCTCGATCGGCTCGGCGAACTTCTTCCGGAAGGTGGCGGCCGGGCCGAGCAGGCCGGGGTTGGCGAACTGCATGATCGACCAGAGGTCGGCGAGCCGGTTCTCCACCGGCGTACCGGTGACCGCGACCCGGTGCCGCGCGGGCAGCGACCGGACCGCCTCGGCCTGCCGGGTGGCGGCGTTCTTGATCGCCTGGGCCTCGTCCACCACCACCCGGTGCCAGTCGATCCCGGCCAGGTCGTACGCGTCGCGGGCGGCCACCGAGTAGGTGGTGAGGACCAGGTCCGCGGCGTGCACCGCCGCGGCGAACGCCTCACCCCGGGCGCGCTCGGCCCCGTGGTGCACGTGGACCCGCAACCCGGGCGTGAACCGGGCCGCCTCCCGCTGCCAGTTGCCGACCAGCGACATCGGACAGACCAGCAGCGTGGGCCCAACCTCCGGCGGGTTGCCGGCGAGCAGTGCGAGCAGCTGCACGGTCTTGCCCAGCCCCATGTCGTCGGCGAGGATCCCGCCCAACCCGAGCGACTGGAGGAACGCCAGCCAGGCCAGCCCGCGCCGCTGGTACGGCCGCAGCGTCCCGGCGAACCCCGGTGGCGGGTCGGCCGGGGTGAGCCGCCGCTCCGCCTCCCCGGCCAGCAGCTCACCCAACGGCCCGTCGGCGGTCACCTCCAGCACCGGCAGCGCGTCGGGGCGGTCGGCGCCGGCCAGACCCATCCGCAGCAGGTCGGCCACGGTCAGCTCGCCGGCCGAGCGGAGCAGCCGCAGCCCGGCGGCGAGCCGGTCCGGGTCCAGCTCGACCCAACGTCCCCGCAGCCGGACCAGCGGGGACTTCAGCTCGGCCAGGGCGGCCAGTTCCTCGGCGGTCAGCGGCTGGTCGCCGAGGGCCACCTCCCAGCGGTAGTCGACCAGGGCGTCCAGCCCGAGGCCCGCCGCGGCGGCGGCGACCGTGGCGGGGGCGCTCCGGCTGCGCGCCCGCAATCGGGCGCCGAGGCGGGACGAGGGCCGCCGCCACCAGGACGGCAGCAGCACCCCGAAGCCGGCCGCGTGCAGCACCGGCGCACCCTCCCGGAGGAACCGGTGCGCGCCGTCCGCGTCCAGCTCCATCCCCTCCGGCGCGGCGGTCCGCAGCGCGTCGTCCAGGTCCGGCCAGAGCCGGCTGGCCCGGCCCAGCTCGGCGAGGAGGGTTTCCTGCGGCTCGATCCGGTGGTCGACGAGGGCGGGCGCGGACCCGCGCCAGATCTGCGCCGCGTCCACCACCAGGCCCGGCTCGTCGGTGGGGTGCAGGCCGAACTCGAGTCGCCAGGATCCCCCTTCGACCAGCTCGGCCACCGGGTCGACGGGCGGCTCGACCAGCCGGAAGGCGGCCCGTACCCGGCCGCCGGCGGCGTCGCGCTGCCAGGCGTCCAGCTCGGTCCGCAGGGTGTCCAGGGCGGCCGGCTCGGCGTGGAACGCGCGCTCCGGCCCGGTGAGCGCGGCCAGCCAGCGGGGCACCGGCCCGACCGGGCGCATGCCCCGGTGCAGCAGGGTGTCGGCCAGGGCGGCCCGGGCGGCGGCGTCGGTCAACGCGTCCAGCGCCTCGGCGACCAGCTCCCCTGGTCCGACGGCGCCGGCCGCGGCGCCGGGCGGCGTGACCTCCCATTCGACGGCGGCGCGGGCGGCCGGGGGCAGGGCGAGGGCCAGCGAGCGCGCCCAGGCCGCGTCCGTGCCGGTGAGCAGCGGCCGCCAGACCGCCCGGGCGGTGACCACGTCGGAGTGGTCCACCGGACGCAGGTGCCGCCGGGGTCGCGGGTCGTCCACCGCGCCCCGCCCGGTCCGGGTCGGGGCCGAGGAGTCGGCGGGTGGCACGGCGACGACGTCGGCCACACCGGGCAGCAGCCGGCCGCGGCTGACGAGGTCGGCGGCGAAGTCGGCCAGCTCGGCCAGGTGGCGCAGGGTCGCCCCCGGCACCACGTCCCCCACCTCAAGGGCGCGGAGCAGGGCGAGCGCGGCGTCCGGGGCGTACGCCAGGGCGGGGACCCGCCACCCGGCGAGGGTGACCGGACCACGGACCGGTTCTCCGGCGGTGGTCCGGACCAGCGCCGGGGAGTCCATCGGCGAGCCGGCCCGGGTGGGCAGGGTGAGCAGCACCGACGCCCGTTCGCCCGGCGGGTCGCCGAGCGCGGCGGCGAGGGTGGCGTGGTCGGCGGCGAAGGGGTGCGGACGCTCCCGTGGCGCCCGGCCGGGTCGGCGCGGGGCCCGGGCCGGGCGGGTGCTGTCCTCGGCCCAGACGGCGAGCCCGACGCCGGACAGCCACAGCCCGTGGATGACCAGCACGCACTCCCCCTCGACGACGCCCGAGGCCAGGATAGGCGGCCGGGACCGACTACTCTCGCCGCCATGGTCGATCTGCTCGTGATCGGTGGCCTGGGAGTCGACATCCGTGCCCAGGTGCCCGCGCTCCCGCTGCCGGCCGCCGACTCGCTGACGGTACCCCCGATCGAGCTGCGGATCGGCAACACCGGGGCCGGGGTGGCGCTCGCCGCGCACGCCCTGGGCCTGCGGGTGGCGCTGGTGGACGTGCTGGGCGCCGACCCGGCCGGCGACGTGGTCCGGGCCGCGCTGGCCCGCACCTCGGTACGGGCCGTGCTGGCCGAGGCGCCCGCCGGCACCCGCCGATCGGTCAACCTGGTCGACCCGGCCGGCCGCCGGATGTCCCTCTACGACCCGCGCCCGTGGTCGGGCCCGGCGCCGTTCGCCCCGGCGGAGCTCGCCGCGCTGGTCGGCGACGCGCGGCACGTGCACGTGTCGATCATGGACTGGGCGCGGGACGTGCTGCCGGGGTTGCGCGCGAGCCTGGGGGCCGGCGTGACGCTCTCCACCGACCTGCACGACTGGGACGGCGAGAACGACTACCACCGCCCCTTCGCCGAGGTCGCCGATCTGGTCTTCCTGAGCGACGTGCGGCTGGGCGAGCGGGCCGGAAAGGTGGCGGCGGGGCTGGCGCCCCGGACCGTGCTGGTGACCGGCGGGGCAGCCGGCGCGACCCTGCACGGCCCGGACACGCCGCCGGTGCGGGTGCCCGCGGCGACCCCACCCGCCGCGGTGGTGGACACCAACGGCGCGGGAGACGCCTTCGCAGCCGGCCTGATCGCCGCCCGGCTGGGCGGCGCGTCCCCGCTCGACGCGGCCCGGTACGCCGCCCGGGTGGCCGCCGCCGCCTGCACCCACGACGGGATGGAATATCCGCCCGGCCTGCTGCCCCGGGACTGAACCGTCCCTAGATCGCCCCGGTCTCGCCGTCGGTCAGCTCGCGCAGGATGTCCGCGTGCCCGGCGTGCCGGGCGGTCTCCTCGATCAGGTGAACCAGCACCCAGCGCAGCGACACCTCACCGAGCTGCGGGTGCGGCACCACGTGGTCCAGGTCGAACCGGGCGGCGATCGCCCGGGACCGGGCGCAGGCCGCCTCGTACCCCGCGGCGAGGGTCTCGACGGTGTCGGCGGGGCCGAGGGTGAAGCTCGCCTCGGCTTCCGCCTCCGAGGTGATGTAGACGTCGCCCGGCTCGGGAGCGAACAGTCGGGCCAGCCAGTTCTGCTCCACCAGGGCCAGGTGTTTGAGCAGGCCGGCGAGGGTGGTGAGGGACGGCACCAGGCGTTGGCTCGCGTCGGCGTCGGCGAGGCCCCGCGCCTTGCGCAGCACGATGGCCCGGTGGAAGTCGAGGAACGATTCGAGCACGGCCCGCTCGTCGCCCGTACGGGCGAGGACCGGACCGAGCGTGGGGTCGATCGTCGTGTCCGCCATCCTCGGACCCTAGTCCCGGAGCGGCCCGGCCCGCTGCCCCGCTATCGCTGCGGCGCGGCGGCCTCCGGGGCAGGATGGGCGCATGGCAGGAACGGTGCAGATCCCCCTGGTGGGTGGCGTAGCCGACGGCGAGACCGTCACCGTCGAGCTGGACGACAACGGCCGGCCGCCGCTGACGCACCACCGCCTCGGCCCGGAGGGGCTGGCCGAGGCGGAGATCTACGAGCTGGAGTCGGACGACCACCGCGGCCGCCCGTGGGTCTACACCTGGCGCGGCCCGGCGCTCTGACCCGCTCGGGTCGATCCCTCGGCGGCCGGCGGCCAGCAGCGGGGTGGACGAGGCCCGCCGGCCCGACGAGCCGGCTCAGCGGCCGCCGGTCCGGGTCAGGGTGCGCGACCGGATGCTCTCCAGCACCCCCCGGGTGACCTGGGAGGTGCCACGGGCCTGCTCGCACACTTCGGCCACCCGGCGGGCGGTCTCGTCGGCCCGCGCCTCCCGCTCGTCCCACAGCTGGTCCACCTCCGCCAGCAGCGGGCCCTCCACCTCGCGTTCCACGCCACGCAGCGCCGGCACCCCGAGCCGCTGGGCCAGGTCGAAGACCTTTCCGGCGTACGGCAGGGGCAGGAACGGCGTGCCGATCATGGCGGCGAAGATCAGGAAGTGCAGCCGCATGCCGACCGCGAGGTCGAGGTGGCGCATCATGCCCAGGATCTGCCTCGGCGAGTAGTCACCGTGCAGGATCCGGCCCCGCTCCGACGCGGTCATGTGCGACATCACCCCGTGCGAGTGCCGGATGTCGTCGCGTTCCATCGGCACGAAGAGCACGTACGCGTCGATCCGGTGCACCAGGAAGTCGGCGATCTGGGCGAGCAGCCGGTGGTAGCCGTCGACGTCGAGGCGTTCGGCGGCCCGGCCCGGCTCGCGAACGCTCAACCCGACCAGCCGCTTGCCACCCGGGACGCCCTCCTCGCGCAGCCAGCTCTCCGGGAAGTCCTCCGGCTCCAGCAGGAACGCCGGGTCGGCGGTGACCGTGATCGGGTTCAGCAGCCCGGCCTCTTCCAGCACCATCCGGGACTCCTGGTCCCGCACGGTCACCTCGGCGGCCCCGGCCAGGGTCTCGCGCACCATCCCGGTGTCGATGCCGTCGCTGAGCGGCCCGACCCCCACCGCGTAGGTGAGCAGCGGCAGGCCCCGCTCCTGGGCCACCCGGACCACCCGCAGGTAGCGGCGGGCCTCGCGGTTGTAGAGGATCCCGCCGCCGCCGAGGATGAGCAGGTCGAGCTCGGCCAGCAGCATGGACGAGTCGGCCCGGCTGACCCCCTCCCAGGGCACCGCCTCCACGTCGGGATGGGCCAGCGCGGTGTGCGCCGGGTTACGGGAGAACACGATGATCCGGGCGTTCGGCTCAAGATGGCGCAGATCGGACAGGAGGCCGGTCAGAATCGCCTCGTCGCCGAGGTTGCGACCGCCGTACGAGCCGAGCACGCCGATGGTCAGTGCCGGGGCATCCGTCATCCGTCGCTCCTCCCCAGGGCGTCCTGCCGGGGTTTCCCCCTGGGCCGGTGGACACACCTGGGACGGCGGTCAGCCGGCGGCGCCGACCAGGCGGGAGACCAGGGCGGACACCACCTGGTCGACGTCGAATCCGGCGTCGATCGACGTCGTGAGCAGGTCGAGCAGGAGCCCGTCCACCGCGTGGTGCAGCAGCGCCACCTCGAAGGCCCCGCCGGGCAGCCCGGCCGCGACGTGGAAGGCCACGTCGTCGGCGTACCCCCGGCGGAGCACGTCGCCGAGCGCGCGCCGCAACTCGGGGCGGCGGGACGCCTCCAGCCGCAGCTCGAACAGGGCCCGGGTGAGGTCCGGCTCGCGGGTGGTGCGCTCGACGATGTACCGCAGGTAGTCGGCCACCAGGGCGAGGGACGGCTCGCGCCGGCCGAGGTCGGCCAGCACGGCCGGGTCGGGCGCCATCCGTTCGAAGATCCGCTCGGCGAGCCCGGCGAGCAGCGCGGGCCGGGACGGGAAGTAGTTGGAGGCCGTGCCGGTCGGCACGCCCGCCTCGGCGTCGACCGCGCGGTGGGTCAGCCCGCGCGCGCCGGCCGCGGCGAGCACGCGCAGCCCGGCGTCGGCGAGGAGGGTACGGCGTTCCGGATTCCTGGCCACGGCGACACCCTAGCAACAACCACGACAGGTGTAGTAGATTCTCCGTCAACTACGACAGCCGTCGTGGTTGAGCCGGACATCGGAGCAGGTTTGCGCAAGCTCGTGTACTACGTCGCCAGCACCCTCGACGGCTTCATCGCCGCACCCGACGGGTCCTACGACTTTTTCCCCCTGATGCCGGAGCCGGACTTGCTGGCCCACCTGGCTGCCGAATGGCCCCAGACCTTCCCCACGTTCGCCCACGCCCAGCTCGGCATCGAGTCGCCGCCCACGGGCCGCTTCGACGCGCTGGTGATGGGGCGGGGCACCTACGACCCCGGGCTGAAGATGGGCGTCACCAGCCCGTACGCCCACCTGAAGCAGTACGTCTTCTCCCGCTCGCTGCCTCCGTCGGACGACCCGCAGGTGGAGATCGTCGCCGGTGATCCGGTGGCCCACGTCCGCGAGCTGAAGCGGCAGCCCGGCCGGGACATCTGGCTCTGCGGCGGCGGGCACCTCGCCGGCCAACTCCTCGGCGAGGTGGACGAACTGGTGGTCAAGCTGAACCCGATCGTGGCCGGCAGCGGGATCCCGCTGGCCGACCGGGGCTTCGAGCCGCACCGGTTCACCCTGGTCGAGGCACGCCCGTTCGACAGTGGAGTGGTCATCCTCCGGTACGCCGCCCCGGCGCGGTAATCGGATTGCCCCGGCCGGGTGCCTGGCGGCACGGTGGACCGGTGACGCGCGCGACGAACCGCCGGATCCACTGGGCGGATCTGCCCGACCGGGTCCGGGCCGCGGTCGAGGAGATCCTCGGTGACCGGGTGGTGGAGGCCGTCTCCCAGTCGGGCGGCTTCTCGCCCGGCACCGCCGACCGGGTGCGTACCGCCGGCGGCGGGCGCGCCTTCGTCAAGGCGGTCAGCCCGGCCCAGAACGACCGCAGTCCCGGGCTGCACCGGGCGGAGGGGCTGATCGCCGCCGCGCTGCCGCCGGCCGCGCCCGCGCCCCGGCTGCTCGGCAGCTACGACGACGGCGACTGGGTGGCGCTGGTCTTCACCGACGTGGCGGGGCGGCACCCGGTGACGCCCTGGGCGGCCGGCGAGCTGAGCGCGGTGCTGTCCACCCTGGAGGCCATGGCCGCGGCGCTCACGCCGGCGTCGGTCGCGGCGGCGCCCACCGCCGCCGCGCAACTCGCGCCGGACTTCGCCGGCTGGCGGCGGATCGCCGCGGATCCGCCGACCGACCTGGACCCGTGGGCCCGGGCCCGGCTGCCGGAACTGTGCGCCGCCGCCGACCGGGGGCTGGCGGCGCTGACCGGCGAGACGCTGTGCCACCTCGACATCCGCGCCGACAACCTGCTGATCGGCCCCGACGGCAGGGTCAGCGTGGTGGACTGGCCATGGGCCTGCCGGGGGCCGGTGTGGCTGGACAGCCTGATGATCCTGGTCAACGTGCAGGTTTACGGCGGGCACGACCCCGAGGCGTTGCTGCGCGACCTGCCGCTCGCCGCCGGAGTGGATCCGGCCGACCTGACCGGCGTACTGGCCGGGTTCACCGGGTTCTTCCTCGACGGGGCCCGGCTGCCGCCACCGCCCGGCATCCCCACGGTACGAGCGTTCCAGCGTGCCCAGGGCGACGCCCTGCTGCGCTGGCTCACCCGCCGCCTCCCCTGACCCGTTGGGCGGTCAGGCGGGCGCGCGGACCTCGTGGGTGAGGAACGGCAGGGCGGCCTCGGGCAACGCCGGTGACCCGACGATGTCGTAGTGGGTCAGGCCGGGCAGCACGGCCAGCCGGGACGCCGGGCGGTCGGTGCCGTCCCAGCCGGCGTCCCGGTGCCCGCCGCCGAGCAGCCCGAAGAACTCCCCCATGTGGCTGACCGGGACCGAGTCGGCGTCGGCGAAGACCAGGAGCACCGGCAGGGCGAGCGCGGCCACCTCGGCGGACCAGTCGTAGTCGCGGCGCAGCAGCTCACCGGTCTTGGCCCAGAGCCTCGGCCAGTCCTGCGGGCGCGGCGCCAGACGCAGGTAGAGCTCGTGCGGCGGGGTGCCGCGCATCTGCTCGGCGACCCGCTCGTCCTGGGCCGCCATCGCGGCCAGCACCTCCGGATACCAGCCGCGCCGCCGGCACGGCGTGGAGACCAGCACCAGGCGGCGGACCAGGTCCGGGTGCTGGATCGCGGCACGCAGGGCCACCCCGCCGCCGAGCGAGTAGCCCATCAGGTCGGCCTGCGGCAGGTCGAGGTGCCGCAGTAGCGCGGCGATGTCGTCGGCCATCGACTCGTACCGCAGCGGCCGGTCCACGTCGGCGGTGCGGCCGTGGCCCTGCAGGTCGACGGCGATCACCCGGCGGCGAGCGGCGAGGGCGGGCAGGATCGGCTGGAACATCTCCACCGCGCCGTAGCCGCCGTGCAGCAGCACCAGCGGCTGGCCGGTCCCGTGCACCTCGTGCCAGAGCCGCACCCCGTTGACGTCCGCGTAGCTCATGACCGTGCTCCCCCGTCGTCCCTGTACCGGTACAACGAGCATCGCGTCCCAGCGTCGGGACGGGCAGCGCCCCCGGCCGCGCCCGCGACGATGCACTCCTTTGGGTGCGTTTGTTGTCACCGGAGCGACAACAAACGCACCCAAAGTCTCAAGCCGGGTCGGTCCCGCGCTACTCGGCGACGTACCGGTGCAACGGCCCCTCGTCGCCGGCCACGGTGCCGGCAGGTCGCAGGCCGGCCTTCACCAGCACCCGGACCGAGGCCACGTTGGCCGGGTCCACGTTGGCGTACACGTGGGACACCCCGGGCAGGGCGAGGGCGAACGCAACGAGGGCTCGGGCGGCCTCCGTGGTGTAGCCACGGCGGCGCCGGGACGGGGCGACGCCGTAGCCGAACTCGACGGCACCGTCGGTGGGCGGCCAGAACAGGCCAATGGCGCCGACGGTCAGGCCGGTTTCCCGTTCGATCATCAGATAGTGCCCGTGCGGCCGTTCCGGCTCGCGGGTGAGCCGGCCGGCGATCATGCGGTCGGCCTCGCTGGGGAAGTCCGCCGCCCAGTGCGGGCAGCGCTCACCGGCGGCGGCGAGGGCGGCCTCCTCGGCGGGCCACGGACGCAGCACGAGTCGGTCGGTGGTCAGGTCGGAAAAAGACAACGCGATTCTCCAAGGTCGTGGAGCGACCCGGGTCGCGGTCGGTCAGCGCGCGCGACCCGGAAGAGGGTACGAGGAAGGAAGCTCATGGCGATCCATGGCCTCATCTCCCTGCGCCCACGACGGTCGCGTGTTCCGCGCGCCGGCACTCTAACCCATGATCCGGATACGCCGCGCCCCCGCCGCCTCGGGCCGGGGGCGACGGGGGCGCGGCGTGGACCGGTCAGCTGACGCCGGTGACGGCCTTGACCAGGTTGATGCCGAAATAGACCACGAACGCGGCGGAGACCGCCCACATCAGCGGGTGGATCTGGCGCGCCTTGCCCTGGGCCACCCGGATCGCCACCCAGCTCACGAAGCCGGCGCCGATGCCGTTGGTGATCGAGTAGGTGAACGGCATCAGGGTCATGGTGAGGAAGGCCGGGACCGCGACGCCCACGTCGGTGAAGTCGATCTCCTTGACCTGGCGGATCATCAGCGCGCCGACGATCACCAGCGCCGGGCCGGCGGCCTCGCTCGGCACCAGCGACACCAGCGGGGTGAGCAGCAGCGCGCCGAGGAAGAGCACGCCGGTGACCACGCTGGTCAGGCCGGTACGCCCACCGTCCGCGATGCCCGAGGAGGACTCGACGTACGTGGTGGCCGAGGAGGCGCTGCCCGCGCCACCGGCGACCGCGGCGACGCCGTCGACGAAGAGCACCTTGCCCAGTCGGGGCATGTCGGTGCCGTCCTTGGTGGTCAGGCCGGCCTGCTTGGCCAGGCCCACGGTCGTGCCCATCACGTCGAAGAAGTCGGCGAGCACGAGGGTGAACACCAGCAGCAGCGCGGTCATCACGCCGACGTGGGCGAACGAGCTGAACGACACGTTGCCGACCAGGTGCAGGTCGGGCGCCTTGATCAGCGGATCGGGCAGGGTCGGCACATTGAGCCGCCAGCCCTCCGGGTTGGGCTTGCCGTCGACGAACGCGGGCCCAGGCTTGGCGAGGGCGTTGACGATCACCGCGACGACCGTGGTCGCCACGATGCCGATCAGGACGCCGGCCTTCACCTTGCGGGCCACCAGGATGCCGGTGACCAGCAGGCCGACCAGGAAGACGACCGTGGTCCAGCCGCGCAGCGTGCCGTCGCCGCCGAGCTGCACCGGGACGGTGGTGCCGGCCGCGTCCGGCACCCGCCGGACCAGACCGCCGTCGACGAAGCCGATCATGGCGATGAACAGACCGATACCGGCGGCGATGGCCGCCTTCAGCGAGGCCGGGATGGCCCGGAAGACGGCCTTCCGGAAGCCGGTCAGCACCAGCACGGTGATGATCAGACCCTCGATCACCACCAGGCCCATCGCCTCGGCCCAGGTCATCTGGGAGGCGACGGCGTACGCGACGAACGCGTTCAGGCCCAGGCCGGTCGCCACGGCGAACGGCACCCGGCCGACGATGCCCATCATGATCGTCATGACCGCCGCGACGAGGCAGGTGACCCCGGCGACCGGCGCGATGCCGAGCAGGTTGCCGTCCTTGTCCGGGGCGGTACCGATGATCAGCGGGTTGAGCACGACGATGTAGGCCATCGTCGCGAAGGTGGTGATCCCGGCGAGCACCTCGCGCTTGACGGTCGAGCCACGGCGGGTGATCTCGAAGAAGCGGTCGAGGCGGCCGCGCTCGGCGGATTCCGCCGACTCGACCGGGGCAGCAGGATCCTGCGTAGTCACGCTCATGGCGTGGCCTTACTCCGTTCCGGGTTGGCCCGCCGGACGCGCCGGTCGGGCGGTGGGGGTGCAGTCGTCCCGATTCGGTTGGCCCGGAGAACGTCGGGACGGCTGGGCTCCACGGATCCCCGTGAAGCACTACGAAGCCGCACCCCGGTCAGGGAGCGACTTCGCACCCCCAGCTTAACCGCCGGGTAACGGCAGGTGACCTGCCCCTACGCGGCGTCGCGCAGCGGGGTGGGCAAGGTCACGCCGGAGCAGCGGCTCAGCAGGGCCAGCGCGAAGGCGAAGGGCGCGGCCATCCCGACGACCATCAGGGCCGGCACGAACCCCACGCCGAGCCGGACCCGGCTCCCGACCACCGTGTGGATCACCCAGACCCACCAGAGCACGGACAGCACCAGCATGGCGTGCAGCAGGTTGGCGCCGGTGATGCTCACGGCGGTGGCCCTCGTGATGATGAAGAACGAGAAGACGAAGACCAGGTCGAAAAAGACCTCGAACCGGTCCACGTGGGCGCCGGGCGCCACGGCGATGGCCGGCCCCAGCCGCTCGGTCCACCGGTTGCGCTCCACCGACCGAGTGCGCAACGCGCGGTGCTCGTGACCGCCGTTGCGGCCGCTGCCACCGGAACCGGTGGTGCTGGCCTGAACGGGCCGAGGTTGGGCTGGTGGTGCTGGTGGGCACGGCAGCAACATTCTTCCCGTTCCGACATACCTGGCTCTTTTTTGGGCCCTGTCCCGAGAAAGCGGCATCGCCGTCGTCGTCGATCACGTCGGACGGTGTGGCGCGGATGGTCAACCTCATGGCGTTAGGCGTCAACCTACGGTACGTAATATTCAGCCAACTGGCAATGATCAATGCATCACACTTCGACCGGAAGAGGGAGCGAATGCACCTGCCCAAAAAGCTTCGGCTGACCCTGACCGCCATTGTTGGCATTTCCCTGACGGGAATTTGGGCGTCGCCAGCACAAGCTCATTTTGCTGTCGCCTACCACGGCTCCGATGTGGCAACCGTCTCGTCCGGTCACACCTTTGTGGACGTTTACGACAAAGAGGCCGACGGTAATGGCGTGTACGGGATCTTTCACCTGTATGACGGCACCACCCACCAGGTCAACGATCCGAATGGAAGCGCGGCGGGTGGCGGAAGTGCAGGATTCAGTGCCGGGGTGAGCTGGTTCTACGTTTGCGAGAGGAACGTGGGATGCAGCAAAGTGGTTGACGCTTAAACCCCGCTCTTCCACCGTAGACGTCTGTCCCTTCGCAACCGTCGCTTGTTTGGCCAGGCTGGCATTGCCAGCCGACACACTGTCATCGCCATCCCGATGGCCCTACAGCGGTCAGGCTCCGCCGGCAATTGCCGGCGGAGCCTGACCGCTTCGTCGCGAAGGAAGGATTGCTGGTGGTACGTGGTGGGCGCGGCAGGTTTCGAACCTGCGACCCCTCGCTTGTAAGGCGAGTGCTCTCCCACTGAGCTACGCGCCCGGAACACCCGTACGGCGGGCCGGAGTTCGGCAAGCTTACCTGCCGGCCTCCGACCCGGTCGAACGGCGTACCTGGGGTGGGATCAGGCGGCGACGGCCTCAGCCAGGGCCTTGCGCCAGCCCTGCTGGTCACGGGCCTCCCCGGGCATGTTCATCTCGGCGAACCGGACCACGCCGGCCTTGTCGATCACGAACGTGCCGCGGTTGGCGATGCCCGCCACGTCGTTGAAGACGCCGTACGCCTGAGCCACCGCGCCGTGCGGCCAGAAGTCGGCCAGCATCGGGAACTGGTAGCCCTCCCGGTCGGCCCAGATCTTGTGGCTGTAGACGGAGTCGACGCTGACGGTCAGCACCTGGACGTCGTCGTTGACGTACTCGTCGAGGTTGTCCCGCACCTCGCAGAGCTCACCCTGGCAGATGCCGGTGAAGGCGAGCGGGTAGAAGACCAGCAGCACGGTGCGCCTGCCACGGAAGTCGGAGAGCCGGACCTCCTGGTTGTTCTGGTCCTTGAGCACGAAGTCCGGCGCCTCGGCGCCAACCTCGATGGGCATGCGAGCTCCTTGGGTCGAGTCTGGAGATGGTCAGCCTGCCACACCCCGGCGGCGCCGGCCGCCGGGTGCGTACGGTCGGCTACTTCTTGCCCTTGGACCCGCGTCGGAGCACGAGGCGGGCCCCGCTCCAGTCCCGACCCGCGTTGATCGTGGAGGTCTGCTGGAGGCCGGCGGTCTGGGCGCTCTCGGCCACCTCACTCGGCTCGACGTGACCGTCCCGGCCGGCCTTGGGCGTCAGGAGCCAGACCACGCCGTTGTCGGCCAGCGGTCCGAGGGCGTCGACGAGGAGCTCGAAGAGGTCACCGTCGCCGTCGCGGTACCAGACGAGAACCGAGTCGACCACCTCGTCGGTGTCCTCGTCGACCAGATCCCCACAGCGGTCGGTCAGGGCGTCTCGGAGATCCTGGTCGACGTCGTCGTCGTAGCCGATCTCCATGACGACCATCCCCGGCTCGATCCCGAACCGGTCCGCCAGGCTGCGTACCCCGTCGGCGGCCTGACCAGCGGTCGCGCTCACTGTCGCGTGCCTCCTCATCTCATCCCTGCTCGCGGCGTCGTCCGACGCCGTTCCGCCCAGTCCACACAGTTGTGGCTCGCCGCGCAAGTGGCGCACCGGGTGGAACGGAATTTACCGTGCCAGCAGCGTACGGGCACCCTGGGTAATGGCTTCCGCAGAGACCAGAACCTGACGTGCTGCCGGCCCCAATGGTACAAACGAGTCAAGTCCGGCAACCCGTCGCGCCGCACCCACGTATCCGCCGTCCACCAGGGCGGCGAGCACGCCCTCGCCCACCCCGCCCGACCGGCGCGTCTCATCGACCACCAGCACCCGGCCGGTGGCCGACGCCTCCCGGACGATGTCCGCCACCGGCAGCGGGGCGAGCCACCGCAGGTCCACCACCCGGATCCCGACCCCCTCGTCGGCCAGGGCGGCCGCCGCCCGCAGCGACATCCGTACGCCGTTGCCGAAGGTGATGATCGTGATGTCCTCGGCGGAGCCGACCCCGTACACCCGGGCCCGGCCGATCGGCACGTGCCCGGCGGCCCAGGCGCCCGGCGGGGCGTACTCGGCCAGCCATTCGCCGTCGCCGTCGGCGTAGAGGTCGCGGGTGTGGTAGAGCGCGATCGGCTCCAGGAAGGCGCAGACGCTGCCGTCCACCGCCGCCGCGGCCAGGCAGGTCCGGAGCATGGGCGCGGCGTCGTCCGGCCGCGCCGGCACCGCGACCACCAGCCCCGGCACGTCCCGGAGTACGGCCACCGAGTTGTCGTTGTGGAAGTGCCCGCCGAAGCCCTCCTGGTAGGCCAGCCCGGCCACCCGGACCACCATCGGGTTGCGGAACGCCCCCCGGGAGAAGAACCGCATGGTGGCCGCCTCGCCCCGCAGCTGGTCCTCGGCGTTGTGCAGGTACGCCAGATACTGGATCTCCGGCACCGGCAGCATCCCGGCGACGCCGGCGCCCAGCCCGAGCCCGAGGATCGAGGTCTCGTCGAGCAGCGTGTCGAAGACCCGGGCCCCACCGAACCGGTCCCGCAGTCCCTTGGTCACCCCGTACACCCCGCCCTTGGCGGCGACGTCCTCGCCGAAGACGGCCATCCCCGGGTGGTCCAGCATCCCGTCGGCGAGCGCCGCGTTGATGCTCTGCGCGAGGGTGAGTGGTCCGGCCAGCTCCGGCGGCTTGCCGCCGAACGCCTCGGCCCGGGCGCCCGCGTTCGGCCCGGCCGCCCGGTCCGCCGCGTCGGCCACCGCGCGGAAGATCCGTACCGGCCGGCGCGGGGCCAGCTCCGCCACCACCTCGACCGGGGACGCCAGCTTCGGCTCGTCGAGCACCTCCTCGGCGATCCGCCGGACCTGCCAGCCGCGCTCGTCGTACCGGGCCAGCAGTTCCTCGCTGGTGGCGTAGCCCGCCGCCACCAGCAGCCGGGCGGTGGCCAGCAGGGGGTCCCGCGCGACGTCCGCAGCGATCTCGGCCGGGCTCCGGTACGCGGTCTCCGCGTCGGCCCCGGCGTGCCCCATCAGCCGTACGGTGATCAGGTGCAGCACCGCCGGCCGCCGGTGCCGGCGCACCCAGGCCGCCGCCTCCCCCGCCACCCGGTACGCCTCGGCCGGATCGCTGCCGTCGGCGGCGAAGTAGCGGATCCCCGGCTTGGCGCGCAGCGTGGCGGCCACCCAGCCCTTCGGGGAGCGGACGCTGATGCCCAGCCCGTTGTCCTCGCAGACGAAGAGCACCGGGATGCGCAGTCCGGTGTGGTCGTACCAGCCGGCGGTGTTGAACGCGGCCGTCGCGGTAGCGTGGTTGACCGAGGCGTCGCCGAACGAGCAGACCACGATCGCGTCCGGCGGCCACGGCGAGCCGGTGGCGGAGTCCCCGCCGGCCTCGGCCGTCGTCCCCGGCACCCGCCGGCTGCCGACCCGGCGCAGCCGCTCGATGGCAAGCCCCATGCCGACCGCCCGGGGGAGGTGGGACGCGATCGTCGAGGTGGTCGGGATGATCGCGAGGTCCGCCCGGCCGAACACCTTGTGCCGGCCCCCGGCGATCGGTTCCAGCGCCGAGGCGACCATCCCACGCAGCACGTCCCGAGCCGCCTCCGCGTACGCGTCCGCGGGGTCCGGCGTGGGCAGCGCCGGGCGGGCGGCGGCCACGGCCACCCCGGCCTCGGCCAGCGCCGGGTGACGGTCCGGGTGGTCGTCCGATCGGGTGGGTGGGCTGGTGGCCGGCTCCGGCCGGACGGCGACGGGCGGGGTCTCCGGCCGCTCGGCCGGCACGCCATCCGCGGTCGACGCCGCGGACGTCTCGGCGCCGCCGGCCGTGGACTCGGCGGAGTCGCCGCCCGGCGTCGCGGACGCGTTCCCGCCGGGTGCCGCATCCGACGGTCCGGAGGGCAGGCTCTCGACGTCACGTCGGGGATCGGGTATCCGCGCCGTGGCGGTGGCCCGCGCACCGGGTTCGGCGTCCTCGGGTTCGGCGTCCTCGGGGTCGTCGCCGGCCGGCCCGGCGTCGGCGGGGGCGACCGGGAAGCCGCCCGCCGCCTGGGCGGCGCGCAGGCAGTAGAAGGCCCCGGACCGGTAGTGCAGCAGGGCGGGATCGGTCGGCCGCAGGGCGGCGGCCACCGCGGCGTTGCCCTCGTGGCCCGCCGAGCCGATGGTGTAGTAGCCCTCGCCGAAGCTGCGCAGCCACCGCCCGGCGAGGTCGAGCAGGCGGCTGGTCAGCTGGGCGTCGAAGAGGGCCAGCGCCTGCGCTCCGGTCAACGACGCGCCGTCCGGCAGCGGTTCGCCCAGGTCACGCCACTGGGCGGGCGGGTCGAGCGCGGCCAGGGCCGCCCGGAACCGGTCGTCGAGATCTTGCGGGGTGGTCACGTCGGACAGCATTACCGACGAAGGGTCAGCTCGCCCACCCGGACACGTTCCGCCTACCGAGGATCAGGCCTCGCCGCACTGCTCCGGGCAGCCGCCGTCGGAGACCTTCCAGACCAGCTCACGCAGGGTGGCCAACTCCTCGGTGCTGAGCCCGCCGAGGAGTCGGGAGTCCGACATCACCTGACGCACCCGGTCCCGGACGCGCCGGCCGACCTCGGTCACCACCAGCGTCTTCTGCCGCCGGTCGGCCGGGTCGACCCGGCGCTCCACCAGCCCGGCCTGCTCCAGCTTGTCGACCAGGGCGGTGACATTGGAACGGTCGCAGCGCAACTGCTCGGCCAGGTCCCGGCCGGGCAGCGGCCGGTCGGGGTCGAGCTCGTGCAGGGCCCGGGCGGCGGCCGGGGTGAGCCCCAGGGCGGCGATCTCCTCGTCCTGGTAGTGCCGGATCGCCGAGGCGATGTGCAAGATCCGGCGCACGGTGTCCCCGGCCAGGCCGGAGCGGTCGGCCGCGACCGGGCCGGCGGTGGAGACGAAGGGTTGCGCCATACCTCACATCGTACTTGCCAACCAATGGTTGAGCTGCTCAACTGTTGACGGGCTCACGCAAATGCGTCGAGCATCGTCACTGGAGGCGCACCATGTCCGAATTCTCCGTCCTGGCCCTCTCCGGCAGCCTGCGCGAGGCGTCGTTCAACTCCGCTCTCATCCGGGCGGCGCAGCGGCTCGCGCCGGCGGGCATGACCATCGAGCGGTACCGCGACCTCGGCGCCGTCCCGCCCTTCAACGAGGACGTCGAGCCGGCGCCGCCGGCCGCCGTGGTGGACCTGCGGGAGCGGATCGCCGCCGCGGACGCCCTGCTCATCGCCACTCCGGAGTACAACTACGGGGTTCCCGGCGTACTCAAGAACGCCCTCGACTGGGCCTCCCGGCCGAGCTTCCCGATCACCTCGTGGGTCTCCCCGCTCGCCCACAAGCCGATCGCCATCGTCGGCGCCGCCCCGACCGGGATGGGCACCGTCCGGGCCCAGCTCCAGCTCCGCCAGCTCTTCCTCTGGACCGACTCCGCCGTGGTCACCAAGCCGGAGATCATCGTGACCAACGCCCACGAGAAGCTCGGCCAGGACGGCACGGTCAAGGACGAGACGACCGAGACCCTCCTCCGCACCCTCCTCGACGCCCTGGCCACCAAGATCCGCGTCACCCACCTGGCCGCCACCGCCGCCTGACCCCTCCGGGTAGCCAGATTCGCGGAAAGAGTGGTCATCCGACGCGGGATGGCCACTCTTTCCGGGAATGCGCGCCCATCCGGGGCGGGCGGGGCGCGGTCAGGCGGGGAGGAAGGAGAAGCGGACCTTGCGGGTGGGGTTGTCGCCGTTGGTGTCGACCAGGCAGAGGGACTGCCAGGTGCCCAGCGCCAGCCGCCCGCCCAGCACCGGCAGCGTCGCGTACGGGGGGACGAAGGCGGGCAGCACGTGGTCCCGGCCGTGCCCGCGCGAGCCGTGCCGGTGCCGCCAGCGGTCGTCGGTGGGGAGCAGGTCGTCGAGCGCGCGCAGCAGGTCGTCGTCGGAGCCGGAGCCCGTCTCGATGAGGGCCAGCCCGGCGGTGGCGTGCGGCACGAACACGTGCAGCAGGCCGTCGCCCTGCCCGGAGACGAACCGCTCGGCCTCGGCGGTGATGTCCCGGACGGCCGGCCGGGACCCGGTCTGGACGCTGATCTCCTCACTACGCATAGGGCGCATTCTGCCGCAGCCGGCCGGATCGCGCCGCGAACCGGGCGCGGCGGCGGGCACGGTGCTAGCGCATCCCTGGATCGCCCTAAGTTACCGGCGGGTACCTGTGTTCAGCGTCGCGTCTGGGGCAGGGAGACGTGACGGCACGCGCCACGAGGGGGCAGGATGGCGCTAGAGACCTATCCCACACAGAACCGAGGGAACGCCTGTGGCTACGGAACGCAAGCGCCCGGTGATCACCGCTGGTCTGCCGAGCCAGCTTCCGGACATCGACCCTGAAGAGACCAGCGAATGGGTCGAGTCGCTCGACGGTGTCATCGACGAGCGCGGGACAAAGCGCGCCCGCTACGTCATGCTGCGCCTGCTGGAGCGGGCCCGCGAGCGCCAGGTCGGGGTGCCGTCCCTGACCACCACCGACTACATCAACACCATCCCGCCGGAGCGCGAGCCGTGGTTCCCGGGTGACGAGCACATCGAGCGGCGGATCCGGGCGTACATCCGGTGGAACGCCGCCATGCTGGTGCACCGGGCGCAGCGTCCCGAGATCGGCGTGGGCGGCCACATCTCCACCTTCGCCAGCTCGGCGTCGCTCTACGAGGTCGGCTTCAACCACTTCTTCCGGGGCAAGGACCATCCGGGCGGCGGCGACCACATCTTCTACCAGGGCCACGCCTCCCCCGGCATGTACGCGCGGGCCTTCATGGAGGGCCGGCTCAGCGAGGACCAGCTCGACGGCTTCCGCCAGGAGCTGTCGCACCCGGGCGGTGGGCTGCCGTCGTACCCGCACCCGCGGCTGATGCCGGACTTCTGGGAGTTCCCCACCGTCTCGATGGGCCTCGGGCCGATCAACGCGGTCTACCAGGCCCGGTTCAACCGCTACCTGCACCACCGGGGCATCAAGGACACCTCGCAGCAGCACGTCTGGGCCTTCCTGGGCGACGGTGAGATGGACGAGGTGGAGTCGCTCGGCGCGATCGGCGTGGCCGCCCGCGAGGAGCTGGACAACCTCACCTTCGTGATCAACTGCAACCTGCAGCGGCTGGACGGCCCGGTCCGGGGCAACGGCAAGGTCATGCAGGAGCTGGAGGCGTTCTTCCGGGGCGCCGGCTGGAACGTGATCAAGGTGGTCTGGGGCCGGGAGTGGGACCCGCTGCTCGCGGCGGACACCGACGGTGCCCTGGTCAACCTGATGAACACCACGCCCGACGGCGACTACCAGACTTACAAGGCGGAGTCCGGGGCGTACGTCCGGGAGCACTTCTTCGGCCGCGACCCGCGCACCCGCAAGATGGTCGAGCACCTCAGCGACGACGAGATCTGGAACCTCAAGCGGGGTGGCCACGACTACCACAAGCTCTACGCGGCCTACAAGGCGGCGATGGAGCACACCGGCCAGCCGACGGTGATCCTGGCCAAGACCATCAAGGGCTGGACGCTGGGTTCGCACTTCGAGGCCCGCAACGCCACCCACCAGATGAAGAAGCTGACGCTGGAGGACTTGAAGCTCTTCCGCGACCGGCTCTACCTGGACATCCCGGACAAGCAGCTGGAGGAGAACCCGTACCTCCCGCCGTACTACCACCCGGGTGAGAAGTCCGAGGAGATCGAGTACCTGCACGAGCGGCGGAAGCAGCTCGGCGGCTACCTGCCGACCCGGCGGACCACCGGCAAGGTCCTCCAGATCCCGGGCAGCGAGCGCTTCTCCGACGTCAAGCGGGGCTCGGGCAAGCAGAAGGTGGCCACCACCATGGCCTTCGTCCGCCTGCTCAAGGACGTGATGAAGGACAAGGAGTTCGGCAAGCGGTGGGTGCCGATCATCCCGGACGAGGCGCGCACCTTCGGCATGGACTCGCTCTTCCCGACCGCGAAGATCTACTCGCCGCACGGCCAGCGGTACACCTCGGTGGACCGGGACCTGTTCCTGTCCTACAAGGAGGCCACCGGCGGCCAGATCCTGCACGAGGGGATCAACGAGGCCGGCTCGGTCGCCTCGTTCACCGCGGCCGGCACCTCGTACGCCACCCACGGCGAGCCGATGATCCCGATGTACATCTTCTACTCGATGTTCGGGTTCCAGCGGACCGCCGACGGGCTGTGGGCCGCGGCCGACCAGATGGCGCGGGGCTTCCTGCTCGGCGCGACCGCCGGCCGGACCACGCTCAACGGTGAGGGCCTCCAGCACGAGGACGGTCACTCGCTGCTGATCGCCGCCACCAACCCCGCGGTGGTCGCCTACGACCCGGCGTTCGCGTACGAGATCGCGCACATCATGGAGAACGGCCTGCACCGGATGTACGGCGAGGCGCAGGAGAACATCTTCTACTACCTCACCGTCTACAACGAGCCGATCTTCCAGCCGGCCGAGCCGCAGGGCGTGGACGTCGAGGGCATCGTCAAGGGCATCTACCGCTACTCCCCCGCGCCGCAGGTCGGCGTGGACGCGCCGAAGGCGAACGTCCTCGCCTCCGGCACCGGCATGCAGTGGGCGCTCAAGGCGCAGCAGCTGCTCGCCGAGGACTGGGGCGTGGCCGCCGACGTCTGGTCGGTGACCTCCTGGACCGAGCTGCGCCGGGACGCGGTGGAGTGCGAGGAGCACAACCTGCTCAACCCGGGCGCCGAGCAGCGGGTGCCGTACGTCCAGCGGAAACTGGCCGACGCCGAGGGGCCGAAGGTCGCGGTCAGCGACTGGATGCGCGCGGTACCGGACCTGATCGCCCGCTGGGTACCCGGCGACTACACCTCGCTCGGCACCGACGGCTTCGGCATGTCGGACACCCGGCACGCGCTGCGCCGGCACTTCCACGTGGACGCCGAGTCGGTGACCGTCGCGACGCTGCGCCAGCTCGCCCTCCGTGGCGCGGTGCCGGCCCACGTGCCGGCCGAGGCCGCCCGGAAGTACGCGCTGGAGGACGTCAACGCCGCCCCGGTCGGCGAGACCGGCGGCGACAGCTGACCCATCCGGCACGAAGGGCCCGGCGCACCCGCGCCGGGCCCTTCGTCGTCTCTGGTGGTGCTCCCCGGCCGCTGGTGGTCGTGCACGATCCAGGATGTAGTGGCCTCGGCGTGGCTTGGATGCCACTAGATCCAGGACGCAGCACGACCTTGGGCGGCCCGGAGGCGGTCGCCCGCCTCGGCGCCGGAACCGAGCGCCGACCGACCGGCGGCACAGTGGACGATGGTCCGGCGTCCCTGGCGGGGACGCCGGACCATCACCATCGCGGGCGACGCCGGGACCGGCTGGGTCAACCGACGGCGGCCAGGTCGGTCAGCCGGGCCAGCGAGTCCTCCAGGTCGGCGCCGACCCGACGCAGGCCGAGCCGGAGCAGGGCGGCCTTGACCGGCCCGGCGGGCCACCGTACGACGATGAGCCGCACGATCGTCCCGCCCTCCTCCTCGTCCGGGGTCAGCTGCACGTAGATCTCGGTGCGCGCCTCGGCCCGGGCGCCGGCGCCCCTGGCCCGTTCGCGCCACCCGATCAGGGTCGGCTCCTGGTAGGCGATCACCTCGGCCTCGTGCGCCGCGCCGCGCCCGGCCTGGACCAGTTGTCGCCGGCCGAAGCCCTCCCCCGAGAGGACCTCGGCCGCGCGGACCCCCGCCAGCCAGGCCGGCAACTGCTCGGCCCGCTGCACGACGCCCCAGACCGCTTCCACCGGCGCCATCACGTGCGCACTGCGTTCCACGAGGATCATGTCGTCTTCCCCCACTAAGGACATCCGCGATATTACGCACTGTATGCGCAAAAACGGACTTACCCGGACGGGTTCGGAAAAGACACGCCGAAAACCCTTGCACCAGCCGGCCTCCCCGGCCTATGGCGCATCACCGGCCCGCGTCCTAGAGTCCCGAACACGATTCGTGTTTCCGGGAGGGCGAATGACGACCGCGCCGATGCCCGAGTTCCCCAGCGGTTTCCGGTGGGGAGTGTCCACCTCCGCGTACCAGATCGAGGGCGCGGCCGGCGCCGACGGCCGAGGACCCTCCATCTGGGACACCTTCGCCCACTCCCCGGGCCGGATCGTCGACGGCAGCACCGGCGACGAGGCGTGCGACCACTACCACCGGTACGCCGAGGACGTCGCGCTGCTCGCCGGGCTCGGGGTGTCGGCGTACCGGTTCTCCATCGCCTGGCCCCGGGTGCAGCCCACCGGCACGGGCGCGGCCAACCCGGCCGGGCTGGACTTCTACGAGCGGCTGGTGGACGGGCTGCTCGACCGGGGCGTGGACCCGGTGGCCACCCTCTTCCACTGGGACCTGCCGCAGGCCCTGGAGGACGCCGGCGGCTGGCTCAACCGCGACACCGCCCACCGCTTCGCCGAGTACGCCGACCTGGTCGCCGCCCGCCTCGGCGACCGGGTGAAGCTCTGGATCACCCTCAACGAGCCGTTCATCCACATGAGCCTCGGGCACGGCATGGGCGTGCACGCGCCCGGCCGGATGCTGCTCTTCGACGCCTTTCCGGTGGCCCACCACCAACTCCTCGGGCACGGCCTCGCGGTCGCCGCGCTGCGCGCCCGCAGCACCAGCCCGGTCGCCATCGCGAACAACTACTCCCCCGTGCGGCTGGCCGGGGACACCGACGCCGACCGGGCCGCCGGAATGGCGTACGACGCGCTGCACAACCGGCTCTTCACCGACCCGCTGCTCGGCCAGGGTTATCCGGAGGTGCCAGGCCTCGACCCCGCGCCGGTCCGCGCCGGGGACCTCGACGTGATCGCCGCCCCGGTCGACGTGCTCGGGGTGAACTACTACAACCCGACCGGCATCCGGGCCGCCGAGGAGGGCTCGCCGCTGCCGTTCGAGATCGTGCCGCTGACCGGCTACCCCCGGACCGCGTTCGACTGGCCGGTGGCCCCGGACGGGCTGCGCGACCTGCTGCTCCAGCTCCGCGACCGGTACGGGGACGCACTGCCGCCGATCCAGGTCACCGAGAGCGGCTGCGCGTACGACGACGGGCCGGACGCCGACGGCCGGGTGCACGACCCGGAGCGGATCGCATACCTGGACGGTCACGTGCGGGCGGTCCGCGAGGCGATCGACGCCGGGGTCGAGGTGACCGGGTACTTCGTCTGGTCCCTGCTGGACAACTGGGAGTGGGCGGAGGGCTTCACCAAGCGGTTCGGCCTGGTGCACGTCGACTACGCCACGCAGCGGCGTACCCCGAAGTCCTCGTACGCCTGGTTCCGCGACCAGGTCGTGCGGCCGTGACCACGGTAGACCCGACGCCGGCCTCACTGCCGGCGGCGCTCGCCGAACCGACCGTGCCGGTCCGGCGGGGCTGGATCGCGCTGATCTTCGCGGCCAATCTCGGCGTCTGGATGGCCTTCTTCACCCCGATCCAGGTGCTGCTGCCGCAGCAGGTGGAGCGGATCGCGCCGGCCGACAAGGAGGCCATGCTGGCGGTGGTCACCGGCCTCGGCGCGCTCGCTGCGGTGCTCGCCAACCCGCTCGCCGGCGCGCTGTCCGACCGGACCGTGCTCCGGCTGGCGGGCCGGCACTTCGGCCGGCGGCACGTGTGGACCGCGTCCGGCGCGGTGGTCGGCGCGCTCGCCCTGCTGCTGCTGGCCCGGCAGGACAGCATCGCCGGGGTGGCGATCGGCTGGGTGGCCGCGCAGGTGTGCTTCAACGCGATGCTGGCCAGCCTCACCGCCGCCATCCCGGACCGGGTGCCGGTCGCCCAGCGCGGCGGTGTCTCCGGCTGGGTGGGCATCCCGCAGGCGCTCGGCCTGGTGCTCGGGGCGGTGCTGGTCACCGCCGTGGTCACCGGCAACGCCGCCGGGTACGCCGCCGTCGCCCTCGCCGTGCTGCTGCTGTCGCTGCCGTTCGCGCTGCTCACCGAGGACGACCCGCTGCCCCGGGAGCACCGCCCGGCGCTGCGGTTGCGCGAGCTGCTCGCCTCGATGTGGATCAGCCCGCGCCGGCACCCCGACTTCGCCTGGGCCTGGATCACGCGGTTCCTGGTCCAGACCGGCAACGCGCTGGGCACGCTCTACCTGCTCTACTTCCTCGCCGACGGGGTGCGCGTGCCCGACCCCGAGGGCGCGCTGCTGGTGCTGATCCTGCTCTACACGCTCGGCATGATGCTGACCGCGGTGGTGGCCGGGCGGCTGTCGGACCGGTCCGGCCGGCGCAAGGTCTTCGTGATCGTCTCCGGGCTGATCATGGCGGTGGCGGCCCTGCTGCTGGCCGTGGCACCGGTCTGGCCGATGGCGGTCACCGCCGCGCTGCTGCTCGGCGCCGGCTACGGCGTCTACCTGGCGGTGGACGCGGCGCTGATCACCCAGGTGCTGCCGGCCGCCACCGACCGGGCCAAGGACCTCGGAGTGATCAACATCGCCAACTCCGCGCCGCAGGTGCTCGGCCCGGCCCTCTCCGCCCCGATCGTCGTCCACCTGGGCGGCTACCCCACCCTGTACGCGGTCACCGCGGCGGTCACCCTGCTCGGCAGCGCCCTGGTGCTGAAGATCAGATCGGTACCCTGACCGCCCCCTCGCTCAAATCGGCTCGCCGCCCGCCGTAGGCTGGGGACGTGACGGTACGTGTACGCTTCGCCCCTTCCCCGACCGGTATGTTCCACGTCGGCGGCGCCCGCTCGGCCCTGCAGAACTGGATCTACGCCAAGCAGCAGGGCGGGGTGTTCGTGCTCCGCATCGAGGACACCGACGCGGCCCGCAACAAGCCGGAGTGGACCGAGGGCATCCTGTCGGCGCTCGACTGGATCGGCATCGAGCGGGGCAGCTACGAGGGCCCGTACTTCCAGTCGTCGTACGCCGGTGAGCACCGCGCCGCGGCCCAGCGGCTGTACGAGAGCGGCCGGGCGTACTACTGCGACTGCACCCGCGAGGACGTGCAGGCGCGGACCGGCTCCCAGTACGCCGGGTACGACGGCTTCTGCCGGGACCGCGGGCTCGGGCCCGGCGCGGGGCGGGCCCTGCGCTTCCGTACCCCCGACGAGGGCGAGACCGTGGTGGTCGACCTGATCCGCGGCGAGCCGACCTTCGAGAACAAGCTGATCGAGGACTTCGTCATCGCCCGCGGTGACGGCTCGCCGGTGTTCCTGCTCGCCAACGTGGTCGACGACATGACCATGGGGATCACCCACGTGATCCGGGCCGAGGAGCACCTGCCCAACACCCCGAAGCAGCAGCTGCTCTGGGACGCCCTCGGGGTCAAGCCGCCGGTCTGGGCGCACGTGCCCGTGGTGGTGAACGAGAAGCGGCAGAAGCTGTCCAAGCGGCGGGACAAGGTCGCCCTGGAGGCGTACCGGGACGAGGGCTACCTCGCCGAGGCGATGCGCAACTACCTGATGCTGCTCGGCTGGGCTCCCTCCGGCGACCGGGAGATCGTGCCCTGGTCGGTGATCGAGGAGGAGTTCCGGCTGGATGAGGTGAACCCCTCCCCGGCGTTCTTCGACGAGAAGAAGCTGCGCGCGTTCAACGGCGAATACATCCGCGCGCTGCCGGTGGAGGACTTCATCGGCGCCTGCCAGCCGTGGCTGACCGGCACCGGGACCATCGCCCCGCCCCCGTGGCAGCCGGAGGAGTTCGACCCGGCCGCGTTCGCCGCGGTGGCGCCGCTGGCGCAGACCCGGATCGCGGTGCTCAGCGAGATCGTGCCGAACGTCGACTTCCTCTTCCTGGCCGACCCGCTGATCGACGAGGCGGCCTGGGCGAAGGCGATGAAGGAGGGCGCGGCCGAGCTGCTGGAGGCGGCGATCGCCGCGTTCGAGGCGCTGGAGTCCTGGGACGCCGAGTCGCTGAAGTCCACGCTGGAGGCGGTCGGCGCGGAGCGGGGCCTGAAGCTGGGCAAGGCGCAGGCGCCGGTCCGGGTGGCGGTCACCGGCCGTACGGTCGGCCTGCCGCTCTTCGAGTCCCTCGAGGTGCTGGGCCGCGAGCGCGCCCTGACCCGGCTGCGCGCCGCCCGGGTGCGCCTGGTCTGACCTCGCATCGCGAAGGGGCCCGCCGGTCGTCCGGCGGGCCCCTTCGTCGTACGGCGGTGGAGAGCTGCCGGGCGGCTCAGCGGCGGGCGGAGCGCCGGCGCAGCAGCAGCCCGCCGCCCAGCGCGACGAGCGCCACCACCGCCGCGAGCGCCCACCACAGGCCGGTGCCGCCGCCGTCGTCGGAGCGCGACGAAACCGGGGCGGGGTTCGCCGAGGTCGCCTCGGCCACCGGGGTCGGGGGTGCCGGGGTGGTCGGCGATGCACTGGCCGAGGGGGTGGCCGGGGCCACGCCGGTGGTCAGGGTGAAGCTGACCTGTCCCTTGATCGGATGCCCGTCGGTCGAGCCAACCTGGTAGGCGACGGTGTAGACGCCGGCCGGCCCCGGGGTGAACGGCACGCTCACCCGCTTGCCGGAGAAGGTCGGATCGCCGCCGGAGGCGGGGGCGTCGTCCGGTCCGGTCACTGTGATCTTCGTCGTACCGGGCGACAGGGTGGCCAGGAATCGGAGCTCGATCCGCTTCGGCGCGGTCGCCACTCGGGCCCCGTTTTTCGGATCGCTGCCGGTCAACGAGTTGTGCGCGGCGGCGGGGCTGGCCGGCAGCAGCACGGCCCCCACCGCCACCCCGAGAACCACCAGCCAGGTACGCGCCGCACGGGCCATCGTGCCCCCCATGAGCCCCTCCGTCCGGGTACGATCCGGCCGCTGATCAACGGCCGCTCACATTAGTCGGCCGCAGATCACAGATAGTTCCAAATACTGTTCCAGCAGCTGCAACCGAATGACGTTCTGCGGAGTCTTTGAGGTGGGCACCGGTTCTCGCCGGGCGGCCACCACCGTCGGCCGATACAGCGTGACCTGCAGCGGAAGCCAGCCATCGAACGGGGCGAGGAGGCGGCGATGATCCGGAGGGTGTCGCGACTGCTGGTGGCCGTGACGGGCGCGGTGCTCGCGACCACGTGCACGCTGCTCCTGAGCGGCCCGCCGGCGGCCCGGGCGGCCGGGCCCGGGCCCAAGCTCGCACCGGCCGGGGTGGACATCACCGGCGACCAGCTGGACCAGCCGCTGCAGCTGCGCGCCGACACCCAACCCGCCCAGGTGAACGCGGTCATCGACCAGGTGAGCTGGCTGGCCCGGACCGGGCAGCAGCGCGGCCCGGCCGCGCAGGACCTCGGTCCGAAGTACACCGTCGTGGTGCTGACCGCCGGAGTGCCGGTGAAGACCTACGACCTCTACCCGCTCGCCAAGGGCGGGCCCCGGATCTACCGGCCGGCCAAGCAGCCCGACCTGAGCAAGGCCCGGGCCGGCTGGTTCTTCGGCCGGCTGAACATGTCCGAGACGCTGCGCTCCGTCGGTGTGCCGCTGGATCGGCAGTTCGACACGCTCAGCGGCGGTCTCGGCGGCGGCGAGCGGGTCCTCCCGGAGGACACGCTGAACCCGGTGCAGGACATCGACGCGGCCATGACCGAACTCCAGCGACTGCTGCTGCTCAACGTCGGGGTGGTGGTGGTCATCACCGCCGGGCTCGCCGGGATCGCGCTGCTGGTCCGCCGCCGCACCCGCTGAGCCGGTCGCCCCGGCCCCCGGCTCAGACCTCCAGCACCACCTTGCCCCGGACGTGCCCCGCCGCCACCAGGCACTGCGCCTCGGCGGCCTCGGCCAGCGGGAAGGTCCGGGCCACGTGCACCGTGAGCCGGTCGGCGTCGACCAGCCCGGCCAGCACACTCAGGTCGGCGGTGGACGGCTTCACGAAGAGGTAGCTGCCGCCGAGCCGGGTGACATGCTCCGGGTCGGCGGTGGAGACCAGCCGGGCCGGCCGGGCGAGCAGCTCGGCCGAGACGTCCAGCGCCTCGCCGCCGAAGAGGTCCAGCGCCACGTCCACCCCGTCGGGCGCGACCGCGCGGATCCGGTCCAGCAGGCCGGCGCCGTAGCTGACCGGTTCGGCGCCCAACGACCGGACGAAGTCGTGGTTGGCCTCGCTGGTCGTGCCGATCACCTTGCCGGCGCCGAGCGCCCGGGCCAACTGCACCGCCAGGTGCCCCACCCCGCCGGACGCGCCGTGCACCAGGACCGTGTCGTTGGCGCCCGTCCGGACCAGCTGCAACGCCTGGTACGCGGTCAGCCCGGCCAGCGGCAGGCCACCCGCCTCCGGCCAGGACGCCTGGACCGGCTTGTCGGCGAGGCACCGCTCCGGGGCGGGCACCAGCTCCGCGTACGTGCCGTACTGGACGTCGTCGCGACGGACGTACCCGATCACCTCGTCGCCCACCGCGAAGCCGGTCACCGCCGGGCCGACCGCCTCGACCACCCCGGCCGCGTCCCAACCGGGCACCAGCGGGAAGTGCGCCGGCATGCCGCCAGCCAGGTGGCCCTCGCGGACCTTCCAGTCGACCGGGTTCACCCCGGCGACGCGCACCCGGACCAGGACCGTGTCCGGCCCGACCGGCGGGGTGGGCAGCTCGCGCAGGGTGAGCTGGTCAGCCGAGCCGTACGCGTCGATCGCGATCGCCTTCACGCTGCCCACGCTAGCGCTGAACAATCGCCGGGCTTGCCGGGCGGCGAAATTGTCGTAGCGGTGCCGCCGGCTCTGCCCGCCCACGCCGGCCGGAGCCCGGTGCGCGAGAGGTAACTCCTGAACCGCTACGAAGCTACGCCGTCACCCGTGAACCGGCGGTCGGGCCCGGCAAGGCGAGTCGGCGAGCGGTCAGCACCAGCGGCGCGGTGGCCGGTCCCGGCGGACCATACGGTTGCGGGGCCGCACCGCGCCGTGCTGGTGCGCCCCAGCCCAGCCCGGCAGGTCGCTGCAGCAGCTCTGGCTCGGCACCGGCTCGGGCAGGGCCGGCAACACCGGCTCGGCGGCCCGCTGCCGTGGCGCGGGCGGGTCGTCGTCCCCGCGCTCCGGCCCCCAGCCGGCGGGCGTCTCCGCCGGATGGGTCAGGCCGGCCCGGCGCGGGTGCTTGGCGGACACCGGCTGGTCGTGGGGCCCCGGCCGGCAGGGCTCACCCTGGGCGCAGCCGTTCTCGGCCTCCCCGTGCGCCATCCCGGTCTCCTCACGTTCGCCATCGCCCGCCGGGCGGTCACCCCGGCGTGCCCTGACACCGTACTGGCCGGGCCCGACGGACTGAACAGCGCGTACCCGTGGAGATCCGCTGCGACCCGGGATCGGGCCGGGCGGGCGGCGTCCAGGTCGGCGCGGTGGCCACGGGATGCCGCCCCGTTCCAGGCCGGCCAGTGCCTCGGTGCCGGGCGGGACCGACCGGGCCAGCCCGGCCGCCGCCCACCCTCGATGTGCCGGCCCTGGTCAGGGCGTGTCAGGCTGGACCGGTGAGCGAACCGGGCGGCACCGAACTGCCGGCCACGCTGCGCCGGATCGAACGGGCGGCGGGGGCCCTGGCCACCGCCAGCGTGGCCCGGATGGACGAGGCGCTGCCCTGGTTCCGGGAACTGCCGGCGGACCAGCGGTCCTGGGTCATGCTGGTCGCCCAGGCCGGCGTCCGGTCGCTGGTGCAGTGGCTGCGCCAGGGCGGCGGCGCGACCGACAGCACCCAGGAGGTGTCGGACGAGGTCTTCGCCGCCGCACCCCAGGCCCTGGCCCGCTCAATCAGCCTCCAACAGACCGTCGCGCTGATCAAGGTGACCATCGAGGTGGTCGAGGAGCAGGTGGCGCACCTGGCCGCCGAGGGCGAGGAGCAGCCGCTGCGGGAGGCGGTGCTGCGCTTCTCCCGCGAGATCGCCTTCGCCGCCGCCCGGGTGTACGCCCGCGCCGCCGAGTCGCGCGGCTCGTGGGACGCCCGGCTGCAGGCGTTGCTGGTGGACGCGCTGCTGCGCGGCGACTCGCCGGACGTGCTGGCCAGCCGGGCGGCGGCGCTGGGCTGGACGGACGCGCCCCCGGTGGCGGTGGCGGTCGGGCGCTCCCCCGGCGGCGAGGTGGCCGCCGTGCTGCACACCGTCTACCGGCAGGCCCGCCGGATCGGGGTCGAGGTGATCGGCGGCGTGCACGGCGACCGGCTGGTCATCGTGCTCGGCGGGGCGGCGGACCCGGTGACGGCGACGGAGAAGCTGCTGACCGCGTTCGGGGAGGGGCCGGTGGTGGTGGGGCCGGCCGTACCCAGCCTGGACGAGGCGACGGACTCGGCGCGGGCCGCGCTGGCCGGGTTCCGCGCGGCGCCGGCCTGGCCGACCGCCCCCTGCCCGGTGGCCGCCGCCGACCTGCTGCCCGAGCGGGCCCTGGCGGGTGACGCCGAGGCCCGCCGCCGGCTGCGCCACGACGTATACGCGGCGCTGGTCCGCGCCGGGGGTGAACTGCTGGAGACCCTGGACGCCTTCTTCGCCGCCGGCGGCACGTTGGAGAGCGCCGCCCGGGCGCTCTTCGTGCACCCCAACACGGTGCGTTACCGGCTCAAGCGGGTCGCCGAGGTGACCGGCTTCTCGCCGTTCGCGCCGCGGGACGCGTTCGCCCTGCAGGTGGCGCTGACCGTGGGGCGGCTCGACCCGGTCGTCCCGGCCGTCGCACCGGTCCCGAGCCAGACATTGGCCCCAGGTGCCCGGAAAGCAGCACAGACAGGTGATGATCGTCGCCGATTTTTGTAGGGTTCCTCCAACGCTCCTAGTGCGGTTTGGTGCCGTGCGTTACAGCGCGACCCGCGAGTATCCGTCAGAGTCGTAGACGTGCTCGCCGTTCTCTCACCCGGCCAGGGTTCCCAGAAACCCGGCTTCCTGACTCCCTGGCTCGACCTGCCCGGCGCCGAGGCGCGCCTGCGCTGGTGGTCCGCGCTGGCGGGAGTCGATCTGGTGCACCTCGGCACCCAGGCGGACGCGGACGAGATCAAGGACACCGCCCGCACGCAGCCGCTGCTCGTCGCGGCCGCGCTGCTCGCCGCGGAGCACCTGCCGATGTACGACGTCGCGCTGGTCGCCGGCCACAGCGTGGGCGAGCTGAGCGCCGCCGCCCTGGCCGGGGTGCTGCCCGCCGAGGCGGCCGTCACCCTCGCCGGCGTACGCGGCCGGGAGATGGCCGCCGCCTGCGCGCTGGAGCCCACCGGAATGGCCGCCGTGCTCGGCGGCGACCCGGACGAGGTGCTCGCCGCCATCGAGGCGCACGGGCTGCACCCGGCCAACCGCAACGGCACCGGCCAGGTCGTCGCCGCGGGCGCGGTGGCCGGCCTGGAGAAGCTGGCCGCCGAGCCGCCGGCGAAGGCCCGGGTCATCCGGCTCCAGGTCGCCGGCGCCTTCCACACCCCGTACATGGCCCCGGCCGAGGCCGCCCTGGCCACCGTGGCCGGCGGCATCGTGCCGGGCGACCCGGCCCGGATCCTGCTCTCCAACCGGGACGGCGCCGCCGTCAACCACGGCCGGGAGATGGTGCAGCGGCTGGTCCGGCAGGTCACCGCCCCGGTCCGCTGGGACCTGTGCATGCGGACCCTGGCCGACCTCGGGGTCACCGGCGTGATCGAGCTGCCCCCGGCCGGCACCCTGGCCGGCCTGGTCAAGCGCGAGCTCAAGGGCGAGGGGGCGCCCGAGATCGTCACCCTGAACACCCCCGACGACCTGCCCGCCGCGCGGGACCTGATCGCCCGGCACAGCGGCCTGAGCGGCCACGAGCCGGCGATCCAGTTCCGGGTGGTGGTCTCCCCCGCAGCCGGGACCTTCGAGCCGCTGACCGGCCTGGCCGAGGGCACCGACCTGCGCGCCGGCCAGGCCGTCGGCCACGTCGCCACCCGGCAAGGGCCGGTCGAGGTGACCGCGCACCACAGCGGGCTGCTCACCGAGTGGCTCGCCCACCACGACGACCCGGTCGCCCCGGGCCAGCCCCTCGCCCGCATCGGAGGACAGGCATGACCGGCAGCAGGATCGTCGCGATGGGGCACTACCAGCCCGCCCGCGTGGTGACCAACGACGACATCGCGCAGTTGGTCGACACCAACGACGAGTGGATCCGGGACCGCGTCGGCATCGTCACCCGGCGGATCGCCGGTGACGAGACGGTGGCCGACATGGCCACGGCCGCGGCCGGCAAGGCACTGGCCAACTCCGGCCTCAGCGCCGCCGACATCGACCTCGTCGTGGTCGCCACCTGCACCTCGATCGACCGCAGCCCGAACGTGGCCTGCCGGGTCGCCGCGAAGCTGGGCATCGCCGCCCCGGCCGCGTTCGACGTCAACACCGCCTGCTCCGGCTTCGCGTACGCGCTGGGCACGGCCGACCACGCGATCCGGGCCGGGGCGGCGCGCAACGCCCTCGTCATCGGCGCGGAGAAGCTCTCCGACTTCACCGACTGGACCGACCGCTCGACCTGCATCATCTTCGGCGACGGCGCCGGGGCCGCGGTGGTCACCGCGACCGCCGAGGGCGAGCCGGCCGGGGTCGGGCCGGTGGTCTGGGGCTCGGTGCCGGAGAAGAGCGACGCGGTCCGGATCGAGGGCTGGCGGCCGTACATCGCGCAGGAGGGGCAGGCGGTGTTCCGCTGGGCCACCACCGCGCTGGCCCCGCTCGCGCTGCAGGCCTGCGAGAAGGCCGGGGTCGCCCCGTCCGAGCTGGCCGCGTTCGTGCCGCACCAGGCCAACGCCCGGATCATCGACGGCATCGCCAAGCGGCTGAACATCCCCGACGCGGTCATCGCCAAGGACATCGTCGAGTCCGGCAACACCTCGGCGGCGAGCGTCCCGCTGGCCCTGTCCAAGCTGGTCGAGCGGCGTGAGGTGCCGGCGGGTGCGCCGGTGCTGCTGTTCGGCTTCGGCGGCGGTCTGACCTACGCCGGTCAGGTCGTCCGCTGCCCCTGAAGACCCCCTCCGGCGCGAGCGCGTCGCGAGGAGTGACGACCGGCGTCGCCGGCCGTCGAGTGAACCCCCGATGAGAGGAACCAACCGCAATGACCCGTGACGAGATCACCGCCGGCCTCGCCGAGATCCTCGAAGAGGTTGCCGGGGTGAACCCGGACGACGTGGCCGAGGGGAAGTCCTTCACCGACGACCTCGACGTCGACTCGCTCTCCATGGTGGAGGTCGTGGTGGCGGCCGAGGAGAAGTTCGGCGTCAAGATCCCGGACAACGAGGTGCAGAACCTCAAGACCGTCGGGGACGCCGTCAGCTACATCGAGGCGCAGTCCTGATCATGAGTCGCCCCGACGTCGTCGTCACCGGGCTCGGCGCGACGACCCCGCTCGGCGGGGACGTCGCGTCGACCTGGGACGCCATGCTCGCCGGCCGCTCCGGGGTGAGTGCGCTCACCCAGGAGTGGGCGGCGCAACTGCCGGTCCGGATCGCGGCCCAGCTCGCCGTGGAGCCCAGCGAGGTGCTGGATCGGGTCAAGCTGCGCCGGCTGGACCGGTCCGAGGCGATCGCCCTCATCGCGGCCCAGCAGGCCTGGGCCGACGCCGGGCTGGCCGACGCCGGGCCCGACCCGGAGCGGCTGGCGGTCAGCATCGGCTCCGGCATCGGTGGGGCCACCACCCTGCTCGCCCAGGACGACATCCTGGAGGCGTCCGGCCCGCGGCGGGTCTCCCCGCACACCGTGCCGATGCTGATGCCGAACGGCCCGGCCGCCTGGGTCGGGCTGGAGCTGGGTGCCAAGGCCGGGGTGCACTCGGTGGCCAGCGCGTGCGCGACCGGCGCGGAGGCGATCGCGCTCGGCCTGGACATCATCCGCTCCGGCCGGGCCGACGTGGTGGTGGCGGGCGGCACCGAGGCGGTCATCCACCCGCTGCCGATCGCCGGGTTCGCCTCGATGCGGGCCATGTCGACCCGCAACGACGAGCCGGAGAAGGCCTCCCGGCCGTGGGACAAGGGTCGCGACGGCTTCGTGCTCGGCGAGGGCGCGGGCGTGGTGGTCCTGGAGCGCGCCGACCACGCCGCCGCCCGCGGCGCCCGGGTGTACGCCCGGCTCGCCGGCGCCGGCATCACCTCGGACGCGTACGACATCGTGCAGCCGCACGCCGAGGGCGAGGGCGCGATCCGCGCAATCGGGAAGGCGATCGCGGACTCGGATGTCGCCAAGATGGATATCGTGCACGTCAACGCGCACGCCACCTCCACGCCGGTGGGCGACATGCTCGAGATCGGCGCGCTGCGCACGGCGCTGGGCGACCATCCCGTGCTGTCGGCCACCAAGTCGATGACCGGGCACCTGCTCGGCGCGGCCGGGGCGCTGGAGTCCATCGCCACCATCCTGGCCATCCGCGACGGGGTCGTGCCGCCGACGATCAACCTCGACGACCCGGACGACGGCCTCACCCTGGAGGTGGCCGCCCACAAGGCACGGCACATGGAGATCCCCGCCGCGCTGAACAACGCGTTCGGTTTCGGCGGGCACAACGTGGCTCTCGTCTTCACGCGGGCCTGACCCCTCTGCCTGGGAGGCACCAGTGACCACGACCGCCGTCAGCGCGGACAGCTCGACGGTGGACCACCGGGATCCGGAGGTCCGCCTCCGGGCGCTGTTCGACGCCGGCTCGCTGCGCCTGCTGGCGCCGCAGGACAGCTCCGGCGTGCGCTACGCGCGGGGCGAGATCGACGGTACGCCGGCCATCGCGTACGCCACCGACGCCACCAAGATGGGCGGCGCGATGGGTGCCGACGGGTGCCGGCACATCGTGGACGCCATCGACACCGCCGTCCGGGAACGGGTGCCGGTGCTCGGCCTCTGGCACTCCGGCGGAGCCCGGCTGGCCGAGGGTGTGGTCGCCCTCGACGCCGTCGGCCAGGTCTTCGCGGCCATGGTCCGGGCGTCCGGCCGGGTGCCGCAGATCTCCGTGGTGCTCGGGCCGGCCGCGGGTGGCGCCGCGTACGGTCCGGCGCTGACCGACGTCGTGGTGATGAGCGGGGCCGGCCGGATCTTCGTCACCGGCCCCGAGGTGGTCCGCAGCGTCACCGGTGAGCAGGTCGACATGGCGCGGCTGGGCGGTCCCGAGCCGCACGGCCGGCGCTCCGGTGTGGTGCACGTGACCTGCCAGGACGACGAGGAGGCGCTGGCCGAGTCGCGCCGGCTCGCCGCGCTCCTCGGCCGCCAGGGGCGGCTCTCGCCGGACGACGTGGCCACCGGCGACGAGGGGCACGACCTGGCCGCGAAGATGCCGGCCGAGGCCAGCCGGGCGTACGACGTGCGGCCGGTGGTCAAGGCGCTGCTCGACGCTCCGGGCGTGGAACTGCACGCCAAGTGGGCGCCGAACATCGTCACCACGCTCGGCCGCTTCGCCGGTCGCACGGTCGGCGTGATCGCCAACAACCCGCTGCGGCTGGGTGGCTGCCTCGACGCGTCCAGCGCCGAGAAGGCCGCCCGCTTCGTGCGGATGTGCGACTCGCTCGGGGTGCCGCTGATCGTGCTGGTCGACGTCCCCGGCTACCTGCCCGGCCTCGGCCAGGAGTGGGACGGCGTGGTCCGGCGCGGGGCGAAGCTGCTGCACGCCTTCGCCGAGGCGGTGGTGCCGCGGGTGACGCTGGTGACCCGCAAGGCGTACGGCGGGGCGTACATCGCGATGAACTCCCGCTCGCTGGGGGCGACCGCGGTGTTCGCCTGGCCGAACGCGGAGGTCGCGGTGATGGGCGCGAGCGCGGCGGTGAACGTCCTGCACCGCAAGAAGCTGGCCGCCGCTCCGGTCGAGGAGCGGGAGGCGCTGCGCGCCCAGCTGATCGAGGAGCAGATCCGGGTCGCCGGTGGCGTCAACCGGGCGCTGGAGATCGGCGTGGTGGACGAGGTGATCAAGCCGGCGGAGACCCGGCGGCGGATCGCCGACGCCCTCGCCGCGGCGCCGGCCGCCCGGGGCGCGCACGGCAACATTCCGCTGTAACCACCGGTCGTACCGTCAGGGTCCGCGCTCGTCCGGGCGCGGGCCCTGACGTCTTCTCAGCTCCGGTTGCGGGGGTGCTGGCGGGCGGTCCGCTCGTTGCCCCGGCGGTAGTTGCCGGTCCACCGGGCCATCACCAACTGCGGGTCGTCCTCGACCTCGGCCAGGAACTCCGCTGCGCGGCCGCCGCGCAGCGTGGCGGCCACCCGGCCGTGGTGCGTGATCACGACGGAGCCGTCGGCCCGCTCGAGGTAGCGGAAACCCTGCGCCTGCTGTCCCATGGCCACCCAGCCTGCCAGCGCCCAGCGCGGCGCCGCACCCGGTTTTGCGACCGCCCCGGCCGGCGGGGCGACTAGGGTGAGGGCGGCCGAGACGTGTCGAGGAGCACGCCGTGGACGCGACCGAGATCCGCAAGCTCGCCGCGCTCGAGGACACCCACTGGTGGTACCGGGAGCGGCGGGCCCTGCTGGGTCGGGCACTGCGGCGACTGGCGGCGGCCGGGGTGCGCCCGGAGCGGGCACTGGACATCGGCGCGGCCGGCGGCGGCAACACCCGGGTGCTGCGCGCGCACGGCTGGCGGCCGCTCGCCCTGGAATACAGCGCGGCGGGCGCCGGGCTGGCCCGCGAGCGGGGCCTGGCCGTGATCCGGGCCGACGCCCGGCACCTGCCGGTCCCCTCGGCCAGCCTGGGTCTGGTGGTCGCCTTCGACATCCTGGAGCACTTCGACGAGGACCACCTGGCCGCCGCCGAGATCCGCCGGGCCCTACGGCCGGGCGGGACCGCGCTGATCGCCGTGCCGGCCGACATGCGGCTCTGGTCGGCGCACGACGTGGCCGTCGGGCACGTCCGCCGCTACGACCGGGCCGGGCTGCGGGCGGTGGTGGCGAAGGCCGGGCTGGCGGTGGACGAGTTGTGGAGCTGGAACGTGCTGCTCCGGCCGGTCGCGGCCTGGCGGCGGCGCCGATCCGCCGGCAGCGACCTGGACCGCCTGCGCCCCGCGGTCAACCTGGGACTGCGCGCGATCATCACCGCCGAGCGGTACCTGCCGGTGCGGTCGCTGCCCGGCGTCTCGCTGATGCTGCGCGCCCACCGCCCGGCCTGACCGGCCGGAGCACCGGGTCAGCGAGGCGCGGGCACCGCCTCGCGGGCCAGCGTGAGCGCGCCGAGCAGCGCGGCGTCGTCGGCGAACCGGGAGAGCACCACGTCGGGCCGGTGCGGCAGTACCTCGTTGAGCCGGTCGACCAGCAGCCCGCGGATCAGCGCGCTGCGGGCCACCCCGCCCACCAGCACCACCCGTTGCGGGTCGAGCAGCAGGCAGCAGGTGACCAGGTGTCGGGCCACCTCGTCGACCCGGGCGGTCAGCGCGTCGCGCGTCGCCCCGGGGCGCTCCGCCGCGTCGGCGAGCCCGGCCGCCCCGCCCGGCACGCCGAGGTCCTCGGCGAGCCGGTCCAGCGCCCGGCCGGAGAAGTCCAGCTCCAGCATGGTGCCCGGCCAGGGGCCGCCGGCCACGGCGTACCCGATCTCGCCGGCCGCCCCGCGGTGTCCGGCCAGGACGGTCCCGCCGACCGTCACGGCGGCCGCCACGCCGGTGCCGATGCCCACCACCAGGCCGGGGTCGGCGTCCCGCAGCGCGCCCAGCCGCAGCTCGGCAAGGGCGGCGGCGTTCAGGTCGTTGTCCACCGCCACCCGGGCGACGCCGAGCGCGTCCCGGACCGCGTCGGCCAGCCGCAGCCACTCCCACCCGGGCACGTTGGGGGCCAGGTCGATGCCGTCCGGACGGACCACGCCGGGCGAGGCGATCCCGGCCGCGACGAGCGGCCCACCGACCTCGGCGACCAGCTCCGCGGCGAGGTGTAGGGCGCGCTCCAGCGCCTGCGGCGCGCCCTGCTCGGCGTGCGTGGGGACCCGGCGGTGGGCCAGCAGGCGCCCCTCGGCGTCGGCCACCCCGACGGCCATCTTGGTGCCACCGAAGTCGATGCCGAGCAGCAGCCCGCCGGTCCGGGTGGACCCCGCCAGCCCCACGCTCACCGGGCCACCAGCTCGGCGGCGACGGCGTCCAGCGCGTCGTCCGCGCGGCGGAGCCGGTCGCGCACCGCCGCCAGGCGGTCGGCGACCCCCTCGAACGCGACGCGCAGCGTACCCACCTGGGCGCGGACCGCGGCGGCGCCCGGCCCGTCCACCTGAGCCCGGTTCAGCACCAGGTCGGGACGGACGGCGGCGGCGATCAGGTCGGCGACCGCGGCGTCGTCGAGCGGGCCGGTCAGCCCCTCGGCCGCGGCCCGGACGCCCTCGGCGGTCCAGGTGTCCGGGCCACCGGCCCGGACCAGCCGGCCGACCACCGAGTGGGCGGCCCGGAACGGCACCCCGTGCCGGGTCAGCGCGTCGGCCGCGGCGGTGGTGGTGGCGCCGGAGGCGACGATCTCCTCCCGGCTCGGCGGCGACAGCGGCTCCACCTCGGCCAGGAAGCCGCCGACCAGGGCGAAGAAGCGCTCCGCCCGGTCGTTGCTCTCCCAGAGCCGGACCTGCACGTCGGTGGTGGCGTTGTTGGAGTCCTCCCACCAGGCGGCGCCGACGTTGTTCAGCACCGAGGCGGCGTCCGCCGCGGCCGCGCCGGCGTACGAGACCAGGTGCTCCAGCACCACCGGGTTGCGCTTCTGCGGCATGATGCTGCTGCCCTGGGTGAAGTCGCCCGGCGTGGTGACCCACTGCCAGCTCAGCCAGTCCATCAGGGTGCGGGCCAGCCGGGCCCCGGTGGCCAGCGCCTGCGCGTTGAGGGTGCCGACGCGGACCAGGTGGTCGGCGCCGGCCACGGCCTCGTACGAGTTGGTCACCAGGCCGGCGAACCCGAGCAGCTCCGCCACCCGGGCCGGGGCGATGTCCAGGTCGGTGCCGGCGAACGCGCAGGAGCCCAGCGGCGAGACGTTGAGCTGGTCGATCAGGTCGGCGTAGGCGGTCGCCTCGCCGGCGAGCGCCTCGGCGTACCCGGCGAGCGCGTGCCCGATGGTGGTGGGCTGGGCCGGCCGGCGGTGGGTGTAGCCGGTGATGACCACGTCCGCGTACCGGTCGGCGCGGTCCAGGGCGGTCCGGCCGGTGGCCAGCACCCGGTCCAGCACCCCGAGGAGCTGGTCCCGCAGCAGCATCCGGAACACCCCGGCGTCCAGGTCGTTCCGGCTCCGGGCCAGCTGCACGTCGAGCTCGGCGGTGGGGATGCCGCACGCCTCGGCGAGCCGCTTCTCCAGCAGGTAGTAGGTGTCCTCGAAGCTGCCGTCGTACGCCGGCGGCGGGGTGGTGCCGGCGCGCAGGACGGCCAGCCCGCGCAGCAGCCGGGCTCCCCGCTCGGCGGGGATCAGCCCCTGCTCGGTCAGCATCACCACGTGCGCCTGGCTGGCCCGAACCATCGCCGGATACAGGTGGCCCACGTGGTGGTCGTAGGTGGGCGCCAGGTGGTGCCGCTGGTAGGTGGTCAGCGGGGATGTGCTCATGACGGTTCCTTCCAGTCCGCGGGCGGGCGGTGGGCCGCCCCGGTGCGGGTTCGGCCGGTCAGTCGGTCAGGCCGAGCAGCCGTTCGGCGTTGCCGGCGAAGATCGCGCGTAGGTGGTCGTCGGGCAGGCCCAGCTCCCGGCAGACCCGGAGCTGGTCGTCGAGGTAGCGGGTGACGTAGCCGCGCGGGAACCAGGACGAGTCGCTGCCGAAGACGATCCGGTGCGGGCCGATCGTCTCGTAGCAGCGGCGGAACAGGTCCTCCAGGGTCAGCTTGTACGGCATCCACCGCACCCACTGATTGGAGCCGGACGTGTCGACGTGGATGTTGGGGCAACCCCAGGCGGCGAAGAAGAGCTCCTGCACGTGCTGGACCCCGAAGTGCGGCACCACCACGGCCAGTTCCGGGAAGCGCCGGGCCATCCGGGCCAGCTCGTCCGGGCCGCCGTACCGGCCGAAGCTGAGGCCGCCGGCGCTGCCGTAGTGCCCGATGTGGATCAGGACGGGCACGCCGAGTCGCTGGGCGGTACCCCAGAGCGGGTCCAGGTCCTCGTGGTCGAGCGGGCCGCGCAGCAGCGGGGCGAACAGCTTCAGCCCGCGCAGGCCGCGCTCGCTCACCGCGCGTTCCAGTTCCCGCGCGGCGTCCGGGCCGTACGGGTCGTGGTGGGCGAAGCCGAGCAGCAGGTCCGGGTGGCGGTCGACGACGTCGGCGAGGGTGTCGTTGCCGCCGCCGGTCACGAAGACAGCCTTGCGGATGTTGACCGCGCGCAGTTCGTCGGCCCAGCGGTCGGCCTCGTCCTGCCAGCGCTCGGCGGGCGGCTCCGGGTCGGGGAAGCCCCACGCCTGCCGCCACTGCCGGGCGTACGGCGCGGAGCCGGCGGCCCGGACCGTCCGCTCGTGCTCCCCGCCGGGGTGCATGCCGGCCGCCTGCTCGCAGGCGTGGATCGTCTCGTCCGCGCCGATCCGGAAGTGCAGGTGGAAGTCGACGACGTCCAGTCCCCGGTCGAGGGTCATAACGCTCCTTCGGGCAGTGGGTCGGCGGTGGGCGGCGCCGGCGGTGGGGCGGCCACCCAGGCGGCGACGACCTCCCGCAGCCGCTCCCCGGCCAGCGCGCGGACCCGCCGGCCGGCCTCCTCGCTGGCCAGTGAGACATGCCCGGACCAGCCCTGCCAGGGCTCGGGGCGCGACTCCACGAGCACGTACGGGTGGGGCACCGGCAGTTTCGGCCGTGGCGGCAGGTCGGTGGCGGCGTCGAGGCGTACCGCGCCGGGGTCGAAGCCGAGCACCCCGGAGGTCTCGTACGCCCCGCCGTGCCCGCGGGCCGGCGGCGCACCGTAGATCTCCGCAGTCTCCGCCGGGTTGACCAGCTGGAACCAGTTGACCAGCAGCAGGCTGGCGGTGCGCCGGCCGGAGACCCATTCCATGGCGGCCCGGACCGTGGACATGTTCGCGTCGTGGCCGTTGACCACCAGCAGCCGGGGGAAGCCGGCGGCGACGATGCCCTCGATCACGTCGGCGAGGTAGCCGACCGCGATCTCCGGCCGGATCGCCACCGTCCCCGGCCAGGGCCGGGTCTGCCCCGGGCAGGCGGCGTACGCGACGGCGGGGAAGAGCACGCCGCGTGGCCCCGGCTCGTCGCGGGCGGACTCGCCGGCGAAGCCCTCGGCGAGGATCAGGTCGGTGCCGAGCGGCAGGTGCGGACCGTGCCACTCGACCGCGCCGACCGGGAGCACCGCGAAGTCCGCCGCCGCGGCGACCGCGGCGAGTTCCCCGCCGGGGACCCGGGCGGCGGGAAGCAGTCCGCCGCCCGCCAGCCAGCGGTCCGTCACGCCGTCCACTGCGCCGCCTCCCGGCTGGCCTTCGGGCCGCTCTCCAGCCGGCCGGAGACCACCATCACCACGAAGATCAGCACGACCTGGAGCATGCCGTACGCGGCGGCGGTGCCCACCTCGAACGAGTACATCCGGTTGTTGATCTCGACGGAGATCGGCGCGGTCTCCGAGGTGTAGATGAGCACCGAGGCGACGAACTCGCCAACCCCGTGCACGAAGGCGAGCAGCGCGCCGGCCAGCACGCCCGGCAGCATCAGCCGCAGGGTGACCGTGCCGAACGCCCGCCACCAGGACGCGCCGAGGTTGCGGGCGGCCTCCTCCAGCGACGGGTCGAGCTGGGCCAGCGTCGCCGAGCTGGAGCGGAACACCAGCGGCAGGAACCGCACGAAGTACGCCAGCGGCATGATCCAGAAGGTTCCGATGAGGACCTGGCCGAAGCTGAACGCGTTGCCGGTGCTGAACGCCGAGATCAGGTTGATCGCCACCACCGTGCCGGGCAGCGCCCAGGCCAGCATGACCGCCACGTCGAGCAGGCCGCGGCCGCGGAAGTCCAGCCGGCGCACCGCGTACGCGATGAGCACGCCGACCACCACGCAGGCGACCGTGGCGATCAGGCTCATCTGCAGCGAGTTGACGATCGGCCGGTACGCCCCGGCGTCCGTGAAGATCGTGACGAAGTTCTGCATGGTGTACCCCGAGGGGATCACCTCGGTCGTCCACGAGCCGTCCTGCGAGAACGCCACCAGCGCGATCGTGCCCACCGGGGCGAGCAGCACCAGGGTGCCGAGCAGCGAGGCGAGCAGGGCCAGCCACCGGCCGAACGGGTTGGTGAGCTCGCGACGGTGCGCGGCGACGCCCTTGGACTGGGAGCGGTAGCTGCGCCGCCCCTCGTACGAGCGCATGCCGAGCAGGAACAGCACCGACACGACGCCGAGCACCGAGGCGTACGTGGAGGCCATCGGCAGGTCGCCGTTGGTGCGGTTGATGTAGATCTGCATGGTCATCGTCTGGTCCACCCCGAACAGCAGCGGAGCGGTGTACGACGCCAGCGAGGTCATGAAGACCAGCAGCGAGGCGGAGACCAGCGCCGGGGTGAGCATCGGCAGCAGCACCGTGCGCCAGACCCGGAGCCGGCCGGCACCCAGGTTGTACGCGGCCTCCTCCACCGACGGGTCCATCCCGACCAGCGCGGCCGAGGTGGCCAGGTAGAAGAACGGGTACATGGTGAACGTGTGCACCACCAGCACGCCGGCGATGCCGGTGAACGGCAGTACCGGGCTCTCGGTGCCGAACAGGTGCTGCAGGCCCCGCGGCAGGATGCCGGTCTCGCTGTAGAGCAGCTGGAACGAGATCGCCCCGATCAGTGGCGGCAGCGCGGCCGGCACCAGGATGATCGCCTCGATCAGCCGGCGGCCCGGGAACGAGAAGCGCTTGAGCAGGAACGCCATCGCCACGCCGACGATGCCGCAGAGCACCACGCTGGCCGCCGAGATCACCAGCGAGGTGACCAGCGAGGAGCGGGCCACCCCGTCGCCGGTGAGGAAGATGGTGTAGTTCGCCAGGCCGTCCACCCCGACGCTCTCGGCGAAGGTGGCGAACATCGGCTGGACCACGTACCCGAAGAGGATCAGCGCCAGCGGGAAGACCAGGACGTACGGGAACCAGGGTGAATTGGCGCCACCGACGAACCGCCGGGACCGGCGGGCCCGCGGCGGCGTCGGCTCCTTGGTGACGGGCGGGACGGTGGCCGCGCCGGGGGTGGCGGGAATGGTGCTCATGGACGCACCACCCACATCCGCTCCCGGGGCAGCCGCAGCCCGACCTGGTCGCCGACCGCCAGGCCGGCGGGTACGTCGATGGCGGTGACCTGCACCGGCTCGCCGGCCACGTCGACCAGGAGGTTGGTGGACATGCCGGTGAACTCCAGCTCGGTCACCCGGCCGGACAGCGCGCCGGCCTCGGTGGCCGAGCCGAGCCGGATGTGCTCGGGCCGGACGGAGACCAGCGCGGTGGCGTTCTCGCGCAGGCCGTGCTCGGCCGGCGCGGCCACGGTCACCTGGTCGCCGCCGGGCAGCGCGACGGTGACGGTCTGCGGTCCGGCGGTGGCCACCGGCAGGCTGAGCACGTTGCTGCGGCCGATGAACCGGGCCACGAACGCGTTCGCCGGCCGGTGGTAGATCTCCTGCGGCGCACCGATCTGCTGGACCCGGCCGGACTCCATGACGGCGATCCGGTCGGACATCGCCATCGCCTCGGCCTGGTCGTGGGTCACGTAGATGGAGGTGGTGCCGGCCTCCCGCTGGATCCGGCGGATCTCCACCCGGGTCTCCTCGCGCAGCTTGGCGTCGAGGTTGGACAGCGGCTCGTCGAGCAGCAGGGTGCGGGGGCGGATCACCAGGGCGCGCGCCAGCGCGACCCGCTGCTGCTGGCCGCCGGAGAGCTGGTCGATCCGGCGGTCGCCGTAGCCGGCGAGGTGGACCTGGCCCAGCGCCTCCTCGACCCGCCGCTTCGACTCGGCCCGGCCGACCTTGCGGATCTTCAGGCCGTACGCGACGTTCTGCGCCACGGTCATGTGCGGGAAGAGCGCGTAGTTCTGGAACACCATGCCGGTGTCGCGCTTGTTCGGCGGCCGGTGGGTGACGTCCTCCTCGCCGAAGCGGATCCGGCCCGAGGTGGGGAAGTAGAAACCGGCCACCATGCGCAAGGTGGTGGTCTTGCCGCAGCCGCTCGGGCCCAGCAGGGTGAAGAACTCACCCGCGGCGATCCTGATGTCGACGTCGTCGACGGCCGCAGTGTCGCCGGCGCGCGCGAATCGCTTGCTCACCGACTCCAGCGTGACATCGATCATGATGTCTCTCCTTGCGTCCGGTTACTGGGTCTGACCGGTGGTGGGGTGGGGCCAGACCCGGTCTGGCGGCGTGCGTGACGGGGGGCGGGGTGCCGGGCGCGAGGTCGCACCCGGCACCCCGGTGATCAGCCCTTGTTCTTGATCTGGCTGTTCCAGTGGTTGATCCACTCGGTCTCGTTCTTGCCGATCACGTCCCAGTCGACGTCCAGCGGCTTGAGGTTGAGCTGGTTCAGCCACTCCGGCTTCTCGGCGATGTCCACGGCCGGGATCTGGAAGTAGTCCTTGGCCAGGTCGGCGCGGAGCGAGTCGTCGAAGAGGAACTCGATGAACTTCTGCGCGCCGGTGGTGTTGCCGCCCTTGACCGCGGCCAGGCCGTCGACCAGGACCGGGGCGCCGGAGGCCGGCATCACGTACCCGAAGGGCATGTTGGACTGGTTGGCCTGGAGCAGGATGTCCTGCAGGTTCCAGGCGCTGAGGACGCCCTGCTGGCGGGACATCTTCAGGTAGAGGTCGGTCGGGTTGGCCGCGTACGCGCCGGTGTTGGCGTCGAGCTTCTTCAGCCAGTCGTAGCCCGGCTGCGGGTTGCTGCCGTCCGGCGACTGCCGCTGGATCATCGAGGCGTAGATCGACCGCATCGTGCCGGAGGCGGCCACGTCACGGATGATGATCTTGTCCTTCCACTCCGGCTTCAGCAGGTCGTCCCAGTCCTTCGGGGCCTGCTCCGGGGTGAGGGCCTTGTTGTTGTACATGATGACCTCGGGCAGCAGGATCTCGCCGAACCAGCGGCCCTCGGGGTCCTTGTACTTGGCGTCCATCTTGCCCGCGAACGACGGCTGCCAGGGGTTGAGCAGGCCCTCGGTGGCCCCGGCGGCCAGCCCCTGCTGGGTGCCGCCCCACCAGACGTCGGCCTGCGGGTTGGCCTTCTCGGCCCGGACCCGCTCCAGGATCTCCTGCGCGCCGAGGTTGAGGACCTCGACCTTGCCCTTGTACTCGGGGTACTTGGCGGTGAACTTGTCGACGACGAAGGTGGCGACCTTCTTGTCGCGGGCCGTGTAGATCGTCAGCTTCTCGGTTTCGCCGGCGGCCTTGTCGGTCGAGCCGCCACCGCAGGCGGTGCCGGCGGCGAGGACGGCGGCGAGCGCTCCGGCGAGAAGAAGTCGGCGTCTCATGGGGTACCTCCGAGGGATGTGGGGGAACTGCGTTGTTCTGAAGGGAAAGGTCTAGGGGGCGGGTAGCAGGGTGGACAGGCCCGCGGCGGCGGCGGAGAGGGCGTAGCTGACCGCGCCGTGCAGCACGGCCCGGTCGCCGAGGACCGCCCGGCGGACCTCGGTCGGGCTGGGTGCGGCGGCCGACACCAGGGCCTGGAGTCGGTCGACCGCGGCGTCGTCCAGCTCGGCGGCGGCCCCGCTGAGCAGGACCCGGCCGGGGTCGACGACGCAGGCGCAGGAGACGATGAGGCGGGACCAGGCGGCCAGCACCTCGTCCAGGTACGCGGCGGCCAGGTCGTCGGCGGCGGCCAGGTCCACCAGGGCCCGTACCGGCGACTCGGGCCGGCGGCCCGGGGCCAGGGACACCACCTTCTCGGCGATGGCGCTCTCCGACCAGCGGGCCTCGAACGGGCCGATCCCGTCGTGCCCACGGTCGGCCGGGTCGAGGGGCAGGAAGCCCACCTCGCCGGCCGCCCCGCCGGAGCCCCGGCGGACCTGGCCGTCCAGCACCAGGCCGGCCCCGATGCCGTCGGCGACGTGCAGCAGGAGCAGGTCGGCCACGTCCGTGCCGGCGCCGGCCGCGTGCTCGCCGGCGGCCATCAGGTTCACGTCGTTGTCGACCACCACCGGCACCCCGAGCCGCTGCCGCACCGACTCCCCTATCGGCCGCCCCTCCACCAGGCCGACCGAGGGGGCGAGCCGGACCGCACCGCCGGAGGAGACGCCGGGGGCGGCGATGGCCACCCCGCGCAGCGCGGGCAGGCCGTCGCCGGCCAGGTCGGGCACCGCCGTGCAGATCAGGTCGACGATGTCGCCGATGAGCCGCACGGTCCGGTGCGCCACCACGCCGCCGTCGCTGTCGGCGATCTCGCAGCTGATCCGGGACGGCTCCAGCGAGACGGCGGCGACCAGCTCGGCGCGGGGGTTGAACTCCAGCATGGCCCGCGGCCGGCCGGCCCGGGACGCGCCGGGTCCGCGCTCGATCAGATAGCCCTCGGCGATCAGGTCGCGGACCAGCGGGGTGAGCGTGGCCGGGCTCAGCCCGGTGAGCTCGGTCAGCTCGGCGCGGGAGAGCACCCGCACCTGGCGGGCGGCGGAGATCACGGAGAGCCGCTTGATCTCCTTCGACCGCTCCCGGCTCACCGGGCTCGTCGGTGGCGTCACCACGTCAGTCACACTTCCTTCCTACGGCGAACGAATTATTGAGTCAAGTAACGAATGGGTCTCGGCCGCCCGACGTGACCGTGATGAGCAGCGGAAATGTCGACGAACAGGCCGACACTTCCCGGAGCGGAGCAAGATCCAGAGCGCCCATAGCGGCGAATTACTTTCTTCCGCAAATTAAGAAAGATCTTGCACAGCATTGACGAGCCGCCGCGCCGGTCCCTAGCGTCACCGAGCGAAGGCCTTCCAGTGTGTACGGAGTCCCGTACCGCTGCGTACCCGGCGGCCCGGGGTGCCCGTCGGCACCCACCGTCCCGCCGCCCACCGCCCACCGTCCGAAAGCGACCACCACGTCGACGCCGGCCCGCGTCCGACGTCGCTGGCGGCTGCCCGGACCTCGGCCCAGTCGGAAGGATCCGCATGCGACGCAAGACGTTCCTGCTACCCACGGCGCTCGCCCTGGCCCTCTCCGGGGTCCCGGGCGTGGCCCTCGCCGCGCCCGCGCCCGCCCCACCCGCCGTCGACCTCGACGTGCTCTTCGTCAGCGCCCACCCCGACGACGAGGCGGGCAGCCTCGCGACCCTGGGCCAGTGGAAGGAGCGGTACGGCGCGAAGGCCGGCGTCGTGACCATCACCCGGGGCGAGGGCGGCGGCAACGCGGTCGGCCTCGAGGAGGGCCCGCCGCTCGGCATCATCCGCGAGGGCGAGGAGCGCACCGCGATCGGCCGCGCCGGGGTGGAGAACCTGTACAACCTGGACCGCGTCGACTTCTGGTACACCGCCTCGGCTCCGCTCTCCGAGCGGATCTGGGGACACGACGACACCCTCGCGCAGATCGTGCGGGTGATCCGGCAGACCCGGCCCGAGATCGTGCTGACGATGAACCCGTCACCCACCCCGGGCAACCACGGCAACCACCAGCAGGCCGCCCGGTTCGCCGCGGAGGCGTTCCACGCCGCCGCCGACCCGAACGCCTTCCCCGAGCAGCTCACCAAGGAGGGCCTTAAGCCGTTCCGGGCGGCGAAGTTCCTGCGTACCGGCGGCACCGGCAGCTCGTCCGCCGGTCCGGCGTGCGCGTCGAGCTTCGTCCCGACGGTGCCGACCGACCAGGTCTTCGGCGTCTGGGAGGGCACCCCGAGCCGCACCGGGAAGACCTGGGCCGAGATCGAGGTGGACGCCCGCCGCGACTACGTCACCCAGGGCTGGGCCGGTACCGCCGCCGCCCCGACCGATCCGGCCAAGATCCGCTGCGACTTCTACACCCTGGTCGACAGCCGGGTCCCGTACGACCCGGCGGACACCTCCGCGGAGGCGATCCTGCGCGGCTCGGTGCTGCCGGCCGCGCCCGGCGGGCTGCCCCAGGGCACCGAGCTCTACCTGACCACGGACCGGTTCGACCTCGCCCCGGGCGAGACCGTCGAGGTGACCGCGCACGTCCGGGCCCCCCGCGACCGGGCGCTGACCCAGCCCCGGGTCGCCCTCCGGCTGCCCGAGGGCTGGACCGCGACCGGGTCCGGCACGCTGCGCGGCGCGGTGCCGGCGGGCCAGGAGCAGACCGCCACCTTCACCGTCACCGTGCCGGCCGCCGCCGACACCAACCAGCAGCGGCTGCTCGGCGCGACCCTGACCACCGGGCAGGGCGTCGGGCGTACCGACCGGGCGGTGCGGGTGGTCGCCGACGTGCGCGGCACCCTGGAGCCGCTGCCCGAGGTGGGGATCTTCCGGGACTGGGCCGGCGACAGCGGCTACCCGCAGCTGGACACGCTGATCAAGCCGGTGCTCACCATCGGCTCGGGGCAGAGCCGGTCGGTCCGGGTGGATCTGCGCAACCACGGCCAGGTCGCCCAGCGCGGCCAGGTCACGCTCGGCCTGCCGGCGGGCTTCAGCGCCGACGCGGCCACCAGGAGCTACCCCGAACTGGCCCCCGGCGCGACCGGCGCGGTGACCTTCACCGTCACCAACACCGACGCCACCCTGCCCACGGCCAACGAGGGCGGCACCGACGGTGACTACGGGATCACCATCACCACCACCAGCGCCGCCGGCAGCACGGTCGAGACCGGCGCCCTGGAGATCGTCCCGACCAGCGAGGCGCCGCACGCCGGGGCCGGGCACGCGGTGGACGGGGTGGCCGCCCCCGGCGAGTACCCCGGCCCGGAGCTGGACCTCTCCCGGATCTGGGAGGGCGAGCCCACCACGGCGCGGGACGCCTCGGCGACCGGCCGGATCGCCTGGACCGAGGACGCCCTGAAGGTCTTCGTGCAGGTCACCGACGACGTGCTGGGCCGCAAGGTGGTGCCGCAGGACTGCAAGCGGCAGCGCCGCACCGACAGCGTGGAGATCATCATCGACCCGAAGGGGAACTCGGCGGACACCTCCACCGCTTTCAAGGCCGGCATCTTCCCGGTCACCGACGACCCGGCCAACGGCGACCCACCGTGCTGGCAGCGGGACGCCGACAACCGGCAGGGGCCGGGCGCGACGACCGCGCCGGGGATGACCGTGGTCAGCAAGGTCAGCGCGCCGTACACCGGCTACACCATCGAGGCGAGCATTCCGTTCGCCGTGCTGCCGGACGCCGTCGACCCGGCCCGGATGGGCTTCAACGTGCTGGTCTACGACTCGGACACCCAGGACCTGACCTCCCAGTCGCGGCTGGGCTGGTCCACCTTCACCGGCGTACGGGCCGACCCGTACCGGTACGGTCTGGTCACCCTGCCCGGGTACGCCCCGCCGGCCCGCCAGCCCAGCGCCCCGGTGTTCCCGGACACCGCCGCGCGCAGCGTACACAGCCCGCAGACCATCGCGCAGGCGGCGACGGACGGGATCGCGCCGGCGGCCGTGCCGCGGCTGCCGGTGGGCGCCCTGCGGCTCACCGACGCCCGCGCGGTCTCCGACGGTGTCTCGGTCACCCTGCGGGCCGACCGGGCCGGCACCGCGTACCTGTACGGCTGGGACGGTGACCGGTCCACCGGCGACCGCACCGTGGCCCTGACCGCCGGCTCGCCGGTGACCGTGGTGGTACCGGTGACCGCCGGTACGCCGACCTCGCTGCTGGCCGCGTTCGAGGCGGACGGCGCGGCGCTCGCCCAGGCGGTCCCGCTGGGCTGAACCGACCGGGCGGGCCCCTTGTTCGACAAGGGGCCCGTCCGTTCACCGCAGGCGGTAGACCGCCATCCGGGAGTTCGCGAACCGCAGGTCGGCGAGGCGCCGCAGGTCGGGTGCCTCCGGGGCGACCTCCCGGTCGACCACCAGCCAGCGGACGCCGTACCGGTCACGCAGGGCGGCCAGGCCGGCGGCGGTGGGTGCGGTGAAGGCCACGTCGTTGGCACGCTGCCGGGCCGCGTCCCAGAACGGCGCGTACGGGCCCTGCGGCCGGCCGACCATCCGGGGCGCGAACGCCCACCCCTCCACCAGCACCGAGCGCTCCGCGTAGCCGCTGAGCCAGAACGAGCGGGCGTCGCACCAGCCGTCCACCACGGCCCGGCAGTGCACGTTGGTGGCGAGCACGTCGGCCGGGTCGCTGTGCGCGTGGACCCAGCGGGCCGCCTCGACCCGCGAGGCGGGCATCGCCACCACCGGGTACGCCCCGCCGTTCGGGTACGTCCGGGTCGCCGCGGCGTCCAGCACCAGGCCCGGCGCCCCGGCGACCAGCACGGCGGTGAGCAGCAGCAGCCCGCCGCGGCCGGCCAGCCCCGGCCACAGCCCGCACAGCGCCGGCCAGTACAGGGCCACCACCAGCGCCAGCACGGCCAGCGCGCCAGCCCACCAGAGCAGCGGCAGCACCGGGGCGTACGCCGGGCTGGCGGGCGTGCTGATCGCCGAGCCGAGCTGGACCACGGTGAGCAGCACCGCGAACCCGGCCGCCCCGGCGCCGAGCAGCCGCCGGCCCCGGGCGGCGAGGGCGGCCCGGTCGGCCACCTCGATCCAGCCCCACGCGGACAGCAGCACCCCGAAGGCGAACCCGGTGCGGGTGAAGTACTGGTTGCTGCTGCCCGGGTGGCCGACGGCCAGGTAGATCGCCGGCCCGGCGAGCGCGCCGCCGAGCAGGAACACCTGCACCGGCTCCAGCCGCCACCGGCGGTGCCGCAGCAGGGGCAGCAGGCCGGCCAGCCGGAGCTGGAGGTTGAGCAGGAACGCCACCGCCACCGCCGCCCACAGCAGCACGGTGACCGCCGCCGGACGTCCGGTCGGCACGTACGGGCGCAGCCCGGAGAGCGGGTCGAGGGTCACCCCGTGGCTCTCGAAGGCGAACAGCACGGCGGTGGCGAAGAGCTGCGCGGCCAGGGTCAGCCCGGCGGCGACCAGCACGGCCCGGGGCAACCGGCGGCGGACCAGCAGCGCCAGCCCGGCGGTCCCCGTGAGTGCGGCCAGCACCACGGGCAGCGAGCTGGCCTTCGCGCCGGTCGACGCGGCCAGGAAGAGCACGACCAGCGCCCAGGTGCCCCGGCCCAGCGCCGGTACGCGCACCCCGCGGGCCCGGCCGACCAGTTCGCCGAGCGCGGCGATCAGCGGCAGCAGCAGCACCCAGCTGTACGTCATCGACGGGCTGCCCCAGACGACGAAGGTGGCCTGGGTGCCGAAGAGCTGCCGCCAGCCGTTCTCGAAGCCGAACTCCCCGACGGTGAACATCAGCGCGGCGGCCACCACCCCGGCGTACGGGCGGCCGGTGAGCCGCCAGCCGACCACGGCGACCAGCACGGCGGCGAGCGCGCAGAGCGCGGGTACGCCGAGCCGGAAGAAGACCGTCGGCAGGTCGACGCCGCTGACCAGGCTGGTGGCCGCCAGGTGGGCGAAGCCGAACCAGTGGTAGTGCAGCGGTTCCCCGGCGGCCTGCGGCAGGTCCGGCGGGACCTGGTGGGTGGCCGCCCCGGCGAGGGAGAGCTGGAATGCCAGGTCGAGATACTGGGCCTGGCCCTCGTCGCGGGGCAGCACCGGGTTGACGGCGAGGAACGAGAAGTACAGGTAGAGGGTGAAGCCGGCGACCACCCCGGCCAGCGACCACGCCCAGCCGGCCGGCGCGACGGTGGCGTAGCGCACCCGCCAGTGCCGCCGCAGCCGGGGTACGGCGGCGAACGGCAGCAGCACGGCGAGCGGCCACAGCCGCAGCCAGCCGGGCACACCCAGGGCGGTGCACGCCGCCCAGGCGGCCAGCTCCAGCACCAGCCCGACGGCCGCGCCCAGGGCCAGGTCCTCGATCAGGGTGTGCGGCCGGCGGCGCAGCGCGCGGAACACCAGCGTGCCGGGGAGCAGCACGGCCAGCAGCGCGTACCCGGTCCAGCGGGCGACCGCCGCGACCGGGGTACCGGCCACCAGCAGCACGGCGGCGACGAACGCGTACCCGGCCACGGCCGGGGCGTGGCGCAGGGCGGCCGGGCGGCGGCGCGGCGCCACGGCCGACGGGGCGAGGCCGCCGCTGGCGAGGGCGGTCACCGCAGGCTGTCAGCCAGCTCGGCGGCGTCCGGGCGGGCCGGCTCACCGCCGGCGCTGTCGCTGGCCACCGCGTACGGCGGCCGGCCCTGCACCGCCGTGTAGATCCGGGCCACGTACTCGCCGAGCAGCCCGAGGCAGAGCAGCTGCACCGCGCCGAGGAAGAGGATCGCCACGTAGAGCGAGGGCCAGCCGGTGACCGTCGCGCCGGCGAACCAGGCCAGCACCGCGACCACCACCAGCACGCCGCAGAGCGCGACCCCGACCAGCCCCAGCCAGGTGGCCACCCGCAGCGGGGCGGCGGAGAAGCTGGTGACGCTCTCCACGGCCAGCCCGGCCATCCGGGACAGCGGGTACTTGGTCCGCCCGGCGGCGCGTTCCCGCCGCTCGTAGGCGACCTCGCCGCTGGCGAAGCCGAGCCACGGCACCACCAGCCGGAGCACCGGGCTGCGCTCCGGCAGCGCCCGCAGCGCCTCGACCACCGCCCGGCTGAGCAGCCGGAAGTCCCCGGCCTGGGCGGGCACCTGCGCGCCGACCAGGTGCCGGACCAGGCGGTAGTAGCCGGCCGCGGTCCACCGCTTGAACCGGGAGTCCCGGCTCCGGTCGGCCCGGACGCCGTAGACCACGTCCAGGCGGTCGGCGCGGGCCCGGCGGAGCATCTCGACGATCACCTCGGGCGGGTCCTGGAGATCTGCGTCGATGCTGACCACGAAGCCGCCCCGGGCGCGGAGCAGCCCCGCGACCAGGGCCGCCTGGTGACCGCTGTTGCGGCGCAGCCGCAGCACCCGCAGTTCGGGCCAGCCGGCCCGCAGCACCGCCAACCCCGCCGCGGTGCCGTCGGTGCTGCCGTCGTCGACCGCCACCACCTCGTACGCCTCGCCGAGCCCGTCCAGCACGCCGCGCAGCCGCGCGGCGAGCAGCGGCAGGACGGCCGCCTCGTTGAACATCGGCACCACCACGGAGAGCGCCGGCTCAGGTGCGGTCACGGCCCCTCCGTTCCTGCGCGGCGGACGGCCCGACGCTACCAGTCGGACTGGTCGCGAACGGCCGGTTCAGGGCCGTCGACGCAGGTCAGGTGCCGCAGGCGGTGGCGGGCAGCCCGGTCACCGGCACCGGGGACCGGCCGGTGGGGCGGGCCTTGCCGGCGAGCACCCCGGCCAGGGCGGTCAGCGACGCCCGGCTGGACGAGTAGGTCGCCAGCAGCGTCGGCGACTTCGCGTCGGCCAGCACGTACGGGGTGTCCATCGCCACCGTCACCGCCGCGTCCGCGCGCAGGTCGTCGGCGCTGTCGCCGTACCCGACGAGGTGCACCACGGTGCCGCCGCGCGGCAGCACCCGGACCCCGGCGGCGGTGAGCGCCTGGGTCAGCGCGGCGCGGCTGCGGTCCCGTCCGGCGGAGGAGGTGACGGTGACCGGGCCGACCACCGGGGCGCCGCACCGGCCGCGCAGCAGGGTGACCGCCGCGGCGGCCAGGTCGGTGGCGGCCTTGCGGTGCTCGGCGCCGGCCAGCGTCGACAGGTCCGGGGCCGGCCGGTCGGCCAGTTTGAACTTCATGGTCAGCACCCGGGTGACCGCCTCGACCAGGCGGGCCCGGGGCAGCGAGCCGTCGCGCAGCGCGGCCAGCAGCCCGTCGTACGCCTGGCCGACGTTCGGGGTCATCAGGATGAGGTCGTTGCCGGCGTTGAGCGCCCGGACCGCGGCCTCCCCCGGCGACCACCGCTTGGCCGGCGCCATGTTCATCCCGTCCGTGACCACCACGCCCGGGAAGTGGAACTGGCCGCGGAGCACGTCGGTGAGGAGCTTGCGGGAGAACGTGGCGGGGGTGCCCGGGTCGACCGCCTGCACGTCGAGGTGAGCGGACATCACCGCCAGCGCGCCGGCGTCGATCCCGGCGCGGAACGGCGGGAACGCGGTGCGGTCCAGCTCGGCGCGGGACTGGGTGATGACCGGGAGATCCTGGTGCGAGTCGTCGGCGCTCAGGCCGTGGCCCGGGAAGTGCTTCACGGTGGCGGCCACGCCGGCGGCCTGCAGCCCCCGGACCGCGCCGGCCACCTGGTCGGCGGCGTTCTGCGGGTCCGCGCCGAAGGAGCGGGAGCCGATCACGGTGCTCCGGGTGGCCAGCACGTCGGCGACCGGGGCGAAGTCCATGTTTATCCCCATGGCGGCCAACTCGGCGCCGGCGGCCCGCCAGGCGGCCTCGGTCAGCGCCGGCTTCCCGGCCGCGCCGGCCGCCATCGGGCTGGGCAGCAGGGTCACCCCGTCGGTGATCCGGGTGACCACGCCGTACTCCTGGTCGGTGCCGATCAGGAAGGGGGCCGGGCCGGCGGGGAGCTTCCCGGCGGCCGCCCGCAGCCCGGTGGTCAGCTCCCGGACCTGCTTCGGGTTGTCGACGTTGGTGGTGGCCTGGTTGCCGGAGGTGGGGTCGTCGGCGCTGAAGCCGACCAGGATCACCCCGCCCAGCCGGTACTTCGCCACCATCGCGGCCGGGGTGTCGACCCCGGCCAGGGCCTGGTTGCCGGCGGCCGACCCCGGAGAGACCTTGGTGGCGGAGCTGCCGTACGCGTACGGCATCAGCACCTGGCCGACCAGATCCTCGTCGGCCAACGTGCGGACCAGCGCCGCCGCCCGGGCCGCCGGGTCGTCGGCGGACGGGGTCGGCGCCGCGGCCGACGGGGGCGGGCTCTCCGCCGCGGCGGTCCGCGGGCCCCTCGGCTGGTTCGCGCAGCCGGAGACGAGCAGCGCGGTCAGTGCGGCGAGCGCGACGAGGGCACGTCGAGGGGTGGTCGACATCCACCCATCCCACCAGTTCCCCGCGTACCGGGGCAACTTGACCTTTGTCAGCCGACCCGGGTGAGCAGGGTCACCGGGGCGCCGTCGCCGGCGTACCGGTACGGCTCCAGTTCGGCGTCCCAGGCGGTGCCGAGCGCCTTGTCGAGGGCGTGCGCGAGCGCCTCCGGGGCCCGGACGGACGCCATGATGCTGCGCAGCCGGTCCTCGCCGAGCTGGATGTCACCGGCCGCGCCGACGGTGGCCCGGAACAATCCCCGCCCCGGGACGTACATAAAGCGCTCGCCGTCGACGCCCGGGCTCGGTTCCTCGGTCACCTCGAAACGGATCATGGGCCACTGCCGGAGGGCAGCAGCCAGCTCGGCGCCCGTCCCCGGGCTACCGGTCCACCCGCACTCGGCGCGCCGGGCGCCGGGATCGACGGGCTGGGCCGTCCACTGCAGGTTGACCGGCGCGGCGAGGACGCGCGCGATCGCCCACTCGACGTGCGAGCACACGGCGAGCGGGGTCGAGTGGACGTATACGACGCCACGCGTTGGCACGGTGACCTCCCGGAGAGCGAGGTGCGTCTTCCCCTACGACCTCGTCCACCCGAGTGGTGTCCGTAACACATGATGACCGGTGTGACGGATGGTGCGCCAGCGAATCGGAAAATTCGCCGCGCCGGATTGGCGGAAATACCCGGGCGGCTGACCCCGTTGACCCTCCTGACGGCACGATGACCAGCCAGGCATCGAGGTCGTGTACAGTTCTCTGGGCGGTTCTGTGCCGCCGCACATCTTCGCGGGCCGACGCTCACCCGGGCGTCACCCGCAACAGCCCCCGGACGTTTCAGTCCCTCCCGTACGTCTCCAAGGAGTACCTCCGTGGCGAGCAACACCTCTAAGACCGCGCGCGCCTCAGTCCGGGCCGGCCAGGCTGGCCAGGGTGGCGCCCTCAGCGTGCTGGGCGAGTTCAAGTACCTCATCCCGCTCAACGGCGGCAAGCACGCCTACGTGCGCAACCTGACCAACGGCAAGACCGAGCGCCTGCGCACCGACTCCGAGGCCTTCATCGAGGAGATCCGGACGCTGGCCGCCGCCGGCCACGCCGCCAAGGTCCGCGCCGAGATCAACAACCTCGCGGCCGACTACCCGGACCACGGCTGGGACAAGACCGAGAAGCGTCTCGTCGAGGCCGGTGTCTTCGAGGGCTGAGTCCCGCACCGCGACACCACGAACCGCCCGCCGGGTCACCCGGCGGGCGGTTCGTCGTTTCCGGACCCTGACGGCTGATGCGACCTCGGCCCGAGGCGTCGACGGACGAGGCCGTTACTCCGCCAGCAGTGCGACGTCGCCGGTGGCCAGGTCGTAGAGGGCGCCGACCACCGCGACCCGCCCGGCCGCGACCGGGCCGGCCAGCAGGTCGTCGGCGCGCAGCGCGGCCACCGTGCGCCGGACGTGCCGGCGGACGGCCCGCGGGTGGGCGGACGGGTCGTCCGCGCCGACCTCCCGGACCGCCGGGGCGATCTGGTCCACCACGTACGCCAGCGAGCCGCCCGGCCGGTCGCCGGTGCGCAGCGCCTCCACCGCCGAGCCGACCGCCCCGCACCGCTCGTGTCCGAGCACCATCACCAGCGGCACGCCGAGCTGCCCCACCACGTACTCGATGGAGCCGAGCACCGCGCGGTCCAGCACGTGCGCCCCGGTGCGGATCACGCAGATCGAGCCGAACGTCTGGTCGAAGATCGCCTCCAGCGGCACCCGCGAGTCGATGCAGCCCAGCACCACCGCGTACGGCTGCTGGTCGCCGGAGGCGACGGCCGCGGCCGCAGTGACGTCGTGGCCGTGCACCGGCTGGCCGCTGACGAACCGACGGTTGCCGGCCAGCAGCTCGGCCAGGGCGGTACGCGGCGTCCGGGCAGCTCCGGCGGCCGGTGTCGGGCTGGGCGGCGGCATGCCCTCCAGCCTGGTCGCTGATCCGACCGTGCGGGGGGAGGTCGGGAATCTTCTCCGCGACGCGGTTGGCGTGCTGTCATGGCGGGTAGCCGGTTGTTACCGCCGGGTTACGCCGGTGTGTGAACATCGGTCGGCCCGGGGGAGGTGGACATGCCGGAGCACCTGGAGGTACGGCTGTCCGACGGCGTACGGCTGCACGTGGCGGCGACCGGGCCGGTCGACGCCGAGGTCACCGCGGTCCTGCTGCACGGCTGGACGCTGGACGGGCGCAGCTGGCACCGGCAGTTGGCCGCGCTGCGGGCGCGGTACGGCGACCGGGTGCGGGTGGTCACCTACGACGCCCGCGGGCACGGCCGGTCGAGCTGCATGGCGCTGCGTACGGCCACCCTGGCCCAGCTCGGCGACGACCTGGCCGCGGTGCTGGACGAGGTCGTCCCGCACGGGAAGGTCGTCCTGGTCGGGCACTCGCTGGGCGGGATGACGGTGATGGAGTACGCCCACCGCCATCCCGCGCACTTCGCCGCCCGGACCGCCGGGCTGGTCTTCGTGTCGACCACCGCCGAGGGGCACACCCACACCGGCTACGGGCTCTCGCCCCGCATCGCCCGGTTGATCCGGCTCGCCGAGACCACCGGCGCCGGGATGCTCGCCCGCTGCGGCGCCTGGCGTCCGCCGCACGCCCTCCTCCGCGCACTGCGCCCGAGCATCCGCTGGATGCTGTTCGGCGACCGCTGCGACCCGGCCGACATCCGGCTGGTCACCTCGGCGGTGGCGCACGCCTCGCTCCGCTCGATCGGCGGCTTCCGCGCCTCGATCGGTGCCCAGCACCGGCTGGACACCCTGGCCGCGCTCGGCCGGGTGCCGGCCGCCGCGCTGGTCGGGGACCGGGACCGGCTCACCCCGCCGCCCTGTGCCGAGTCGATCGCCGCCGCGCTGCCCAGCACCGAGCTGACGGTGTGCCCGGGCGCCGGCCACATGCTGATGATGGAACGGCCCGACGAGGTGAACGCCGCCCTCGCGGCGGTGCTCGACCGGGCCCTGGCCCGGCCGGCCGAGCCGGCCGCCGAGCCGGTCGCTGAGCCGGTCGCTGAGCCGGTCGCTGAGCCGGTCGCTGAGCCGGTCGCTGAGCCGGTCGCTGAGCCGGTCGCGCCCGGCGGTGCCGGCCGCGCCCGGGAAGCGGCCTGACCCGTGGTGGGAACGCCCAGATAACGGGCAACCGGCACGCGCGGGTGCCGGGCACCGGCATGGCCGCGACAACGGCCGGGAGGGCGGCCCGTACCCTCATTCAGCCCGCCGTACCCGCCGCGTGACCACAGGAGCCCCCGCCGTGAGCGACCAGACGACCCTGGAACGGGAGATCGCCGTGGAGCAGCGGCATCTCGACCGGGTGTACGCCCGGCTGGCGGAGCTGCGCCGGTCGGCCGCCGACGCCGAGCGGGAGGGCTACCGGCTGGCCCGGGTCGGCAACTTCGGCGCGCTGGTGGAGCGGGACGCGATGGTCTTCCACGCCGCCCAGCGCCGGTACGTGCTGGACGCCGAGCACGAGGGGCTGGTCTTCGGCCGGCTGGACCTGCGTACCGGGCAGGTGCTGCACGTGGGACGGCTGGGCATCCGCGGGAAGAACGCCGAGACGCTGGTGGTGGACTGGCGGGCGCCGGCCGCCGCCGCCTTCTACCAGGCCACCCCGGCCGAGCCGATGGGCGTGGTCCGCCGGCGCACCATCCAGTCGTCGGCGGAGCAGGTCACCCGGATCGAGGACGACCTGCTGGACCCGGAGTCGGCGCCGCCGGACCTGGCGGTGGTCGGCGACGGCGCGCTGCTGGCCACCCTGTCCCGGGCCACCGGACGGGGCATGCGGGACATCGTCGCCACCATCCAGCGCGAGCAGGACGAGGCGATCCGCTCCCCCGGCTCGGGCGTCACGCTCGTCTCCGGCGGCCCGGGCACCGGGAAGACGGCGGTGGCGCTGCACCGTGCGGCGTACCTGCTCTACTCCGACCGGGCCCGGTACGCCGGCGGCGGGATCCTGGTGGTCGGCCCGTCCAGCGTGTTCGTCGAGTACATCGCCTCGGTGCTGCCCTCGCTCGGCGAGGAGACCGCCACCCTGCACTCGCTCGGCTCGCTCTTCCCCGGCATGTCGGCGACCCGTACCGATCCGCCCGAGGTGGCCGCGGTGAAGGGGTCGCTGCGGATGCGCCGGGTGCTGGAACGCGCGGTCCGGGACGCGGTGCCGGACTCCCCCACCGAGCTGCGCCTGCTCTACCAGGGCGAGCTGCTCCGCCTGACCAGGGACCAGCTGGACGCGATCCGGAACAAGGTGCTGCCCCGTGGCGCGCGCCGCAACGAGGTGCGCCGGGCCGGGTTCGACGGCGTCCTCGCCGCCCTGTACGCGCAGGCCCGCCGGCTGCGGATCGGCCGGCTGCCGGAGCAGCCCGCGTTCGAGGACGAGATCATCGACCGGCCGGAGTTCCGCGAGTTCCTGAAGGCCTGGTGGCCCCGGTTGCACCCCCGGCACGTGCTCGGCTGGCTGGCCCGCCCGGAGCGGCTGCGCCGGTACGCGGGCGGTGTCCTGTCCGGCGCCGAGATCCGGCTGCTCACCGAGGCGTACCGGACGCTGGACCGGGCCGGGCTGACCATCGCCGACATCGCCCTGCTGGACGAGCTGGACGCGCTGCTCGGCAAGCCGGTGCAGCGGGCGAAGCCGAAGCGCGACCCGTTCCAGCTCGCCGGGGGCGTCCGGGAGCTGAGCACGTTCGCCGACCGGCAGCGGGCGGCCCGGGCCGCGGCGCGCGAGCGCCCGGAGGACTACCGCGACTACGCCCACGTGGTGGTCGACGAGGCGCAGGACGTCTCCCCGATGCAGTGGCGGATGATCGGCCGGCGGGGCCGGCTGGCCTCGTGGACGGTGGTGGGTGACCCGGCGCAGACCGCCTGGACCGGCGACCCGGAGGAGCTGACCCGGGCCCGGGACCAGGCGCTGGGGCGGCGCCGCCGGTACCGGTACGAGCTGACCACCAACTACCGCAACTCGGCGGAGATCTTCGCAGTGGCGGCCGCGGAGATCCGCCGGCTCTACCCGGACCTGCCGCTGCCCACCGCGGTCCGCTCCACCGGCGTCGAGCCGGTCGAGCTGGCGGTGCCCCCCGCCGAGCTGGCGCCGGCCACCGTGGCGGCGGCGCGCGCCCTGCTGGCCGAGGTGGAGGGGACGGTCGGCGTGATCACGCCGGTGCCGCGCCGGGACGAGGTCGCCGGCTGGCTGGGCGAGCTGGGCGGCGGCCGGCTGCAGGTGGTGACCAGCCTCCAGGCCAAGGGCATGGAGTACGACGGCGTGGTGCTGGTGGCCCCGAGCGAGATCCGGGCCGATCCGGGGTCCGGCGTCCGCACGCTCTACGTGGCGCTCTCCCGGGCCACCCAGCGCCTCACCACCCTCGACCCGGTGGGCTGACGGCGGCTCCGGCGACGCCCATTCACTCGCACATATAGCGATGTGAGCATAGATTGGGTCGGGCCGGGGTGCGGAACGGAAGGGTGTGGGCGTGGGCGCAGGTCATGACCACAGCGGCACGGTCGCCAACGCCGCGCACCGCCACCGGGGCCGGCTCTGGGCCGCCTTCGGGCTGCTCAGCGCCCTGATGGTGGTCGAGGCGGCGACCGCCTTCGCGACCGGCTCGCTGGCCCTGCTCTCCGACGCCGGGCACATGTTCACCGACGTCCTCGGCATCGGCATGGCGCTGGCCGCGATCACCGCCACCCGGCGCGCCGAGACCGATCCGCAGCGCACCTTCGGGCTCTACCGGCTGGAGGTGCTGGCCGCCCTCGCCAACGCGGTGCTGCTCGGCGCGGTCGCCGCGTACGTGCTCGTCGAGGCCGTCCGCCGGTTCGGCGAGCCACCGGAGGTCCTCGCCGGGCCGATGCTCGCCGTGGCGGTGCTCGGCCTGCTCGCCAACCTGGTCGCGTTCGGGCTGCTGCGCAGCGGGGCGCAGGAGAGCATCAACCTGCGCGGGGCCTACCTGGAGGTGCTCGGCGACCTGCTCGGCTCGCTCGGCGTGATCGGCGCCGCCCTGGTCATCACGTTCACCGAGTGGTGGTGGGCGGACCCGCTGGTGGCCGTCGCGATCGGGCTGTTCATCCTGCCGCGCACCTGGCGGCTCGGCCGGGCCGCGGTCCGCATCCTGGTGCAGGCCGCCCCGGAACACCTGCAGGTGACCGCCGTGCACGACCGGCTGGCCGCGGTGCCCGGCGTCGCCGAGGTGCACGACCTGCACGTCTGGACGCTCACCTCCGGCATGGACGTGGCCTCGGCGCACCTGACCACCACCCCCGACGCCGAGGTGGGCGAGGTGCTCGCCGCCGCGCGGGCCGCGCTGCACGATGACTTCCGGATCGATCACGCCACGTTGCAGATCGAACCCGGGGCGTCACCCGGCGCGTGCGGATCCGTCGAGTGGTAATTGAGGACAACCTTAATTCCAAGTGGCTATTGTGCACTAGTGCCGGCTTATGCCCGATTCCCGTTCGCCGCCTACGGCGACGGGCCGGAACAGCGCCGGTAGGCTCGGTCGCGGCTTCCGCCGGGCGACGCCCAGCAGCGTCCGCGGTGGCCGTCGCCTAATCGCCACAGCACGGCGAGCCGGGGAACCACGTACCTGGGGTGCATCCGCGTCAGCGGTAGGGATCTTCCGTCCCGAACCCGTCAGCTAACCCGGTCGGCGGTTGACGGAAGGACACGTGAATGCCACCAGTGGCACCTGTACGAAGGACGGCCGCCCGGTTGGCGGCCCTGCTCGTCGCGGCGCTCGCCCTCGGCGTCGCGGCCACGCCGGTCTCCCCCGCCTCGGCGGCTCCCCCGACCGGCCTGCTCGCCGCCGCACCCGGCGACGACGAGGGCGGCACACCGGCGCTGCGCGCGCAGCTCGACGCGGCCAGCAAGGGCTGGCTGGAGGCGCGGACCGCGTTGAACCGGTCGGTGAGCCGGCAGCAGCAGCTCACCGCCCAGCTCAAGACGATCAACAGCGAGCTGGGTGTACGCGACGCCAAGGTCGGTGAGCTCGCCGGGTTGGCCTACCGGACCGGGCGGCTCGGCACCGCCGCGGCGCTGCTCGGCAGCAGCAACCCGGAGGGCTTCATGGACCGGGCGCTCACCCTGCAGCAGGTCGCCGCACACGAGGACCGGGCCCTGCGCGACCTGATCGACACCCGGGACCAGGCCACCCGCACCCAGAACGCGCTCAACGGCGAGATCCGGGAACATCGCAAGCAGGTCGCGATCATGGCCAAGCGCAAGGCACAGGCGGAACGCGCGCTGGAGGTGGCGAACAACCGAACCACCGGCACCGCCGGCGGCAGCGTGCAGGGCACGTCCCGGGCCAACGCCACCCCCGCGAAGCGCAACGCCGACGGTTCCTGGCCCGCGGAGTCGTGCAGCGTCAACGACCCGACGCCCGCCGACGGCTGCATCACCCCGCGCACGCTGCACGCGCTCCAGCAGGCCAAGGCGGCCGGGTTCACCCGGTACGTCTCCTGCTACCGGCCCAGCGGCTCGGGTGAGCATCCCAAGGGCCGGGCCTGCGACTTCGCCGCCCAGAAGAACGGCTTCGGCGGGGTGGCCACCGGCGGCGACAAGACGTACGGCAACAACCTGGCCGCGTACTTCATCCGCAATGCCGACCCGCTCGCCGTGCTCTACGTGATCTGGTACAAGCAGATCTGGCTGCCCAGCAGCGGGTGGAAGGCGTACAGCGGGGGCAACGGCGACCCGTCCAGCGACCACACCAACCACGTGCACCTGTCGGTGTACTGAGCCCGCGGTGGCCCGCCGCCCGGCGGGCCACCGTACGCCCACCGACGTACGCCGGATGTCGTCGCGCGGCCCACGACGCCGGGCCGGCGACGGCCGAGCATCGAGGGCATGAGCCGACTCTCGCCCACCACGCGCAAGGCACTGCTCACCCTGCACCTGGTCACCTCGCTGGGCTGGCTCGGCGCCGACCTGGTGCTGGTCACCCTCGGCATCGCCGGGCTGCGCGGCGCCGACCCGGAGGTGGTCTATCCGGCCGCCGGGCTGCTGGTCACATACCTCTTCGCGCCGCTGAGCGTGGCGGTCTGGCTGGTCGGGCTGGCGAGCGCGCTGCTCACCCCGTGGGGCCTGCTGCGCTGGCGCTGGGTGCTGGTGAAGTTCGCGATCACCACCGGGATGCTCGGCCTGGTCCTGCTGCTGCTCACCCCGACCGTGCGCGGGCTCGCCGAGCTGGGGCCCGAGCTCGCCACCCGGGACCGGCTGGACCTGGTCATCCCGCCGGCGGTCTCCAGCAGCCTGCTGATCCTGATGACCGTGCTGTCCACCTACAAGCCGTGGGGACGGCTGCGCCGCGCCACGTCGGCGACCCGGCGGCCGGCCGACGGCTCCAGCGACGGCTTCCGGTCGCGGCGCGGGGTCAGACCGGCCTTCATTCGGCCCGGAGCGCCGCCTGGCGGCGCGGAGGCCGAATCATGGCCGCCAGCCGAGCCGGAGTTGCCGCAAACCGCCGGGCGGCGGGCCTAGCCGGTAGGGTCGCCGCACCGGCTCAGTCGGCGTGCCCCTCGAGGGTCGCGCCGAGCCGGCTGGCCAGGCCGAGATGGGCCGCCCGGGCCTGCCGGAAGGCGTACCCGAACAGCGGCGCCGGGGCGGAGAGGGTGATCTCGACGTCGATCCGCACCACGCCGCCGGGCTCGTCCCGCAGCCGGGTGTGGTTGCGGACGGTGGTGGCCGGCTGCTGCCGGGCCACGGTCACCACCTCGTCCTCGTTGGCGACCAGCACGTCCGCCTGGTAGGTGACCGGGAAGTGCAGCGGCCCGAGCGCCAGCCGGTCGGTGATCGCGTAGCTGGCCAGGGCGCCGGGCCGGGGCGGGAGCTGGCGGACCCGGACGATCAGCGGATGCAGCTCGCCCTGGCGGGTCAGGTCGCTGAGCAGGGCGACCGCCTCCGACCGTGCGCACCGAGCCTGCACGGTGTAGCTGAAACTGTCGCTGCTGAGCAAGCCGTACTCCCCTAGCCGTCGCCGGTGGGCACGATCGTCCCGCACCGGGGGCCGGCTGGCAACGGTCGGAAGACCCGGGTCCGAGCGGTCCGGCGGGCAGGGCTCAGGCGCCGGGGAGCACCTCGGGCGTGGGGGTGTCGGCGAAGTACGGCTCGGGAGCGCCGAAGAGGCCGAGCAGGCCGGTGACCCAGAGCTGCCGGTGCACGAACCGGCTCGGCTCGGTGACCACCAGCTTGACACCGCTCACCTCGGCGGTCTGGAAGCCGGCGACCATGGCGCTGATGCCGACCGAGTCGATGAAGGTGACCAGGCGCATGTTCAGCTCGATGCGGGCGGGCCGGCCCTTCGCAAGCACCTCGGCGATCGCTTCCCGCACCTCGTACGCGGTGTCGACGTCGATCTCGCCCCGCGGGGCGATCTGGACGACACCACCCGGCTGAACAGACTTCACGATCGACAGGCTCACGCGAACACCTCCACTCGCCCGTACGGGCGCCTCATCAGTACGCGGGCCGCGACCGAGAGTATTCCTCCGACGGCCTCGGTCGCCACCCCTCGGGATGAGCAATTCGCGGACTGGGCACACCTGGGCATCCCAATCCGGACCTTCCAGTTCCTATTCCGCTACGACAGGCTCTCACTATTCAACGACCGACGAGGGTCGCCGATCCGCCGACCCAGGGTAGCCGCCCCCCGCTCGCCGGGCCCGCACCCGGCCCTCGGCGCGTTCGGGTGGTCTGTCCCATCCTGCCCCAGTCGGCCGCGACGGGGCGCGCCGGGGTGGTTTGCGCCGAGTCCGCTCCGGGCACTGGCCGGGATGGGCGGACCGTCCCGCGCCCGATCGTCACCGGAGTCCGAAGTGGCCGTCGGCCTTCGGCACCCCGAGGAGGTAACCATGTTCGGATCCACCCTGCTGGACCGTCGCAGCAAGCCCGAGCGGATCGCGGACCAGGCGTGGCAGCAGTTGCATTCCGCTGTCGACGCCGCCGGCGACAGTGTCCGGGGCGCCGCGCGGTCCGCCCGCCGCAACGGCTCCGGCCTCGCCGACGACGCCAGCGACCTGGTCGGCTCGGCTGCCGAGGAGGCCCGCCGCCGGGCCACGCTGGCCTTCGACGCGCTCGCCGGCCGGCGGCCGGCGCTGCCCTGGGCGCTGCTGATCAGCGCCGCGCTGGCCGGCGCTGCGGTCGGCTGGGCGGCCGGCACCTTCGCCCGGGCGGCCGGCAGCCGAGCCCGGGAACTCGGCGAGATCGAGTTCGTGGACGTGGACCGGCCGGACTCGGCGGCCGGCCTGGACCGCTGACCCGCTCGCCACGACGGCGGTGTCCCGAGCTGGGGGCACCGCCGTCGGCGCGTCAGAACGCGGTGACGCTCGCCGGCGCCCGTTCGGCCCGGCTGAGTGCCCGCAGCACGGCCGGCTGGCCGTGCCGGCGTACGGCGAGGCGGGCGAGCAGGGCGAGCACCGGGTCCAGCACGTCGGCCGGCAGCTCCGGGGTGGGTACGCCCAGGCTGAACGCGAGGTCGTCGGAGTGCACCGCCAGCTCCATCAGCCGGGTGGTGAGGTAGTCGTCCAGCGCCAGTGACCAGGGCCCCCGGGCCAGGTGCACCACCCGCCCGTCCGGCTCGGCGGGCAGCGCGACGGCCAGCTCGTCGACCGCGGCGCCGACCGCGGCCAGCAGCGCCTCGGGGCCGTCCGCGGCGATCCGTTCCCCGGACCGGCGGATGCCCACGTTCACCTCGTCGTCGACCGACGCGCCGATCCAGGTGCCCCGGGCGTAGTGGTCGAGCAGGCCGATCGGCTCGCCCGGCGGCACCGGCTCCGCCAGCACCGTGGGCACGGCCAGGATCTGGAAGGCGAGGTGGCCGGCGAGTCCGCCGATCCGGAACTCGGCCAGCGCGCTCGGGGCGTCCCACTGCTTCGCCACGGCCGGGTCGGCGAGCAGCGCCGCGGCCGAGCAGGCGGCGGTCAGGTAGGCGGTCCTGATCGGGTGCATCGGGCGTACCCCTCTCGTCACGGGTCCGGGAGGCCGAGCCTACTCACCAAGATCGACCACGGCGCGGGCCCCGGATGCGGCGGTGACCGCCCCGCGGACGGGACGGCCACCGCGCGGCCCGGTCAGCGGGCGACGATCGCGGTGCAGGTCAACGCCGGCACCGGGTTGGTGCCGGTCCAGCTGGCGAGGAACCCGAAGGTGGTGCTGGCCCCGGTGCCGAGGGCGGCGTTGTAGCCGGCGTCCCCGACCACCACGAGGGTGCCGTTCTGGGTGTACGTCCCGCCCCACAGCTGGGCGATCCGCTGCCCGTCGGCGAAGTTCCAGGCCACCGACCAGGCGCTGGTCGGCGAGCCGTTGTTGCGGACCGTCACCTCACCCTGGAAGCCGCCCGCCCACGAGTTGGTCACCCGGTACGTCGCCGTGCAGCCGCCGGCCGGGTTCGGCGTGGTCGGCGCCGGACTGGTCGGGGTCGGGCTCGGCGAGGTCGGCGTCGGGCTGGGTGACGTGGGCGTCGGGGTGGGCGTGGTCGGCGTCGGGCTGGGGGTGCCGCCGAGCCGGTCCGCCACCAGGATGCCCCGGCCGTTGGTGCCGAGGTAGACCCGGCCGTAGACCCGCGGATCGCCGGTCAGCGCCTCGCCGGCGTTGCCGTACTGGTGCTGGTCGTCGTTGATCCGCACCCAGCCGGCGCCGGCGTTGTCCGAGCGGTAGACCCCGGGCGTCCCGTCGACGGTGCCGATGGTGAACAGCGCCGGGTACCCCTGCCCGGGGGCCGCCTTGCCGAAGCCCACGTTCACCGCCGAGCTGACGTCGGCCAGCCTGGTGAAGCTCGCGCCGGAGTCGGTGGAGTGCCACAGCCCGCGTCGTCGCCCACCCAGTCCAGCAGCGGCGTCCAGGACTGGGTGGACTGCTCCCAGCGGTAGGCCCCACCGATGTCGGTGCGCGCGTAGATCAGGTTCTTCTCGGTCTGGTTGAAGATGATGCCGGGGACGAAGCCGCCGCCGTCGATCCGGACGTTCTTCCAGCTGTACGGCTCGGCCGCCGCGGCGGCGGCCGGGGTGGCGGGTGCGGCGGTGAACTGCACGGCGACGGCCGCCGCGGTGGCGGCCAGCGCGGCGGCGGCCACGCCGGCGAGACTTCTGCGCATGGGCGGTTCCTCTCGGTTGCCTGCGGGGTGCCGGCGGTCGACGGACGACCAGGCCGACGTCGGGTCGGGGAGCTGCCCGGGCTCCCCGTCGGCGTGCTGGCTCCCGCAGCCGAGGGACATTCACCCTAACCGTTGCCTCGCCAGATTTGGAAGCGCTCCCAAACAACTCGGTTCATTCGGTTCGGGTGAGGGCAGGTCACCCGGGGAGCGGCCACCATCGGAGCCGGCGCGGATCCGTGCCGGGCACCGCCGCGCCGCGAACCGATCCGGGAGGGAGTGCACCGATGGCCGCAGGGACGATCATGCGGACCGACCAGGACATCCAGTCCGACGTCCTCGACGAGCTGACCTGGGAGCCCCGGGTACGCCCCAACGAGATCGGGGTGACCGTCACCGAGGGGGTGGTGACGTTGACCGGCTGGGTGGACAGCTACGCCAAGAAGTGGGCCGCCGAGCGGGCCGCGCACCGGGTGTCCCGGGTACGGGCCGTCGCCAACGACCTCGCCGTGCGGATCGCCACCGCCGCCGAGAAGAGCGACCCGGAGATCGCCACCGCCGCCACCCGGGCCCTGGAGTGGGACGCGTTCGTGCCGGTCGAGGCGCTGGACGTGACGGTCACCGACGGCTGGGTCACCCTGCACGGCCAGGTCGAGTGGGAGTACCAGCGCCGGGCCGCCGAGCGGGCGGTCGGCCGGCTCACCGGCGTACGCGGGGTGAGCAACGGGATCACCGTCCGGCCCGGCACCCGCACCGACGCGCGGGACCTGGCCGAGCGGATCGTGGACGCGCTCGCCCGCAACGGCGCCACCGAGGTGGAGCGGATCAGCGTCCGAATCCACGGCGGCGACGAGGCGGTCCTGGAGGGCCTGGTCCGTTCGATCCCAGAACGCGAGGAGATCGAGCGGGTCGTCTGGTCGGCCCCGGGCATCCGGGAGGTGCACAACCACGTGGCCGTATCGCCATGAGGCGAATGACCCGGGCCGGGTGAGCCCGGCTCACCCCGTCGCGGACGAGGCTGGGAACCATGACTGATCCGAACGGGTTGATCACGCCCGGGCGCCGCGCGTCCGGGTACCCTCGGCCGGCGATCCCGGCCGGGCGGATCCTGCGGCGGCCGGAGGCGGATCGATGACGACGCCACTGCAGGTCACCAGCGCCCGGTTGCGCCTCCCGGTGACCGAGACGGACCACGCCCGGGGGCCGGCCGACGCGGCGGTCACCATCGTCGAGTACGGCGACTACCAGTGCCGGTTCTGCGGGGCCGCGTACGCGAACCTGGCCGAGGTGCTGCGCCAGCGCGGCGACACCGTCCGGCTGGTCTACCGGCACTTCCCCATCGCCAACGTCCATCCATACGCCGAGAGCGCGGCGGAGGCGGCCGAGGCCGCCGGCCGGCGGGGGCGGTTCTGGGAGATGCACGACTGGCTCTACCAGCACCAGGACCAGCTCGACCCGGTGCACCTGTCGCTCGGCGTCGAGCAGCTCGGGCTCCCGCCCGACGACGTGGACACGGAGGTGGGCGGGCAGGCCCACGCCGACCGGGTCCGGCGGGACTTCGTCGGCGGCATCCGCAGCGGGGTGACCGGCACCCCGACGCTCTTCGTCAACGATGTCCGCCACGAGGGCGGCTACGACGTCGCCGAACTGCTGGCCGCGGTCGACGCCGCCGCCACCCCCTGACAAGGGCGACGGAATTCACGGAACGAGTGCCCATTCCCGGCCGGGTGGGCACTCTCTCCGTGCACGAGGGCGCGTCAGATCAAGCGGAGTTCGCGGGCTCGGCGGACGGCCTCGCGGCGGCGGGTCGCATCGAGCTTGCGGTAGATGTTGCGGACGTGGGTCTTCACCGTGTTGACCGACAGCGACAGCTCGCTGGCGATCTCCACGTTGGACAGGATGCTCTGCAAATAGCGCAGGATGGTCAGCTCGCGCTCGGTGAGCGGCTCGTCCAGCGCGCGCTCCGGCCCACCCGGACGCTCCGGCGGCTCGACGGAGCGCCGCTCGTCCGCCCCACGTACCAGGTCGCTCACCGTCGCCCAGTGCGCCGTGCCCGAGTCCAGGTGGGCGGCGAGCAGGTCGCGTACGCCCGGCTCGGCGCGCGTGAAGACCCGCCGGTAGCCGTCCGGCTCGGCCAGGTCGAGCACCTGCTCCAGGACCCGCCCGGCCCGCCGGTCGTCGCCGCTGTCGTGGGCCAGGACCGCGTCGAGCACGCCGGCCGCGAGCCGGACCGGCAGCGGCCACGACTCCGCCTGCGGCCCGGACCAGTCGGGCAGCGCCCGCCCGGCCGCCCGCCGGTCCCCCGCCCGCAGCTCCACCCGGGCCAGTGCCACCCCCAGCGCCGCCACCTCCCCGCCGGACCCGGCGCCGTCGTCCGCCCGCTCCGACGGCAGCGCGTCGGCGGACCCCGCCTCGGTGGCAGCCCGCAGCGCGTCGCTGAGCAGGGCGCGGGCGCTGTCCACGTCGCCGACGGCGGCGCGGAGCTGTGCCTCGGCGGCGGTCAGCGCGGCGGTCAACTCCCGGCCGGGCGACACCTCCCGGGCCTCGGCGAGGATCCGCAGGGCGGCGGCCGGCTCGCCGTCCGCGGCCAGCAGCTCGGCCCGGCAGAGCGCGGCCAGCGCGGCCGCGCCCGGCGCCGTGGTGGCCGGTCCCGCGAGCGTCAGGTTCGCCGCCGCCTCCGCCGGTTCGTCGCGGTGCCACGCCACCAGGGCCAGCGCGAGGTACGCGTGCCCGCAGTCCAGCCGGCACGACCAGCCCTGGCAGGGCGGCATCGCCAGCGCCTCCCGCGCGGTCCGTTCGGCTGCCCGCAACCCGCCCCGGGCCGCCGTCAGCAGCGCGGACCGGCTGGCGCAAACCAGCTCCGTACGCGGCCGTCCCGCCCGCCGGGCCGCGTCCAGCGCCGCGGTAAACCGCTCGGCGGCGACCGGCAACTCCCCCTCGGCCAGCCCCACCAGCCCGAGCGCGGTGCCGGCCACCGCCCCGGCGTCGGCGTCCTCACCGGCCCCGGCCCGCGGGTCGTCCCCGGGGCCGACGGCGGTACGGGTGGCGAGCAGCCGGGCGGCGGCCCGGCGTACCTCGGCGTGGTCACCGGCGAGCCGGGCCAGGGTCAGCTCCAGTGCGGTGGCCAACCGCCGGAACCGGTCCCGGCGCGGTTCGGGCAACGCACCCGCCTGGTCCACGGCGCGCCGCAGGTACCCGGCCGCCGCATCGACGTCACCGTCGTACGCCCGCTCGGCGGCGCAGGCCAGCGCCAGCTCCGGGTCCCGGCGTACCGCCTCGGCGGGCGGCTCGGGCGGCGCCGGGGCGGCCGGCCGGTCCCGGTCGTACGGGGCCAGCTCCGGCCACCGGGCGATCAGCAGCTCGGTGGCCCGGTTCCACTCGCCCGCGGCCAGCGCGTGCCGCAGCGCCTCGGCCGGCCGGTCGTGGTCCCCGTACCAGCCGGCGGCGCGCAGGTGCAGGTCTCGCAGCTCCTCTGCGGGGAGCCGGCCCAGTTCGTCGCGGAGCAGGTCGGCCAGCAGTGGATGGCACCGGTACCAGGGCGGGCTACCCCCGTCGTGCTGGAGGAAGCCGCCCACCCGGGACAGGTCGGCGAGCACCTGCCCGGCGTCGCTCCGCCCGGTCACCGCCTCGGCCAGGTCGGCGCACACGGCGGTGGCGATCGCAGTGCGCCGCAGCACGTCCCGGGCGGCCGGGTGCAGCGGGGCGAGCACCTCGTCGCGCAGGTACCCGGCGACGTCCGGCTGGTCACCGGTGAACCGCTCGACCGCCCGGGCCGGATCGGCCTGGGCGCGCAACGCGAGCGCGGCGAAGCGCAGCCCGGCCGGCCAGCCACCGGTCCGCTCGTGGAGCCGGGGCACCGCCGCGGCGGGCAGCGGCACCCCGTGCGCGACCAGCAGGTCGGCCACCTCCTCGGCGGTGAAGGCCAGCTCGTCCGGGCCGACCTCGGTCAGCTCCCCGGCCAACCGCCACCGGTGCAGGGCCAGCGGCGGGTCGAACCGCGCGCCGACCACCAGCCGCAGCCGCCCCTCGGCGTGCCGCAGCAGGAACTCCAGCCCGGTCAGCGCGCCGGGGTCGGTGATCCGGTGCAGATCGTCCAGGACCAGCCGCACCGGGCGTTCCCGGGCGGCGAGCGCCGCGGCGAGCAGTTCGAGCTGGTCCGGGCGGGGCGGGCGGTCCGGCACCGGCGGCTGTGGACCCTCGTCCGGGACGCCCTCCGCGGCGGCCCGCAACGCGGCCGCCAGGTACGACCAGAGCCGCGTCCCGGTGTCGCCCTCCTCCACGGTCACCCAGGCCGTCGGCGGCTCGTCGCCGACCGCCCGCGCCCACGAGGCGAGCAGGGTGGTCTTGCCCCAGCCGGCCGGCCCGGAGACCAGGGTCACCGGCGCCGCGACCCCCTGCGCCAGCCGGTCCAGCAACCGGGGCCGGACCAGCACCGGCTCGGGCAGGGCGGCCGGGGCGAGCCGGGAGGCCAGCAGCGGCGGGAGGGCAGCCGGGTCCGCGCCGGTCACCGGCCCGGCGCCCCGGGACGGCGCCGGGCCCGCCGGCACCGTGACGTCCCCCGGCGTCTCGGCGACCTCGACGTGGTCAGCCTCCTCCGGCATGCGGCCCCTCCCCCGTCGCGTCCGCTCCCCCGGTCGGTGCGGGCAGCGGTTACCCGGCCCGGACCGGTTCACCCCTTCGGGGCGAACCCGCTTCACCCGCCCCGGCCGCACGCTCGAGACACGCGGGCGGCCGGCCGCGCGTGACCGGCCGCCCGACGACCCGCGACGACGGGAGGGGCCCGTGGCACGGATGGGACGGCTGGCCGGTGGCGGGAGCAAGGTGGCGAGGGCCGCGCGCACGCTGGTCGTACGCCGGCGGGAGCGCTGGCCGCACGCGGCCGGCACCGACCCACGGCCCGGGCGCTGGCAGGTGGTGACCGTGGCCGGCCGGCCCGAGGAGGTGCTGCCGCGCGGCCGGTGGCCGGAGCCGCTGCGCCGGCTCTACGGCGCCGTGGAGCTGTACGCCCGCCCGGCGCCCGGCGGGCGCGGCACCGAGCTGGCCGCCCGGCTGCTCGGCAACGCGCCGGGCCTGCGCGGGATGGTCGCCCACCTGGTCGGCGACGATCCCGGCCGGTTCATCCGGCAGGCCCTGCGGGAGGCCAAGCAGCTCGCGGAGACCGGTGAGGTGCTGCGGGCGGACCGCTCGCGCTGGGACCGCCCCGGGGTGCCCGGGTGAGGGCCCTCTGCTGGGAGGGCCCCAACGCGCTGGCGGTCCGCGAGGTCCCCGACCCGGAGCTGCGCAACGCCCACGACATGATCGTCCGGGTACGACGGAGCGCGACCTGCGGCGCGGACCTGCCGCTGCTCGCCGGGCGGATCCCGTACCTGGCCGCCGGGGACGTGCTCGGGCACGAGTTCCTCGGCGACGTGGTCGAGGTCGGGCCGGAGGTGCGCCGACACCGGGTCGCCGACCGGGTGGTGGTGTGCGCCGGGATCGCCTGCGGGGCCTGCTGGTTCTGCCGGCAGGGGCTCTTCGCCTGCTGCGACAACGGCACCACCGGCGCGTCGGCGGCCGAGTCGGCCTGGGGCCAGCCCACCGGCGGCTGCTACGGCCACCCCGGCCCGCTGGGTGGCTTCGCCGGCAGCCACGCCGAGTACGTGCGGGTGCCGTACGCCGACGTCGGGGCGTTCGCCGTGCCGGAGGCGGTCAGCGACGACCGGGCGGTCTTCGCCTCGGACGCCGCGCCGACCGGCTGGCTGGGCGCCGAGCTGGGCGAGGTGCGGCCGGGTGACGTGGTGGCGGTGTGGGGCGCGGGAGCGGTCGGCCAGCTCACCGCCGGGGCGGCGCTGCTACACGGCGCGGACCGGGTCGTCGTGGTGGACGACCACGACGACCGGCTGCGGATGGTGGAGCAGCACGTCGGCGCGGAACCGCTCAACTACCGCTTCGTGGACGTCCTCGCCGAGCTGCGGGAACGCAGCGGCGGCCGGGGCCCGGACGTGTGCGTGGAGGCGGTCGGCATGGCGGCCGAGCCGCCGGGGCTGCTCGCCGGCCGGCTCGGTGGCGGCGCGGAGCGGTCGCTGGCGTTGCGCGAGGCGGTGCACGCCTGCCGCAAGGCCGGCACGGTGGTGGTGCTCGGCACCTGGACCGGGGTCGTCGACACGTTCCCGCTCGGCGCGGTGATGCAGAAGGGGCTGACCGTCCGCAGCGCCCGGCAGCACGGGCAGCGCTGGATCCCGATGCTGCTGGACCGGATGGCCCGCGACGAGCTGCGAACCGAGCACCTGGCCACCCATCGGTTGCCGCTGGAGCGCGCCGCGGACGGCTACGCGCTGTTCCGCGAGCGTGCCGACGGCTGCGTCCGGGCGGTCTTCTCCCCGTGAGCCGGACGGCGGCGGATGGCACACTCGGCGGATGCGCGACGACCGGCCGTACGACCTCGTCCTCTTCGGCGCCACCGGGTTCACCGGCGGGCTGACCGCCGAGTATCTGGCCCGGCACGCCCCGTCGGGGCTGCGGTGGGCGCTGGCCGGCCGCAACCCGGGCAAGCTGGCCGCGGTACGGGACCGGCTGGCCGCGATCGACGCAGGCCTGGCCGAGCTGCCGCTGCTGACCGCCGACGCCACCGACCCGGCGTCGCTACGCGCCGTCGCGGAGCGCGGCCGGGTCGTCGCCACCACCGTCGGCCCGTACATCCACCACGGGGAGCCGCTGGTCGCGGCGTGCGCCGCCGCCGGCACCGACTACGTCGACATCACCGGCGAGCCGGAGTTCGTCGACCTGATGTACGTCCGGTACCACGCCGAGGCGGTGCGCACCGGCGCCCGCCTGGTGCACGCCTGCGGCTTCGACTCGACCCCGCACGACCTGGGCGCCTGGTTCACCGTCAGACAGCTCGCCACGGACGGGCCGGTCGCCGTGGACGGCTTCGTCCGGGCCGGCGGGCGCTTCTCCGCCGGGACGTACCACTCGGCGCTGACCGCGCTGTCCCGCACCGGGGAGACGAGCCGGGCGGCGCGGGCGCGCAAGGCGGTCGAACCCCGGCCGGCGGGGCGTCGGGTCCGCGCCGTACCGGGGAAGGTGGGCCGGTCGGCCGAGGTCGGCATGTGGGCGGTACCGCTGCCCACCATCGACCCGCAGATCGTCCGCCGGTCGGCCGCCGCCCGCCCGGAGTACGGCCCGGACTTCCGCTACCGCCACTTCGCCGCCGTGAAGCGGCTGCCCACCGTCCTCGCCGCCGGGGTGGGCCTGGCCGGCCTGCTCGGGCTGGTGAAGCTGCCACCGACCCGGCGCTGGCTGCTCGGCCGGCTCTCCTCCGGGCAGGGGCCGAGCGCCGAGCAGCGGGCGAAGTCCTGGTTCCGGGTCCGGTTCGTCGGCACCGGCGGCGGCCGGACGGTGCACACCGAGGTGGCCGGCGGCGACCCGGGGTACGACGAGACCGCGAAGATGCTCGCCGAGTCGGCCCTGTGCCTGGCGTTCGACGACCTGCCGCCCACCGCCGGGCAGGTGACCACGGTGACCGCGATGGGCGACGCCCTGCTGGACCGGCTGTCCCGCGCCGGCATCACCTTCCGCGTACTGGAGCGGTGAGACTTGACCCTCGAGCGGGTTGAGGGCCCAGGATCCGGCGGCGTGGAGAGTGAACTGCGCAGCATCGGCGAGCTGGCCCGGACCAGCGGCCTCACGGTGAGCGCGCTGCGGTTCTACGACCGGTCCGGCGTGCTGGTCCCGGCGCTGGTCGACCCGGCCACCGGCTACCGCTGGTACAGCGACGACCAGATCGCGCCGGCCCGGCTGGTCGCGGGGCTGCGCCGGGTGGGGATGCCGCTGGCCGGGATCGCCGACGCGCTGCGGCACCGGCACGAGCCGGCGCTGGTCCACCGGCTGCTGGACGCGCACCTGCGGCGGCTGGAGGACGGCCTCGCCGACGCCCGCCGTGAGCTCTCCCGGATCCGTACCCTGATCGATCCCGAGGAGATCCCCATGACCACCCGTCTCGTGCTGCCCCGCGCCGACCTGGCCGCCGCCGTCGATGCCGTCCGGTTCGCCGTCGGCAGCGACCCGGACCTGCCGGTGCTGTCCGCCGTGCTGCTGGAGGTGGAGGCGGACGGCGTACGGCTGGTCGCCACCGACCGGCACCGGCTGGCCGTGGCCCGGGCGGGCGGAAAGGTCGACGGTCCGGAGGTCCGGGCGCTGCTCCCGGCGGACGCGGTCGACGAATTGCGCACGCTGCTCGACACCGGCGTCGGGATCACCCCGGAGGCGCACCTCACCGTCGCCGCGGACCGGGTCGAAGTCTCCGTCGCCGGCCGCGCGATGGCCGCCGCGGCGCTGCCGTACGACTTCCCGGACTACCGCCGGCTGCTGCACGGCCAGGTCGGCGGCGCGCCCGCGTACCGGATCCCGGTCGACGTGGTCGCGCTGCGCGGCGCGCTCACCGCCGACGACGTCCCACTGCTGCTCCGCGAGTACGCCGGGGTAGCCGTCGAGGTGACCGTGCTCGGTTTGGACGACCGGGGCGGGCTGCGCGTGGTCCGGCCGGACGAGGCGGCGGACCCGGCCGCGGTGCGCGTCGGGGTGAACCGGGAGTACCTGCTCGACGCCCTGGACGCCGGGGACCGCGGTCAGCTCGTGCTGGAGCTGGACGGCCCGATCGCCCCGCTGGCCGTACGCCGCCCGGACGACGCGGACGCGTTCTCCATCCTCATGCCGATCCGGCTCTGACCGCCCCTTGATCCGCCCGGCACCACGCCCGAACGTCGACCCGCACGCCGCTCACTCTGGGTGATTCTGCCTCCACCACCGCACCACCCTCGCTCCCGCCTTTGCTCTGCAGCCATCGGCGCAGCAGGCACCCAGCGTTGCCCGCTGCGTCCCTGGCTGCAGAGCAAAGGAGCGGGCGGGGTGGGTCGGGGCGCGCGGCGTCTCCCGGAAGATGACCAGGTCACGCGGCTTTCGGAGCGAAGGAGCGCCCAAACGGCTGGTCCCGGCGGTCGGCGCCTGTCACGCACCGTCACGCCGACGGCCGGCAGCCGCCGGATCACTCACCGCCACCAACCGGGCGTCGGCCAGCCACCGACGCCGCAGCGGCCGCGGCGGGTCGATCCCGACCGGCGCCGCCCGGCCCGGGCCGGCCGCACGGGGGCGCGACGGTAGCATCTGGGGGTCCCACCTGACTGCCTGGACGGAGGCGTACGGAGCAGCATGCTCGACATGGAGTTGATCCGGAAGGATCGCGAGGCGGTGGCGACCGCGCTGGCGAAGCGTCTGGATCCCGCCGAGGTCAACCGGGCGCTGGACGAGATCCAGCGGCTCGACCAGGAACGCCGCGCCCTGATCAGCGAGATCGACGCCGAGCGGCAGCGCCGCAAGGCGGAGGCGCGGGCGTACGCGCAGGCGAAGCGGGCCGGCAAGGAGCCGGAGCCGGTTGCGCCGGAGGCCGAGCGCAAGCAGCTCGCCGAGCTGGAGTCCCAGCTGGACGAGGTGCAGTCCCGGCTGCGCGAGCGGATGAGCGAGCTGCCCAACCTGCCCGCCGACGACGTCGTCCCCGGCGGCAAGGAGGCCAACCGGGTCGTCAAGACCTTCGGCGAGCCGCCGGCGATCGAGCAGGTCCGGGACCACGTCGAGCTGTCCCGGGCGCTGGGCCTAGTCGACCACGAGCGGGGCGTGAAGCTCGGCGGCTCCGGCTTCTGGATGTACACCGGCATGGGCGCCCGGCTGGAGTGGGCGCTGCTCAACTGGCTGATCGACCAGGACATCCAGGCCGGGTACGAGTTCCTGCTCCCGCCGCACCTGCTGCTGGACAGCGCCGGGTTCGCCGCCGGCCAGTTCCCCAAGTTCTACGACGACGTCTACCACCTGGACAAGCAGTCCGCCCCGCGCGGCCAGTTCCTGTTGCCCACGGCCGAGACGGCGATCCTCGGGGCGTTCCAGGACGAGATCCTGGACACCGCGAAGCTGCCGCTGAAGGCGTTCGCCTACACCCCGTGCTACCGCCGGGAGGCCGCCGGCTCGCACTCCGACGAGCGCGGCACGGTCCGTGGCCACCAGTTCAACAAGGTGGAGATCTTCCAGTTCACCCTGCCCGAGCAGGCGGACACCGCGCTGACGGAGATGGTCGCCCACGTGGAGAGCCTGGTCGAGAAGCTCGGGCTGCACTACCAGACCAGCCTGCTCGCGGCCGGCGACGCGAGCGCCGCGATGAAGAAGACCTTCGACGTCGAGGTCTGGATGCCGAGCACCGGCAAGTACAAGGAGGTGTCGTCGGTTTCCTGGGGCGGTGACTACCAGGCCCGCCGGGCGGCCATCCGCTACCGGGAGCCGGGCGGCAAGCAGACCCGGTTCGTGCACACGCTCAACGGCTCGGCGCTGGCCACCAGCCGGCTCTTCCCGGCCATCCTGGAGCAGTTCCAGCAGCCCGACGGCTCGGTGCTGGTGCCCGAGGTGCTCCGCGACCGGCTCGGCACCGACCGCCTCACCCCGGTCCGCTGACCCGCTGGCGACCGGCGGCGGGGGTCGGGCCCACCGACCTCCGCCGCCGCAACCCGAGTACGCCGTGACCTCCGCGTCGGCTACTCGGCCTTCACCAGGCGCAGCGCGAGTTCCGGGCAGACCTTGACCGCTCCTCGACGGCGTGCGTGGCACGATTCGCAACGACGTATGTCCATACGTTGACAGGTCTTGCAACACGCTTGTAACCTTGCCGAAAATTTCAGGCCGAGCCTGCAAGGTGACGGCATCGGCCTCCTCCCCCGCACCCCTCAGGAGTCCCGATGCATCGACGCCGATGCCGGCAACGACGGCTCCAGCCCGGCGCGTCTGACGCCGCGCCGCGATCTGGCACCGTCGCGGCGGCCCTCGCCCTCGGCCTGACCGCCGGCCTGCTCGTCCCGGCCGGCCCGGCCGCACCCCCGGCCACTGCGGCCACCCCCGGCAGCAAGAAGGTCATCGTCCAGCTCTTCGAGTGGAACTGGAACTCGGTGGCCAACGAGTGCACCACCGTGCTCGGCCCCAAGGGCTACGGCTACGTTCAGGTCTCCCCGCCGCAGGAACACGTCCGCGGCAATCAGTGGTGGGTCGCCTACCAGCCGGTGAGCTACCGGATCGAGTCCCGCAAGGGCACCCGCGCCGAGTTCCAGGCGATGGTGAACACCTGCCACAACGCCGGCGTGAAGGTGCTCGTCGACGCCGTCGTCAACCACATGTCCGGCCAGGACAACGGCGGCACCGGCTGGGCCGGCACCACGTACGGCCACTACAGCTACCCGGTCAACTACGGCTCGCAGGACTTCCACTACTGCGGCCGCAACGGCAACAACGACATCGTCAACTACAACGACCGGTACGAGGTGCAGAACTGCGAGCTGGTCAACCTGGCCGACCTCAAGACCGAGTCGGACTACGTGCGCACCCGGCTGGCCACGTACCTGAACGACCTGCTCTCGCTCGGCGTGGACGGGTTCCGGCTGGACGCCAGCAAGCACATGCCGGCCGCCGACATCGCCGCGATCAAGAGCAAGCTCTCCCGCTCGGCGTATCTCGTGCAGGAGGTCATCTACGGCGCCGGGGAGCCGATCCAGCCGACCGAGTACACCGGCAACGGCGACGTGCACGAGTTCCGGTACGGCAAGGACCTGGCCCGGATGTTCAACAGCGAGCGGCTGGCGTACCTGCGGAACTTCGGCGAGTCGTGGGGCTACCTGCCCGGCAGCCAGGCGGTGGTCTTCACCGACAACCACGACACCCAGCGCGACGGCGGCGTGCTGACCTACCGGGACCGGGGCGAGTACGCCCTGGCCAACGCCTTCATGCTGGCCTGGCCGTACGGCACCCCGGCGGTGATGTCCAGCTTCACATACAGCAACCGGGACCAGGGCCCGCCCTCGGACGCCGGCAACAAGACCCTCAACACCACCTGCTACTCGGGCTGGGAGTGCGAGCACCGCTGGCGGGTCATCGCCAACATGGTCGCCTTCAACAACGCCACCCAGGGCGCCGGCGTCGCCAACTGGTACGACAACGGCTGGCAGCACATCGCGTTCAGCCGGGCCGGCAAGGGCTATCTCACCGTCAACGACGAGGATTTCGCGATCACCGGTCGCTCGTACTACGCGGGCCTGCCGGCCGGCCGCTACTGCGACGTCATCCACGGCGACTTCAGCAACGGCTCATGCAGCGGGCCGGTGATCACGGTGGACGGCAACGGCTGGTTCGCCGCCGACATCCCCGCCCACGACGCGGTCGCCATCCACGTCGGGGCGAAGCTGCCCTGACCGTCGCCACCCGCGGCGCCGACCCGCGACGCCGACCCGCCACCCGCGACGTCGACCCGCCACCCGCGACGCCGACCCGCCGGTCCGCGCCGCACCGGAGTCCCCCGCACCGCCATTCGCGGAGCGGGGGACTTCTGTCCATTAAAGTCGGGTTCATGCTGCTTCGTCGACTCACCTCGCGCTGGACCCTCGGCTGGCTGCTCGCCGCGCTCGGCGTACCGCTGCTGCTGGTGACCGCGCTGCTGGTCGGGTACGCGCTCACCGGCAGCCCGGCCCCCACGCCGGCCGGCGCGCCGGGCGGCGTCGCGCCGGTCGACACTCCGACGGAGCCGCCCGCCCCGACCCGGACGGCGGCGGAGTCCGTGCCGCCGGCGGCGCCCGCTCCGGCCGATCTGCCGGTGGTCACGTACGAGCCGGCCCCCGTCGGGTTCCCGGCCGACCCCGGCACGGGCGACCTCCGGCCGCTGAGCGAGGGGCTGACGCCGAGCCGGCGGGTCGCCGCGTACGACGCGCTCGGTGGCCGGCCGCTGGCCTTCCTCGCCCCCACCATCAGCGGCGTCCCGCTGACCACGCCGATCGTCGAGCGCCGGGCCGGCTGGACCGCCGTGCTGCTCCCCTCGGCGAACCGCCGGATCGCCTGGCTGCCGGCCGGCGGCTGGACCACCGTCGGGCTGCCCGACCAGCTTGTCGTGGAACGCAGCTCGCACCGGCTCACCTGGTACCGGAACGGCCGGGTGGTCCGCTCCTGGGCGGTCAGCCTCGGCAAGCCCGGCCAGTCCACCCCGCTCGGCCGCACCTTCATCCTCGGCCGCACGCCCCCGCCCCAGTCGGTCTACGGCAAAGTCGACATCTTCGCCCTCGGCGCGATCCCCGACGACCCCGACGCGGTGCCGACCGGGCTACGCGGCGCCCACATCGGACTGCACAGCTGGTACACCGACGCGACGCTCGGCAAGGACGTCACCAACGGCTGCATCCGGTTGACCCGCAGCGGCCAGCGTCAGCTCCTCGCCGAACTGCCCGCCGGCACCAGCGTCGTGGTGGTCGACCAGCTCGCCACCCCGCCACCGGCCGCCTGAGCCGGCTCACTCGCCGAGCAGCCAGCCGTTCTCCTCGGCGACCCGCACCGCGTCGGCCCGGTTGCGGGCGCCGGTCTTGCCGATCGCCGCGGAGAGGTGGTTGCGGACCGTCCCCTCGGACAGGTGCAGCGTCGCCGCCAGCTCCGCCACCGTGCCGCCGCCCCGGGCGGTCCGCAGCACCTCGGTCTCCCGCTCGGTCAGCGGGCTCGGCCCGGTGGCGAGGGTCTCCGCGGCCAGGGTCGGGTCGACCACCCGCAGGCCGGCGTGCACCCGGCGCACCGCGTCGGCGAGCTGCCGGGCCGGGGTGTCCTTGACCACGAAGCCGTTCGCGCCCGCCTCCATCGCCCGGCGCAGGTAGCCGGGCCGGCCGAAGGTGGTCACCACCAGCACCCGGCAGCCGGGCACCGCCGCCCGCAGCGCGGCGGTGGCGGCGATCCCGTCCAGGCCGGGCATCTCCACGTCGAGCAGGGCCACGTCGGGTCGGGTACGCCGGGCCTCCGCGACCACCTCGTCGCCCCGGCCCACCTCGGCGACGACCGTCAGGTCCGGCTCCAGCGACAGCAGCGCGGCCAGCGCGCCCCGGACCAGCGCCTGGTCGTCGGCGAGCAGCAGCTTGATCGGCTCGGTCATTCGCGCGTCCTCCGCACCCGGGCCCGGCCGCCACCCGTCGCAACCCGGTCGTCCATCGCGAACCCGCCGCCCATCAGGACTCCGCCGGCAGGGCGACCCGCAGCAGGAAGCCGCGTCCGCCGGGGCGACGGCCAACCGTGACCGTGGCGTCCAGTCGCCGTGCCCGCTCGCGCAGCCCGACCAGCCCGTGCCCGGCCGCGCCGGGCTCCCGGACCGGCCCCCGGCCGTCGTCGCGGACCTCCACGGCCGAGCCGTCCACCCGGACCTCGCACCGCCGCGCGCCGCTGTGCCGGACCACGTTCGTCACCCCCTCGCGTACGGTCCAGCCGAACAGTTCGTCCCGCTCCGCCGGCAGCGCCGGCACCGTCTCCGGCAGCTCCGCGACGATGCCCGCGGCGGCGAGCGCCGAACGGGCGCCGGCCAGCTCCGTCGTCAGGCGCACCTCGCGGTACGCCCCGACGGTGCCCCGCACGTCCGCGAGGGCCTGCCGGGCCAGCCGCTCCACGTCGGCGATCTCGGCGGCGGCCCGGGCCGGATCCAGCTCCAGCAGCCGCCCGGCCAGCTCCGCCTTGACCGTCACCACGGTCAGCGAGTGGCCGAGGATGTCGTGCAGGTCGCGGGCTGTGCGGGCCCGCTCCTCGGCCACCGCGAGCCGGCGGATCTCCTGCTGGGCGGCCTGGAGTTCGGCGTTGCGCTGGGCCAGCCGACTCACCCCGAACATGGCGAACGAGGCGAGCAGGACGGCGAACGCCACAGTGTTCTCGGCCTCCCAACCGGGCACCAGGGCGGCCGTGACCGGCGGGGTCACCGCGGCGAGGAGGACCACCACGACCGCCTCGCGCGTCGGCAGCAGGAACACCGCCGCCGCCGCGACGAAGACGAGTGTGGTGAGCCAGTCTCCCGAGGTGCCGGGGATGCCGGCCAGCCCGAGCCCGAGCAGCAGCGCCAGGGCCGCCCAGGCCCGGCCGCGCGGGACGCCCAGGTGCGCCTGCCGACGGTTCCGCGCCCACTGGAAGACGCACACGTAGCTCACGCCGAAGGCGACCAGGGTGGACGCGCCCAGCACCCGACGCCAGACCTCGGGCTGGTGCAGGGCGGTGAGCAGCGGGATGTTGAGGAAGAAGAGCCAGACGGCGGCAAGCAGCCAGCCGGTGACCCGCCAGTGGGTCCTCGGCTGGCTGCGTTCCGACGGCAGGTTCACGACGAACACGCTAACCTCCGCCCTGGGGACGGGTCAGACGCGGCTGGTGTCGCGGCGGAACAGCCGGGCCGCGCCGAGGCCGAACACCGCCGTCCAGGCGACCAGGTTGGCGACCGACGCCCAGTCCAGGCCGTCCCCGGTCAGCGGAGCCCGAGCGAGCTGACCGACGCCGTACACCGGGGTGAACTTGGCGATCTCCTGGAAAGCGTGCGGCAGCATCTCGAGCGGGACGAAGAGCCCGCCGAACATGGCCAGGATGGCCAGGACCGGACCCATGAACTGCATGACGTTCTCGGCCGGGGCGAGGTAGCCGACGAAGAGCCCGAAGGCGGCGAAGACCAGCGAACCCGCCCAGGCGGCCAGCCCGGAGAGCAGCCAGATGTCGGCCGGCAGGCGGACGCCGGCGACGGCACCGACCGCGAACTCGACCAGCACGCCGGCCAGGCCGAGCACCATCGCGGTGGCCACCTTGATCGCCACGTACGCGGCCGGGCGCAGCGGGGTGAGCCGGAGCTGGCGGCTCCAGCCCAGCGCCCGCTCGGTGGCGACCGCCGCTCCCGCGCTGGTGGTGGCGACCATGGCCGCGTACACGGCGAGACTGATCATGATCCAGCCGGTGACCGGGCGGCCGTTGGGCAGCTCCTCGCCGCGCTGGGGCAGCCCGAACAGCAGGAAGAAGACCGCCGGCATGACCAGTGTGAACATCAGCGTACGGCGGTTGCGCAGCACGCGGCGGATCTCGATGCCGAGCACGGCGGTGGAGAACCCGCCCAGGGCAGGCGGACGGCGGTCGACGGGCCGGGCCGGCGTGGTGGTGGACGAGGCGGCGACGGTCATCTCAGGCTCCGATGGGCTGCGCGGAATCGGCGGTCAGGGTGTCGGCGGCGCGGGTGTCGGTGGTGAGGGCGAGGAAAGCGTCCTCGAGGTTGCGGGAGGTGATCTCGAGGTCCCGCGCGGCGGTGCGGGTGAGCAGGTGCCGGGCGACGGTGTCCGAGTCGTCGGTCCGCACCAGCACCGCGTCACCGCGTACCTCGACCGCCTGGACGCCGGGGAGCGCGGCGAGCGCGGCCTGGTCGGCGCCGGGGAGGGTGGCCCGGACGATCCGGCCGGCGGCCAGGTTCTTGATCTCGGCGGTGGTGCCGTCGGCGACCACCCGGCCCTGCCGGACCAGCACGATCCGGTCCGCGTACGCGTCGGCCTCGTCGAGGTAGTGGGTGGCGAAGATGATGGTCCGCCCGTTCCGGGCGTCGGCCCGGATGGCCTGCCAGAAGTCCCGCCGCCCCTCGACGTCCATCCCGGTGGTCGGCTCGTCGAGCACCATCAGGTCGGGATCCGGCAGCAGCGCCAGGGCGAAGCGCAGCCGCTGCTGCTGGCCGCCGGAGCACTTGCCCACCGCACGGTCGGCGATGCCGGCGATGCCGGCCCGCTCGAGCACCTCCGCCACCGGACGGGGCTGCGCGTGGAAGTGCGCGGTCAGCCGTACCGTCTCGGCGACGGTGAGGTCCTTGAGCAGGCCGCCGGTCTGCATCACGGCGGCGACCCGGCCGAGCCGGATGGCGTCGGACGGCGTGCCGCCGAAGACCCGGACGGTGCCGGCGTCCGGGCGGGCCAGCCCGAGCAGCATGTCCACGGTGGTGGTCTTGCCGGCGCCGTTGGGGCCGAGGAAGGCCACCACCTCGCCCGGCTCGACGCGGAGGCTGAGCCCGTCGACGGCGGTCACCGGGCCGAAGGTCTTGGTGAGTCCGGCCAGCTCGACGGCCGGTGGAATGTCGGTCATGACAACGATGCTCCGGGGAACGGCTGGGCCGTCCCCGGAGCGTCCGTCATCTTCCACCCGTGACATTTGTCAGGGCGGTGGACAGCGGTCAGTGCGCGCCGCCCTCGCGGGCCCGGCGCGGCAGCAGGAACGCGCCGACGAAGGTGACCACCAGCAGGCCCAGCTCCGCGCCCAGGGTGATCTCCACGGCCGGCTGGACGCCGTGGTCGAGACCGCTGAAGAAGACCGTGCCCAGCACGGCGACGCCGAGCGCCCCGCCGAGTTGCTGGACGGCGGTGAGCGTCCCCGAGGCCGAGCCGGTCTCGGACTCCGCCACCCCGGAGAGCACGATGTCGAAGAACGGCGCCATCACCAGCCCCATGCCGAAGCCGACGGCCAGCAGGGCGGGTGCCATCCGCCACGGGCCGACCGTGCTGCCGGTCGCGGCCAGGGTGAGCAGCAGGCCGGCGACCCCCGCGACGACCACGGCGAGGCCGACGTGGATCAGCCGCCGGCCCAGGCGCTGGGCGAGGCCGGCGCCGGCGAGCACGAAGGCGACCACCATGCCGAGCGCCTGGGGGACGCCGGCCAGCCCGGCGCGCAGCGGCGACCAGCCCAGCCCGACCTGGAGGTAGAGGCTGAAGACCAGCGAGAAACCGGTCAGTGCGGTGAAGAAGGCGAGGCCGGCGACCAGGCCGCCGGTGAACGCGCGGCGGTGGAACAGTGCCGGCACCACGAGGGGGTCCCGGCCGGACCGCGCGCGCCGCACCTCGTACCAGGCGAAGAGGGCGAAGACGGCGACCGCGCCGGCCATCATGGCGAAGGTCCACGCCGGCCAGTCCCGCTCCCGGCCCTGGACCAGCGGGTAGACCAGCAGGAACGCGGCGAGTGAGACCAGCCCGACGCCGGGCAGGTCGAGCCGGCTGGCGCGGCTGGCGCGGGACTCCGGCAGGAACCGCAGCGCGCCGGCGGCGGCGAGCAGGCCGAGCGGCACGTTGATCAGGAAGATGGCCCGCCAGCCGGTGCCGGCGAGGTCGGCGTCGACCAGCCAGCCGGCGAGGATCGGGCCGCCGACCGCCGAGATCCCCATCACCGGGCCGAACGCGCCGAAGGCGGCGGCGAGCTGGTGCGGCGGGAACATTTCCTTGATCAGACCGAGGCCCTGCGGCAGTAGCAGCGCCCCGAAGAGCCCCTGCGCGACCCGGGCGCCGATCAGGGTGCCCGGGGTGCCGGACAGGGCACACAGCGCGGAGGCGGCGGTGAAGCCGAGCACCCCGAGCAGGAACATCCGGCGGCGGCCGTACAGGTCGCCGAGGCGGCCGCCGGTGACCAGACCGACGGCCATGGCCAGGGTGTAGCCGGCGCCGAGCCACTGGATCAGGCTGGTCGACCCGCCCAGGTCGGCGCGGATCGCCGGGCCGGCGAGGTTGGTGACGAGGGCGTCGAGGAGGTCCATCACCTCGGCGGCGAGGATCACCGCCAGGGCTGCCCAGCGCCAGCGGTGACCGGTCTCCGCCGGCCCGGCGCGGTCGGGCGCGAGGGTCATGGCCTGATGCGACATCGATACTCCCACAACGAGCGAACGCCGTTCGTTGACGAACAGTGTTCTATCAACGAACGGTGTTCGCGGCAAGTACGATGTTCGGGTCCCCCCGGATCTGGAGGTCATCCGTGAGCGAACCGCCCAGCCCGCCCTGGCGTACCCGCCCCAGGACCCGCCCCGCGAAGCAGCCGCTGAGCCAGGGCGCGGTCGTCGACGCCGCGCTCGCGGTGATCAACCGGGAGGGGCTGGGCGGGCTGAGCATGCGGCGGGTGGCCCAGGAGCTCGGCACCGGCCCGGCCTCGCTCTACGCCCACGTCTCCGGCAAGGAGGAGCTGCTCGAGTTGCTCGTCGACCGGGCCAGCGCCGACATCTCCGTACCGGCGCCGGACCCCGAGCGGTGGGCGGAGCAGATCGGGGACGTGGCCCGGCAGGCGTACCGGGTCTACGCCACCCACACCAACCTGGCCCTCGCCTCGCTGGCCACCATCCCCAGCGGCCCGAACGCGCTGCGCGTCACCGAGGGCATGCTCGCCATCCTGCTCGCCGGCGGCGTGCCGCCCCCGCAGGCCGCCTGGTTCCTCGACCGGCTCTTCCTGTACATCGCCGGGGACGCCTACGAGGGCGCCCTGTACGCGGAGAAGATCCGCGCGTCCGGGCAGGACCCGGCGACCTACTGGAATCGGTTTTCCGCCCAGTTGCGGAGCTACTACCTGAGCCTGCCCGCGGAGTCGTACCCGAACATCCACCGGCACGTGGACGAGCTGCTGGCCGGCGGCGGCGACGAGCGCTTCGCCTTCGGCCTGGACCTGCTGATCCGCGGCGTCGCCGGGCATGTCCGGACCGGTGACTGACCGCCGCCGGGCCGGGTAACCGCCGGGCCGGGCAACCGCGACACCGGGAGGTCACCATGGCGGCACCGACGGGACGGGTCGACACGATCGTGCTGATCCACGGGCTCTGGATGACCGCTCGCAGTTGGGAACACTGGGCCGACCGGTACCGGGCCCGCGGCTTCCGCGTGCTCACGCCGGCGTGGCCCGGCATGGAGGGCGAGGTCGAGGAGCTGCGGGCCGACCCCGCCCCGATCGCCGGGCAGCGGATCGCCGACATCACCGACCACTACGCCCGGATCGTCCGGGACCAGCCCCGGCCGCCGATCATCATGGGGCACTCGTTCGGCGGCCTGATCACGCAACTGCTGCTCGACCGCAAGCTCGGCGCCGCCGGGGTCGCCCTGCATCCCGCCCCGGTCAAGGGCGTGCTCCGGCTGCCGCTCAACACGCTGCGCTCAGCGTTCTCCATCCTGCGCAGCCCCGCGAACCGAAACCGCGCGGTGCCGTTCACCAGGGAGGACTTCCGGTTCGCCTTCGGCAACACGCTGAGCCCGGAGGACTCGGACCGGGCCTGGGAGCGGTACGCCGTACCCGGCGCCGGCCGCGTCCTGTTCGAGGCGGCGTTCGCCAACCTGGACCCGGACGCGGTCACCGAGGTGGACAAGAGGCGGGAGAACCGCCCCCCGCTGCTGCTGACGGCCGGGGGCGCCGACCACGTGGTGCCGCCGTCGGTGGTCGTCGCCAACGTCAACCTCTACCGGGGCTCGACCGCGCTCACCGGATTCCGCTGCAACCCCCACCGGTCGCACTTCGTCGGCGGCGAGCCGGGCTGGGAGGAGGAGGCCGACTACGCGCTGGAGTGGGCGGTCGAGGCGGCCAACCAGTTCTCGCCGACCGTGGTCAGCGAGGCTCCCCCGCACTGAGCTCAACAACCTCGGGACGTCCCCTGCTGGCATAGGTGCTCTCGTCAGGGGTATGACCGAGCCATGAGGGCGAGCTTCCGGCTTGGCCGGATCGCGGGTGTACCGATCGGGGTCAACTGGAGCGTCCTGGTCATCTTCGTGCTGATCGCCTGGGCGCTGTCGGCCAGTCTGTTCCCGCGCTCCTACCCCGGCCATTCGGCCTTCGCGTACTGGCTGGCGGGGCTGGCCGCGGCGGTGGTCTTCTTCCTCGGCCTGCTCGCGCACGAGGTGGCGCACGCGGTGATCGCCAAGCGCAACGGGATCGAGGTCGAGGACATCACGCTCTGGCTCTTCGGCGGGGTGTCCAAGCTGAAGGGCGAGGCCCGGGACCCCGGTGCCGAACTGCGGATCGCCGGGGTCGGGCCACTGGTCAGCCTGCTGATCGGCATCTTCTTCGGGGTGATCGCGTTGCTCGTGTCGCTCGCCACCGGGCGCGGCCTGCTGGTCGGCGCGCTGTCCTGGCTGGCCGGCATCAACGTGCTGCTGGCGATCTTCAACGTGCTGCCGGCCGCGCCGCTCGACGGCGGACGGCTGTTGCGTGCGGTGGTGTGGCGAGCCACCGGCGACCGGACGAAGGCGTCGGTGGTGGCCGCCCGGGCCGGCTGGGGGCTCGGCATCGTGCTGATCGCCGTCGGGATCTGGCAGTTCTTCCGGGGCGCCGGGGTGGGCGGGCTCTGGCTGGCGCTGATCGGCTGGTTCCTGATCGGGGCCGCCGGAGCAGAGGAGCGCCAGGCCCGGATGGGCAGCGCCCTGCGCGGGGTACGCGTCGCCGACGTGATGACCCCGCAACCGCAGACCGCCTCCGGGGAGATGACCGTCGCGGACTTCGTGGACCACTACCTCTTCGCATACCGGCACTCGGCGCTGCCGCTGACCGAGGACGGCCACCCGGTCGGCCTGGTGACCCTCGACCGGGTCCGGGGCATCCCGGCCGACCGCCGCGAGTCGACCACCCTGGGCGAGGTGTCCTGCCGGGCCGGGGAACTGGTGCTCGCCTCCCCGGACGAGCAGCTCACCGACCTGCTCCCCCGGCTCAACCAGTGCGCCGACGGCCGGGCCCTGGTGGTGTCCGACCAGCGGCTGGTCGGCATCGTCTCGCCCAGCGACATCAGCCGGGCCGTGCAGCGCGGCAGCATGCGCGAGCAGATGACCGGTGGGCGCGCCGGCTGAAACCAGCGCTGGAGACCGTCGGGCGGTCAGCCCGGGCCAGCTGGCCGCGACTCAGGCGAGCCGATAGCCGACACCGGGGGTCGTCGCGATGACCGGCGGTTCGCCCAGCTTGCGGCGCAGCCGCCCGATTGTCACCGTCACCGTGTTGGTGAACGGGTCGGCGTGCTCGTCCCAGACCTGCTCCAGCAGTTGCTCGGCGCTGAGGAAGCCCGGGCTCGCCGACATCAGCGCGTGCAGCAGGGCGAACTCCTTCACCGAGAGATCCAGTTGCCGGTCGTTGCGGGCGGCGGTCCGGCGCACCGGGTCGAGCTCGATCCCGGCTGCGCGCAGGATCCGCGGACGCGCGTCCGGCTTGCGGCGGGCGAGTGCCTGGATGCGCAGGATCAGCTCCGGAAAGTGGAATGGCTTGGCGAGATAGTCGTCCGCGCCGAGCGCCAGGCCGCTGACCCGGTCGCCGGGAGTTCCGGCCGCGGTCAGCATCAGCACCATCGGCCGGTCCGGCCGTTCGGTGATCATCTGGCACAGCACGTCGCCGGGCAGACCGGGCAGATCGCGGTCCAGGACCACCACGTGGTAGGCCGTGAGGTCGACCTTGGCGGCGGCGGACAACCCGTCGTACGCGAGGTCGACGGCCATCCCCTGATCGCGCAGGCCCTCGGCGACCACCTCGGCCAGCGACCGCGCGTCCTCGACGACCAGGATTCTCATGCCGTCGCCTTGACGGGAAGCGCGACGAACGGCAGCGCGATCGAGACCCGCAGGCCGCCGTGCGGCCGAGCGCGCAGGTCGAGCCGTCCGCCGTGGGCCGCTGCGATCGCCGCCACGATGGACAGCCCGAGCCCGGCCCCGTGCTCGGACCCGGTGCGGTCGGCCCCGAGCCGCTGGAACGGCTGCGCCAGCCGGTCCACGTCCCGCTGGTCGAGCACGCCCCCGCCGGTCTGCACGACCAGCCGGACCGCACCGCCCTCCCGCGAGGTCGCCACGCGGACCCAGCCACCCGCCTCGTTGTGCGCCACGGCGTTGTCCACGACGTTCTCCACCAACCGGGACAGCAGCGCGGCATCTCCCCGGGTGGTGCCCACGCCGCGCGGCAGGTCCCCGGTCACGCTCAGCCGTTTCGCACTGATCTCGGTGGCCCGGTCGGCCAGCGCCTGCGCGACCAGTTCGGCCACGTCGACGTGGGCCGAGTCGCCCAGTGTGCCGTGCTGCGCCCGGGCCAGCACCAGCAGGCCGTCGAGCAGCCGATCCATCCGATCCACCTGCGTACGCAGCCGGTCCGCCAGCGCAACGGTCTGCCCCGCCGCGTCGGGCTTGGCGACCGCGACGTCCAGCGACGCCCGGATCGTCGCCAACGGCGTACGCAGCTCGTGTGAGGCGTTGGCGGCGAACCTGCGTTGCGCGGCGAACGACGTCTCCAGCCGTTCCAGCAGCCCGTCGATGGTGTCGGCCAGGTCCTTCACCTCGTCCGTCGGGCCGCTGACGGCCAGCCGCTGGTCGAGACTGTCGGCCGAGATGTGCCGGGTCGCCGCGGTGATCAGGCGCAGCGGGCGCAACACCCGCCGGGCCAACGCCCGGCCGGCCAGCAGGGAGACCGCAGCCAGCACGACCAGCGCCAGCAGCGAGCCGACGAGCATCTGCCGGGAGTGCTGCGCGTTCACCTCGGCCAACTGGGCTTGCAGGTCGTGGATGCGCTGCCGGGCCTCGGTCAGGCTGCCGTTGGCGGGCGGATTCTGGCCGGGTACGGGCGCGACGCTGGTCACCTTGCCGCCGGAGAACAGGTAGGCCAGGACCAGCAGCCCGACACCGGACATCAGGAACACGACCCCGTACAAGAGCGTGAATCGCAGTCCCACTGTCCCGTTGCGCAGCCTGACCATTGCCCCAGCATGCCCGGCCGCGCCTAACAGCGGTATGACGGACGGGGTTCGGGCCGGGTTAGGCCCGCACCCGTACAACCACGGCATGTTGCGCAGAGAACTCCTCCACCGAGAGTGGAGATCCTTCCGTCGCCCGGGCCGGCTGATCGCCCTGGCGGCCGCTGCCCTCGCCGTGATCACCCTCGGCCTGCTCGCCGCCCTGGGCAACCACTCGTCCTGTGCTGGGCCGTGCCCCACCACGCCGACCGCCGCGGACGGTTCGGTCGTCAGCGACCGGTTCTGGTTCCTCCACCGCGACCTCGGTCGCGACGGGGCCATCACCGTGCGGATGACCTCGATGACCGGCACGATCACCTATCCGCCGCCCGACCACGACCAGATCGTCTCCGGCCTGGTGCCGTGGGCGAAGGCCGGGATCATCGTCAAGGACGGCCTCCGGCAGGGCTCCGCCTACGCGGCGCTCATGATGACCGGCAGGCACGGCGTACGGATGCAGTACGACTACCGGCACGACATCGCCGGAAGCACCGACACCGTTTCGCCGCAGTCCCCGCGGTGGCTACGCCTGACCCGGTCCGGCGACACCATCACGGGCGCCGAGTCGGCCGACGGCCAGCAGTGGCACACCGTCGGGACGGCGACGCTGAGCGGCCTTCCGGACACCGTGCAGGTCGGGATCTTCGCCAGCTCCCCGGGCGACCTCACGTTGCGCCGGGTCGGCCTGGGCGGCGCCGTCGAGGAGGTCCGCTTCACGCAGGCCACCGGGGTCTTCGACCAGGTCAGCCTGGCGGGCGCGGCCGGTGGCGGGTGGCGCAGCGAGGCGGTCGGCGAGATGAACCACACCGACTGGGAGAAGTACCACAACGCGTCCGGCGCGATCGAGAAGGACGGGGTGTTCACGGTGAGCGGGACCGGCGACATCGGCCCGGACAGCGGCGAGGACGCCCGCACCGCCGAGAGCACGCTACCCGGTCTGGTGATCGCGCTGATCATCGTGCTCGTCGTCGCCGCCCGATTCGGTGCAAGGCCAGGTTCGCCGCCGTCAACCGGCCGGGTCGTAGCCGCCGGAGCGGTCGTCGTCGGCGCCGCGAGCCTCATCACCGGGCTCGTCGCCGTCGGCGTGGTCCTGCCGGTCGGCACCGCGATCCTGCGGGGCAACGGCATCCCCGTGCAGCCGGTCTCCCTGCTGACCGGTGCGCGGGTCGTCGTCGGGGTCGCGGCAGCGCTCGCGCTCTGCGGCATGCTCGCCTACGGACTCGGCGTCCTGCTGCGGCGCCGCTGGGCAGCCGTCCTCGCCGCGCTGGCCCTCGTCGCCCTGCCCTACGCGGCGACCGCGGTCCCGCTGCTACCCGACGCCGTGGCGCAATGGCTGCTGCGGCTCACCCCGGCCGCGGGCTTCGCCGTCCGGCAGACGGTGGTGGAGTATCCCCAGGTGCTCGCCCACTACGCGCCGTCCGCCGGGTACTACCCGCTCCCCGGCTGGGCCGCCTTCGCGGTGCTGTGCGCGTATGCGCTGGCCGTGCTGTGGCCGGCCGTGGGCCGTCAGCCGCCCGGCCAGCCGGCGGACTGGAGATAGCGCGGGCGGGAGGCTCGCCGTCACCGGGGGCCGCGGGGGAAGTAGCGGTCGAGCTCGTCGGTGCGGAACTTCCCGGCCGGGTCGAGGTCGGCCAGCAGGGCACGGAAGTCGTCGTACCTGGGGTACGTGGCGGCCGGATTCCGGACAAAGAGCTTGCCCCAGTGCGGGCGCGGGGCGAACGGTGCCAGCCGCTCCTCCACCTCGGCGAGCACCGGGGCCACCCGCGCCGCGTCACCGATCCAGGTGAAGTGGATCGCCAGGCTGTCCCGGTCGTGGTTCGGGCTGAGCCACAACCCGTCCGCGGCGACCGTACGCAGCTCGCAGACCTGGAGCACGGCGGCGACCCGCTCGGCGGCCGGGTCGAGCGCGGCGAGCGCCGCAGCGGCCGAGGCGCGGGGCAGGTGCCACTCCGACTGGAGTTCGTCACCGCTGCTCGGGGTGAAGCCGAGCCGGAAGTGCGGCAGCCGCTCGTGCCACGGTCCGGGCGCGCCGAACTGGGCGGTGCAGTGCTCCGCCGGCATGCCGGGCACCGGGTGGCAGGGCGCGTCGGCGGCGACGGTGTCCAGCCAGTCCGCCGGGGGTGGCGGCGCGTCGGCCCGCTGTTTGAGCCACACCTGGTCCAGGCGGGACGAGCGCCAGCCGGTGAACACGCTCACGCTGTACGCCGCGTCGCAGGCGGCGTCGAGCGCCGCGCGGGGCAGGCCGAGCCGGACGTACTGGCGGATCTGGAAGGCGGGCACCACGTCCAGGGTGAGCCGGGTTACCACGCCCAGCGCGCCGAGGTTGACCACCATCCCGGCGAACCTCGGGTCCGCGCGGTCCACGGTGAGCAGGTCGCCGTCGGCGGTGACCAGTTCCAGGGCGGCCACGGCGGTGGCGAGGTTGCCGTGGGCGGCACCCGAGCCGTGGGTGGCGGTGGCGACTGCGCCGGCCACCGAGATGTGCGGCAGCGAGGCGAGGTTGGCCAGCGCGTACCCCTCGGCGTGCAGACGGGTGGCGAGGTCGCCGTAGCGCAGGCCGGCGGGGACGGTGACCGTGCCGCGGTCGCGGTCCAGCACGACGGTGGGCGGCAGCCCGGCCACCGAGATCAGCTCGCCGGCGGTGTCACCGAGCCGGTTGAACGTGTGCCCGGTGCCCACCGCCCGCACCCGGTCGGCGCCGGCCACCAGCCGGCGCAGTGCGTCCAGGCTGGACGGCCGGTGGCGGGCCCGCGCGGCGTACCGCACGTTGCCCGCCCAGTTGCGGCCGGCGTCGGTCACGCGGTGGTCTCCCGGTCGGTGGTGGGTTCCTCGGCGAGGGCGGCGTGGAGCGCGCCGAGCGCGGCGTCGACCTGGCCCATGTCGTACCCGCGCAGCCCGACCGGGATGCCGGCGGCCCGGGCCTGCTCGATCTCCGCGCGGACGGCCCGCCGCTCGGCCGGGCCGCCCCGGGCCAGCGCGTCCTGGGCGCGGCCCACCAGCTCGTCGACCGGCGCCGTCCCGTAACCGCGCAGGGCGACGGTGAACGCGATCTCCGCCCCGGGGAGCTGGGTGGCCACCGGGGTGCGGGCGTCGGTGAACCGGCCACCGGAGTACCGGGTCAGCGCCGCCGCGACCTCGTCCGGGCTCTCGCGTACCTGGGTGAGGTGGAGGAGCTCGACGGCGGGCCGACCGTCGCGCGGGTGCCGCGCGGTGGTCCGCAGGCCCAGGCCGACGGCGGGCACTCCGACCAGCCTCCCCCGGTCGTCGAGGGCGAGCGCGTCGAAGTACTCCCAGCGGTACGTCCCGCGCAGGCCCGGGCGGCGCACGTCCAGCCCGTCCGGCCCGATGACGAAGCGGAACGGCCGCACCGCGCCGACCAGCGCCGCGCCGCCGACCACGACGACCCCGAGTGCCGCCAGCATCCGCAGCAGCCAGCCCTCGCCGGCGACGAGCACCATCACCCCGCCGAACACGCAGACGATGGCCAGCGGCAGTGTCCCCCGGCTGCGGTGCAGTTCCATGTCGTACCCCCGGATCCGACGCCGTCGTCCGGGTGCATTTTCCGCCCACCTGTCAAGGCACGGTTGATCCGGCCCGGACGGGGAACCTGGTGCCGATGACCAGCCACCGCGACCCCGCCCCCACCCGCCGCCCGGAGGTGCGCCCGGCCGAGGAGAAGCTCGACCCGACCGGCGTGGGCCCCGGCCCGGTCGGCGCCGCACCGACCGGGCATCCGGTGCCGGCGCCGATCCCGGAGCCCGAGCCGGAGCCGCCGGGGCCCGGCCCGGCGCCACGAACGGCCGCCGAACGGGCGTGGCCGATCGTCAGAGCTGCGACATGACCTCGGCAGCGACCAGCTCCAGGTGGTCCAGGTCGGTCAGGTCGAGCACCTGAAGGTAGACCCGCTGGCTGCCGATCCCGGCGTACCGGCCGAGCTTGTCGACGATCTCGGCAGGCGTGCCGGCGAGGCCGTTCTCGCGCAACTCGGCGGGCTCCCGGCCGATCGCCGCGGCCCGGCGGGCCACCTCCGCCTCGTCCCGCGCGCAGCAGAGCACCAGGGCGTTGGACCAGACCATGGTGGACGGGTCCCGGTCGACCTCGGCGCAGGCGTCCCGCACCCGCTGGAACTGGGCCGCCGAGTCCTCGAGCGAGGCGAACGGCAGGTTGAACTCGTCGGCGTACCGGGCGGCGAGGCGGGGCGTGCGCTTCGGCCCCTTCCCGCCGAGCAGGATGGGCGGCCGGGGCTGCTGCACCGGCTTGGGCAGCGCGGGCGAGTCGCTCACCGGGTAGTACTTGCCGGGGTGGTCGAAGGTCCGACCGGCCGGGGTCTCCCAGAGCCCGGTGATGACGGCCAGCTGCTCCTCCAGCCGGTCGAAGCGCTCCCCGACCGGCGGGAACGGGATGCCGTACGCGGTGTGCTCGTCGGCGTACCAGCCGGTGCCGATGCCCAGCTCGACCCGGCCGCCGCTCATCTGGTCGACCTGCGCCACGGTGATGGCGAGCGGGCCGGGGAGCCGGAAGGTGGCCGCGGTCATCAGCGTGCCGAGCCGGATCCGGGTGGTGTCCCGGGCCAGGCCGGCGAGGGTGGTCCAGGCGTCGGTCGGACCCGGCTCGCCGGTCACCGAGCCCATCTTCAGGTAGTGGTCGGAGCGGAAGAAGGCGCCGAAGCCCGTCTCCTCCGCGCAGCGGGCCACGGCGAGCAGCCGGTCGTAGCTGGCGCCCTGCTGGGGTTCGGTGAAGATCCGCAGTTCCATGGCCCGAGCATATTGAGCCGCCGGGCCCGGCCGAGGGGGAAGGAGGGGACCTGCCCACGCCCCGCCGGGCGGTCGCCCTCCCTGCATTCCTTGACAGGCATATAACCAATGAGGCATATTTGGGTGTGCCCGTCGACACCTTCGCCGTCCTGGCCGAACCCACCCGACGCCGCATCCTCGACCGGCTGCGCCGCACCGAGAGCAGCGTCGGTGACCTGGTGGACGCGCTGGGGATGAGCCAGCCGGCCGTCTCCAAGCACCTCAAGGTGCTCCGCGAGGCCGGCTTCGTCACCTGCCGCACCGCGGCCCAGCAGCGGATCTACCGGATCGACCCGGGCCCGCTGCGCGCGGTGGACGACTGGCTCGGGCCGTACCGGCGGATGTGGGCGGACCACCTCGACGCCCTGGAGCGCCACCTCGACAGTCAGGAGTGACCATGGAGCGCGACAACTTCCGGCCCGGCCCGCTCGCCGAGGTCGCCCGCGTACCGGCCGGTGACCGGTGGGACCTGGTGTTCGTCCGGGACCTGCGGCACCCGCCGGAGAAGGTGTGGGCCGCGCTGACCGAGCCGGACCAGCTCGCCCAGTGGGCGCCCTTCCTCGCCAGCCGCGACCTCGGCACGCCCGGCGGTGCCACGCTCAGCATGGTCGACGGCGATCGGACCTCCGAGGCGCCGGCCAACGTGGTCCGCGCCGAGCGCCCGTCGCTGCTGGAGTACACCTGGGGCGACGACCTGCTGCGCTGGGAGCTGGCCCCGGCGGGCCCGGGCACCCGGTTGACCCTGCGGCACCGGATCGAGAAGGCCGACCAGGCCCCGATCATGGCCGCCGGCTGGCACCTCTGCCTGGACGTGGCCGGCCACCTGCTCGACGGTGACCCGGTCGGCCCGATCCGCGGCGGCGAGGCGCTGGACTTCGGCTGGGCACGGCTGCGCGACGCGTACACCGAGCGGCTGGACTCCTGACACAGACGGGGCGGGGGCGGCGGAGCGCCACCCCCACGCCCGCCTGATTCAGCGCGCGGTGGCCGGGACGTCCGGCAGGGTGATCGCGGCGGCCGCCTTGCGGATCGGCTCGGTGACCCGGCGGATCATCCCCTCCCGGCCCGGCAGGTGCGGCATGAGCCGCAGCATCAGCGTCTGGAACCGGATCTGCGCGGCCGAGCCGAGCACCATGCCCTTCAGGTTGCGCTCGGCGAGCTGCTGGTTCGCCGCCACGAACGGGCGCATCCGCCGCTCGTACGCGGCGAACCCGGCGGCCGGGTCGCCGGCCGCCTCGGCCAGCGACGCGGCCAGCACGTACGCGCCGACCAGACTCAGGCTGGTGCCCTGCCCGGAGGCCGGCGAGGCACCGTAGGCGGCGTCGCCGAGCAGCCCGACCCGCCCGGTCGACCAGCCGTCCATCCGCACCTGGCTCATCGCGTCGAAGTAGAAGTCCGGCGCGTCCGCCATCGCAGCGAGCAACTCCGGCACCCGCCAGCCGGCCCCGGCGTACGCCCGGGCCAGTGCCGCCTGCTGCCCGGCGACGTCCCGGCGGTCGGGCTCCTCGGCCGGCGAGGGGAAGAGGAAGAGGGCCCGCGCGTCCGGCGCGCCGGCGGTCCGGTAGACGCCGACCGTGCGTCCCGGGGCGGGGTGCATCAGCTCGACCCGCTCCTCGCCGTACTCGGCCGGCACCGTGAAGATCGCGATGTGGTGCCCGAGCGGGCGCAGGTATGCCGAGCCGGGGCCGAAGGCCAGCCGCCGCACCGTCGAGTGCAGCCCGTCGGCGCCGATCACCAGGTCGAAGCGGCGGCTCGGCGCCCGCTCGAAGGCGACCTCCACCCCGTCGGCCCGCTGGTCCAGCGCGACGATCGAGTCGTCGAAGAGGTAGTCCACGTCGCGGGTGGCGTCGACCAGGATGCGGGCCAGGTCGCCGCGCATGACCTCGACGTCGTCCCCCTCCCGGCCGCCGAAGAGCGCGGCGTCCATGGTGGCGAGCTGTCGGCCCGACGAGTCCACGAAGCGGGCCTGCCGCATGCCGGTGTCGTGCCGCCGTACCTCGTCCCCCAGGCCCATCCGGTTGACGACCGCCAGGGCCGCGCCCCGGATGTCCACCTTGTAGCCCCCGGCGCGGAGCGCCGGGGCGCGCTCGACGACGGTCGGACGGAAGCCGTGACGGCGCAGCCACCAGGCCAGAGCGGGGCCGGCGACACCGGCGCCGGAGATCAGCACATCGGTCATACCAACGACTGTACAATCGTATTAGACAGTTGTGCAAGACGCTTGTTCAAGAAGTCCGCTACCCTGTCGGCATGGGAAATCGGGAGGACCTGCTCGCCGGCGCCAAGCGCTGCCTGATCGAGAAGGGATACACGGGCACCACGGCCCGGGACGTCGCCACCGCGGCCGGCACCAGCCTGGCCGCCATCGGCTACCACTTCCGCACCACGAAGGCCCTGCTCAACGAGGCCCTGATCGAGGCGATGGCGGAATGGGGTGAGGAGTTGGGCCGCGCCCTCGCCGAGGACGCCGACGCGACGGCCACGCCCGAGCAGCGGTTCGAGGCGACCTGGGAGCGGATCATCGAGTCCTTCGCCCGGCTGCGCCCGCTCTGGGCCATCCAGTTCGAGCTGATCGCGCAGATGGACCGCGTGCCGGAGCTGCGGGCGGCGTTCGCCACCGCCAACCACCAGGCCCGGATCGGCCTCGCCGAGGTCTTCCACCGGGTCGACCCGGCCGCCGACGAGCCGACCGCGCTCGCGCTCGGCGCCTTCCACCAGGCCCTGCTCGGCGGTCTGGCCGCCCAGTGCCTGGTCGACCCGGAGGCGGCACCGTCGGCGGCGGAGCTGACCCGGGCGCTGCGGATCGTCGCCGACGAGTTCCGCGCCGGTCAGGGCTGACCGAGGCCGGCCTCCCGGGCCCGCACGATGGCCTGGCCGCGGTCGGCCACCTGGAGCTTGGCGAGCACGTTGGACAGGTGGTTGCGGAGTGGCCGGTGGGTGGATGGGTCCCCCGGCCCAGGGGCCGGCGTGCAGAGGGGGCCGCCGGCCCGCGCGGGGCCGGCCGCCGAGGGGCTCGGCGGCCGGCCCCGACGCGTCAGCCGAGCTTCGGCGCGTAGGCCGAAACGCTGGGCCGGCTCGTCAGACGTACGGCCGAGTGGCGTACGCCGCCCGCAGCGCGGCCAGCCCGGCGTCCTTCGGGGTGAGGGTGCCCCAGCCTGAGTTGAAGTAGTTGGTGCGCACGATCCGCGGGCTCCGCTCGGCGTTGAGCTGGGCGATGGCCGCCGGCACCGTGGCGATCCAGGCGGCCTGATTGGGGAACTCGGCCACCCGTACCCCCCACTCCGCGATGAGCACCGGACGGGAGAGCGCCACCGGGCCGAGATCGGCCACCGCCCAGTCCTTCGTGCGCCGGAACCGGCCCAGGGCGGTGTCGCTCGGGTCGGTGGCGTAGACGTTCCAATGCAGGAAGTCCAGCTTCGCCATCAGCGACTCGGGGTGGGTACGCCGGTAGGCGGCCCGGTCGAAGCCGCCCGAGCCGACCGAGAAGGTGGTGCCGGCGGGCAGCGGGCGGGCCTTGAACCAGTTCACGATGTAGGTCATCGCCTGCACGGCCCGGGCATCCGAGTTGGCCCAGTCGTACGCCACCCCCGATTCGGTGGTGCCGAACTCGTGGTCGGTGTCCAGCTCGGAGGCGAGTTGGATGTTGACCGGGAAGCCCAGGGTCCGGTACTGCGACAGCGCCCTCGCGAAGAGCCCGTCGCAGAGGCCGGCGAGCACCTGCCCGTACCCGTACGCCTTCGGCCAGGTGGTCCCCGGGCGCTGCTGGATGGTCATCGCCGGGGCCGGGACGGTGTAGCTGGCCCCGTCCACGGTGAAGGTCTGCGGTCCGATGCTGGTTACGCCGTAGTACTTCAGTTCGAGCACCATGTTGACCGCGATCCCCTTGCGGCCGAGGGTGGTCAGCCACGACTGGTTGTATCCGGGGAAGGTGTAGCCGTCGGCGAAGCTGCGGTACTGGGTGAGGGAGCGGAAGTTGCCGCCGGCCAGGTCGGCCGTCGGGTCGGCGTTCCCGGCGAGGTAGTAGCCACCCAGCACGGGCGGGGCGACGGTGTAGCTGGCGGTGGCGGTGGCGGTGTGCCCGCCGTTGTCCCGCACGGTGACCGTGACTTGCGGCATCACGCCACCGCCCGGTACACGGCCACCGACCCGGTGTCGGAGACCTTTGTCCAGGTCCGGCCGGAATCGTCGGTCACGCTCACGGTGAGCGGGTCGATGACCGCCGTGGCCTTGACCGGGGCGCTGCTGTTGCCCTGGGAGTCGGTCACCACGATGGTGACCGTGACGGGCCGGGTGTCCGGGTCGGCGTAGGTGACCGTGAGGGTCATCTGGTCGCCTGGGGAGTAGGTCGAGCGGTTGAGGCTGGCGGTCACGGTGGGAGCGGCCATCTCCGCCCCCTCCTTCCTTGCTCTGCGCCCGGCGTCCGCCGGTACGCCCGGCTGGTCAGGCGGGGCGCCGCGGTTCATGACGACGATCCCGCCGAGGCCGGCCGGAGGTGGTGACGTCGGTGTCCTGACTGGCTGGCACCGTCCGCTCAGGACGGCGCCGGGCCGGGTCTCGGCCGGGCGGCGCGCGGTGGACCGGGCGGTGGCCGGGCCCGCCGGCGGCGTCACGGCCGCGCTCGGCGCTGGCGGCGTCCGACGACGACACGGAGTCGCCGCCGGGGCCGGAGGGATGGGATGTGGCCCGCCATCCAAAGCCTCCACTGCACCAACAATGCGCCGGTCGGGGGTCGGACGTCCTGTCGGCAATCCGTCGGCCGGTCTGTCCTCGATCAGCTTGCCGCCGCGGCGGCATCCCTGCTGGGGCGGAGCCGTGCCTCGGCACGGCCGGATCGTCGCGGCGGTCGGCTGGCGAGTCCAGCCGGCTGGCCGTGGGAGGACACCGCCTGGCATCCGGCGACGCATGCGGTGCCGCGCCGCACGAGCGCGCTGGTTTCGGCTTCTTCGCCGGACGCGGGCGATCCAAATTCGGCGACTTCCGGAAGGCGACCGACGCGATTGCGGAACCGCGCCGCCCCGACGGGTCGGGATCGCCGTCCGAATATGACAATCGCGTGACGGAAAATCACGAGTGCATGACTGTTCTCTATCGCCGTCGTCATATTCGGGGACGAACGGCTGCAGCGGACCGCTCGGCACCGGCACCCGCACCGGACGGAACAAAGAGCCCAGAGCCGGCCGAACCACCCGTCGCACACCCGGCGCGGCACGTCCGCGGTACGTACCGGCGACCGAATTCGACGCTGAAAGGCGTGCAGTTTTTGTGGTTAATTCCACAGCCCCCCCGGTTACGACTGGATTCTCGCCGATTACGTCGGTAAGTTTCCGGGCCGGCCCCTGTGGCCTCCGGAATGTGACCGATGTTGATATCGACGGACGAGACGCGAAGATGGCCACCGATGGCGCGATCCGCCACCGGTTCCATCGGAGAGGGGATCGTGCCCGCACTCGCAGTGAAGTCGCTCTACAAAATATTCGGCAATCGAGCTGACGAGGCGATGAGGCGCCTCGTGACCGGCGCCCCGCGCGCCGAGGCGCTGGCGGGCCTGCCGGCCACGGCCGCCGTGATCGACGCGAACTTCGAGGTACGCCCCGGCGAGATCTTCGTGGTGATGGGCCTCTCCGGCTCCGGCAAGTCCACTCTCATCCGGATGCTCAACGGTCTGCTCCGGCCCACCCGGGGCAGTGTGCAGGTCGACGGGGTCGAACTGACCACGCTCAAGCCCGCCGCGCTACGCAAGCTGCGGCGCGAGAAGATCAGCATGGTCTTCCAGCACTTCGCGCTGATGCCGCACCGGACGGTGCTGGAGAACGCGGGCTACGCCCTGGAGGTCGCCGGCCTGCCCAAGGCCGAGCGGCGCGAGCGCGCCCTGGACGCGCTGCGCATGGTGGGCCTGGAGGAGTGGGCGGACAAGCTCCCCCACGACCTCTCCGGCGGTATGCGGCAGCGGGTCGGGCTGGCCCGCGCGCTCGCGGCCGGCACCGACATCCTGCTGATGGACGAGGCGTTCTCGGCGCTGGACCCGCTCATCCGCCGGGAGATCCAGGACCAGCTGCTGGAACTCCAGGCCGAACTGGGCAAGACCATCATCTTCATCACCCACGACCTGAACGAGGCCATGCGGCTCGGCGACCGGATCGCGGTGATGCGGGACGGCCGGATCGTCCAGATCGGCACCGCCGAGGAGATCCTCACCGACCCGGCCAACGGGTACGTGGCGCAGTTCGTCGCCGACGTCGACCGGACCCGGATCCTGACCGCCGCGTCGGTGATGGAGAAGCCGCACCACGTCCTGGACGTCAACGCCGGCCCCCGGGTGGCCGCGAAGGCGCTGCGGGAGAGCCAGACCTCGGCGGTCTACGTGACCGGGCCGATGAAGAAGTTCCTCGGCACGGTCACCGAGGACGACGTGCTGCGGGCGCTGCGCGAGGGCCGGCCGAGCCTCGACGGGTACGCCTCGACCGCGCGGGTCCGCACGGTCACCGAGGACACCGCGGTGGCCGACCTGTTCGCCGACTGCGCGGAGAGCCAGCATCCGGTGGCCGTCCTCGACGACCGGGGCCGGCTGGCCGGGGTGATCCCCCGGATCACCCTGCTCAGCGCCCTGGCCAGCGCCACCCCGGACGAGGTGGCCGCGATGGACGAGCCGGCACCCGACCCGGCCGAGGTCGAGCTGGTGGGCACGAAGGGAGAGCCGACATGAGTCACACCTGGTCCCCGCTCGACGTCGAGCTGCCCCGAGTGCCGCTGGGCGCCTGGACCGAATCCGCCGTCGACTGGGCCACCGGCGCCCTCGGCCCGGTCTTCGACGCGGTCGCGGCCGTGGTCGACGCCCTGGTCCGCCCGCTCGACGAGCTGCTCACCGGCGTACCGCCGGTGGCGGTCGTGCTGGTCCTGGCCGGGCTCGGCTGGTGGCTGCGCGGCTGGAAGTTCGGCCTCGGGACGGCGGTCGGCCTCGGCGTGGTGGCCGGGATGCCGTACTGGGAGGAGACCATGAGCACCCTCGCCCAGGTGCTCGTGGCGAGCGTGCTCGCCCTGCTGCTGGCGATCCCAATGGGCATCTTCATCGCGGAGAACCGGCGGGCGTCCACCGTGGCCCGGCCGGTGCTGGACCTCATGCAGACCATGCCGGCGTTCGTCTACCTGATCCCGGCGATCTTCTTCTTCGGCATCGGCACCGTGCCCGGCGTGCTGGCCACGCTGGTGTTCAGCATGCCGCCCGGCGTACGCCTGACCGAACTCGGCCTGCGGCAGGTCGACAAGGAGATCGTCCAGGCCGCCGAGTCGTTCGGCGCGCCACCGTGGATGGTGCTGCTGCGGACCAAGCTGCCGCTGGCCCTGCCGACGATCATGACCGGGGTCAACCAGGTCATCATGCTGGCCCTGTCCATGGTGGTCATCGCCGGCATGGTCGGCGCCGGCGGCCTCGGCGACGTGATCATGTTCGCGCTCTCCCAGGTCGAGGTGGGCAGCGGCTTCGAGGGCGGCATCGCCGTCGTGGTCCTCGCCGTGGTGCTCGACCGGCTCACCGACTCCGTGGGCGACCGGTTCCCCTCCGCGCGGGCGCAGCGCCTGGCGCGGCAGGCCGCCTGACCGTCGCCCTCCGCCGGCACCCCTGGGCCCGCGTACGCGGGTCCGCCGGCTGTTCAGAGAAGGAAGGACAATCCGTGTTCACGACCCTGAGGCGCGTCCTGGCGCTCGCCGTGACCGCCACCCTGGCGCTGGGCGGTGCCGCCTGCAGCGCGAAGTCGGACGGCGGGTCCGGCAACGGCAAGAAGATCACCATCGGCTACATGGCCTGGGACGAGGCGATCGCCGCCTCCCACCTGTGGCAGCACATCCTGGAGGAGAAGGGCTACCGGGTCCAGCTCAAGAACCTGGAGGCCGGGCTCGTCTACGGCGGGCTCGCCGGCGGCGACATCGACCTGTTCCTGGACGGCTGGCTGCCCCAGACCCACGCCTCCTACCTGGAGAAGTACGGCGACAAGCTGGAGAAGATCGGCGTCTGGTACGAAGACGCCAGCCTCAGCATCGCGGTGCCGAAGTACGTCGACGGCGTCGACTCGCTCGAGGACCTGGCCGGCAAGGCCGGCACCTTCGGCGGGCAGCTGATCGGTATCGAGCCGGGCGCCGGCCTCACCAAGGCCACCCAGGAGAAGGTGCTGCCCGGCTACGGCCTGGCCGACGCCATGAAGCTGAAGACCTCCTCCACCCCGGCCATGCTGGCCGCGCTCGACGCCGCGATCGCCGACCAGAAGCCGATCGTGGTCACCCTCTGGCACCCCCACTGGGCCTACGCGAAGTACGAGCTGAAGGACCTGGCCGACCCGAAGGGCACCCTGGGCCAGGCCGAACAGATCAACACCTTCGGCCGCAAGGGCTTCGGCAAGGACTTCCCCGAGGTCACGAAGATGCTGGCGAAGTTCACCATGGACAACCAGCAGCTCGGGTCCCTGGAGGACCTGATGTTCAACACCCACAAGGGTGACGAGAAGAAGGCCGTCGAGGAGTGGCTGAAGGCCAACCCCGACTACCTGAAGGCGCTCGCCTGACCCGTCCCGTGACCGGGGGCCCGCCGCGTTGCCGGCGGGCCCCCGGGTCAGGGGCCCGGGTCACTTCTCACCGGGCCCGCCGCTGGCGGCGCCGCAGCCACCCGGCGCCGGCGCTCACCAGGGTGGACTCGATCGCGGTGCCGATGGCGACCAGCGCCGCCCCGACCGCCCAGAGCCCGGTGGCGTCGGTCGACGCGGCGTGCCGCGCCCAGGCGGCCGTGAAGGCCACCGTCATCACCGGGGCCACCAGCCACGGGCCGCGCCACCAGCCGCCTACTGCGGCGATCAGGGCCAGGGTCAGCACGCAGCCGGCCACCTGCCACACCGCGTACGGGCCGCTGGTGGCGCCGGTCGCCGGGTCGACCGTGTAGCCGCTCTCCCAGCCCAACCAGGCCCACCAGGCGCCGACCGTCGCCGCCGCCAGCAGCAGCCCGCCGAGCAGAGTACGCATCGTTGTGGTCACGGCCCGATCCTGCCGGTCCCGGCGACCGGGCGGATGAGCATCCGTACTCGGGTCAACGCCCCGCCGCGGACGCCCCGGCCCGGGCGGCGCAGCGCGTCCGGCTGGCACACCGGGCTGCGCCGCCCCTCGCTGGCCCTCCGACCGCCTGGTCAGGGGCCGGCCCGGTCCGGTTGGTCTCGGGTTCATCGGGCTATCACCGCAACCGCCTAGCGTCCGGCGTCGTTGATCGCGACACCCGCAAGGAGCTGGACGTGCTAGCCAAACGAAAACTCGCCCTCACACTGGCCTCGGTCGCTGCGTTGACCCTGTCGGCGGGGCTCGCCACCACGGCGGGCGCGGCCGCTGGCGAGCTGCAACGGATCACCCCGCCGGTCGACACCCAACAGCCGCCCCAGGACCGCCTGGTGCTCGCCGTGATCGGGGACTACGGCGGCTGCGGCGTTGACCGCACCTGCGCGGAGGAGAACCAGGTCGCGGACATGGTCCACTCCTGGAACCCGGCGGCCATCCTCACCACCGGCGACAACACCTACCAGCAGGGCCTGCCCGAGGAGGTGGTCAAGGCCCAGGCGCCGTACAAGGCGGACATCGACGCCGGCCGGATGTTCCCGATCATGGGGAACCACGACTACGGCAACGGTTGCTCGCCGGAGAGCGTGAAGCCGAGCCTGGACTACTTCAACGTGCCCGCCGCCTTCGTCGCCGGCTTCGGCAACGGGCTGCTCGACTTCGTCAACCCCGACGCCAACTGCCAGACGGCGACGGGCAGCGCGAAGCCGCCGATCTACGACACGTACCGCAACACGCTCACGAACAGCTCGGCCGCCTGGAAGGTGGTGGGCGGCCACCAGCCGATCTACTCCTCCGGCAAGGCCGGCAACAACCTGGACCGCGCCTGGCTGATGACGCCGGGCGTGGACCTGATCCTCGCCGGCCACGATCACCACGCGGAGCACATCGAGACGGCCGACGGCTACCACATCGCCATTTCCGGCAACGGCGGCGCCGGCCTGACGCCGCTGTTCAGCGTCGCGCCGGGCAGCAAGTTCCGGGATGCCGCGCACTTCGGGGCGATGCGGCTGACCGTGACCCCGGACTCGCTGAAGGCGGAGTACCTGTCCCTGCCGGGCACCGTCGACTACTACTTCCTGCTCAAGAAGGACGCGCAGGGCCGGGCGTACCTGGCCGAGCGGTCGGACTGGGTCGACCCGAACCCGGACCCGGGCGGAAACCCGATCCCGAACAGGTACACGGTCTCGTTCGACGTCGCGGCGGACAAGGCCGACAGCCTGACCTACCGGAACTACGAGGACGGCCCGTTCCTGACCACCGAGGTCGACGGCCGCCGGGCACTGGAGCTGCAGAAGAATCCCTTCGGCGGCGCCAACCAGTTGTACATGTTCGTCGACGACGCGGCGATCTTCGGCGGGCCGTACCAGGTGAAGGCCACGATCAGCTACCGCTCCCCGGTCCCGGGCTCGTTCGCCATCCAGTACGACTCGCAGCAGAGCGGCTCGGCCTACCAGCGTTCGACGGCGGTGACGATCGGCGCCGGCCAGGTGAACCAGTGGCAGACGACGACCATCGACCTTCCCGACGTCCGGTTCACTTAACCGGCAGAACGGCGGCGCGGACCTGCGGCTGAACGCGCTGGCCAACCTTCCGCTCGCCGTCTCGGCGGTGCGCCTCGACGTGGTCCCACCCGCCCCACCGACGACCCGGGTCTCGATGGACTTCTCCGGTGAGCCCGACGGGCTGACCTGGATCCCGTACGAGAGCGGCCCCGCGCACGAGATCGCCGTCGACGGTCGGCGCGCCCTGCAGATCGACCGGAACACATTCAACTCCGGCAACAACCTCTACCTCGCCGTCGACGACCGCTACCTCACCGGTGGCCCGTACGACGCCACCGCGACCATCGAGTACCGCTCCCCGGTCACCGGCTCGTTCGTCCTCCAGTACGACTCCGCGGCGACCGGGTCGGCGTACCAGAGCGCCACCCGCGTGAGCATCACCGCCGCCATGGTCAACACCTGGCAGACCGTGACCCTCGACCTGCCCCAGGTGATGTTCCGGAACCGGCAGAACGGCAACGCCGACCTGCGGATCGTGGGCGCGAACAACCTGCCCCTCATCATCGGCTCGATGAGCGTGCAACTCGCCGACCAGCAGGCGCAGTTGCTGAAGGCGGCGCAGGACGCGGTCGCCGCCGCCGAGGCCAACCCGTCGGCGGACACGATCACGGCCGCCGAGACGGCCATCGCCAAGGTCACCGACGCCACCCAGGTCACCGCGCTGCACCAGCGACTGACCGTCGTGAAACACCTCGTCCACGCCCGCGACCTGCTCAACCGCATCGCCGCAACCGAACTCACCACCCCCGCACAACTCGACGCCGCCGTCACCGACCTCACCGACGCCACCACGACCCTGGAACAGATACCCACCGACCGGCAGGGCGACCTGCCACAGCAGCTCACCACAGCGAAACGCCGCATCGCCGACGCCCTCGCCGACTTCTTCGCCAAACCCATCCAAGGCAAACCGGAACCGATCAAACGACCCTGGCTCGACCTGGTCATCTCCGACACCTACGACCGCTCCGGCACCACCGACCTGCACGACCGCGTGATGTCGATCGTGCGCAGCCACACCACCGGCCAGCAGGTCACCATCGCCATCAACGAGTTCCTCGCCACCCGCTAAACGGGGAAGACAGTCCCGCCTCGGCTCGGGGCGGCGCCGGACCCACCGGCGCCGCCCCGAACCACCCGAGCTGGCTACGGATGCCCGCCGCCACCCGCCATTGGCTGATCCAGGCGAGGTCGCCGCCGCCGATTCCTGAGCGGGCAGGTAAACACCAGCAGCGCGTGCGCCGCCAGCACCGTCAGGTAACCAGCCGCCGACTTCAGCAGGATGGTGTCGTTGCTGGGCGAGGCGACCATCGCCCCGAACACCGCCGCGACCGCCAGCACGAAGACCAGCACCGTCCACCACGGCTCATGGGTCCGGTAGCGGGGCACCAGCGCCACCAGCAGCACCGTGCCGGCGACCGCGGCCCACACCACCAGCGCGATCAGCGGACCGAGCCCCTGGGAGTAGGCCCGCCCCCAGGCGCTCATCTTCGTGTCGTACACGCTGAGCCAGGCACCCAACTCCAGATAGCGCACCGGCGCGTAGCTGAAGTCCCGGGGCGGGCTGTCCACCCCGGCGTACGGCAGCGCCAGGAAGCCGAGCACCAGGAGCACCGCCACGATGCCGAGGACCAGACACCGTACGACCAGCGACCCGACCGGAAGCTTCGCGGACGGCTGTCCCGGCGCGGGAGCCGGCGCACCGGACACCCCCGGCGGCGGGCCGGGCGGAACGGGCGGCGGGGCGGCGCCATCGGGCAGCGGGTCCAGTTGTGGCTGCTGCCGGCCGTCGATCACGTGCGCTGTCCACCGGTCGCCATCGAACCAGCGGACCGGCTGCCGCCCGGAGGGATCCGGATACCAACCGGGCCGCCGCCCACCCGTCGCGCCATCCCCGCCACCCTGCACGGAGGAAACCTTGCCACGATCATCCGCGCCGGTGAAGAGGTGAATCAGGGCAGGCCGCGCCAGGAGAGCCTCGGCGTATGCCCCAGCCTCGACTGGTAGTCGATCCCCCGTCTACCGCCTCGACCGCTCCAGCCGCCGCATCCGGCTCGGGCGCCGGCGGCCGGGCGATGCTGCCGGAGATTTCGCCGCCGTCACTTGCCGATCTGGCTATGACGACAACCGCGACTGTGGCAGCCCGCGTTCGTACATCGCGGGCAAGGGCTGGTGCCCGATGAGCGCTACCGACGCCAGGGTCTTCGTTCAGCGCCTCAAGCCGCCGCAGCGCGGGGCTCGAAGCTCACGCTGAGACTGACATCCAAGGCCGCTGCCAACCGCTCCAACACCGGCAGGGTTGGAACGGTTCCATCCGCCTCGAACCGCGCGACCGCCGACTTCGTCATCCCCGATTCCTTAGCAAGTTGCGCCTGGCTCCAACCCCGGCGTTCACGAAGATCGCGCACCGCACGACCGAGTTCGAACGCCAACCGCGCCGCGTCGTACGCCTCCGCGGCTCCAGGCTCAGCCATGCGCCGCTCCCGCATCGCGGCCCAATCGCTGCGCTCGCCCATGACCTAGCCCTCCTCTTCCACGACGCGGTGCGCCTCATCAATGCAGCTGGCCAACGCCCGGCGCGCCCGGTGGCCCCAACCCGCTCACCCCCGCCGAGGTGGCCCGGCTGCGAGGCGCCCGACCCGCCGGATCACCCCCGCAACCTGCGACCGAACCCGTGCAGGTGCAGCGGCGGGCATCCAACAGCGGAGTCGTCATGGTCGTCGGGCAGAAAGTCGCCCTCGGCCGCGTCCACGCCGGCAAGACCGTCACCATCAACGTCACCGACACCGAGCTGGCCATCGCCTGCGACGACGGCACCCGCCTCGTCCGACGCACCACCGACCAGGCCGTCCGCAACCTCAAAGCCAGCCGACCCCGCAAAGTGGCCGCCGATGCCTAAGACATCCGTAGTGCGCGGGCCACCTTCCGCTGCACCACCCGCAGCAGCTTGATCGTCTCCTCGTCAGAAAGGCCAGTGGTGATCGACCAGTCACAGCCAGAACCCACCACGTCACTCGCGAAGACGATCTCAGTGGAGAACAACAGCTTTCGCCACTGCGACCTCGACAACGGCTCCCCGCGGTCCAGTGCCTCTCCCAGCCTGCGACCCTCGCCGTGGTAGAGGTCCACCTGGTCCTGGAAGCCCATAGCTCGGGCGAGATCATCCGTGGAATGCGCGGGTCCACCCCACTCGGCCAACCCTCGCCTCAGCAGAAACCGCTCGTCCGAAGTGAGGTCGACCGCTACGACGTCAGAGGCGCTCATGCGCGAGATTGTCACCCAGATCCCTGCAGAGGCTTACCCCGCACGGGCGCCGAGCAGCCTGGCCCGCACCATGGCCCGGCCCCACACAGCATGGAACCTAGGCCAACCGTCAAACATGTGCTGGGACGGATTCGTCAAGCATGTGGTGCGAGTAGACAGCGTGCACGGTGCCCTGTCCCGTCACGGGACGCGCTTGGCACTCGCGTCCCGCCAGATGCTCTACAGCCGCGGTGGCCTGTGGCTATGGCCGACGCGGGTCACCGCCGGAAGCTGGCCGGGTCGGCGAGGTACCGATCGAGGTCCGGATCCTCATGCACCTCTTCGAAGTGGTCCGCGATCACCCACTGGTCACCGAGTTCGGCGCGCAGCTGATCGAGCGCCCGCCGAACGGCATTGTTGAAGGCCTGGCATTCTGGCTCGCGCCATGGCCCCGGGTCAGGCGGATAGTCCCAGTTCAGTGATGCGTCGTACCACTCGGCCAGCTGAGCCAGCTCATCCCGAAGGGTCACGCTGATCGGCAGCGCCTCCAGGAGCACCGGATTCCCCAAGGCCTGCCAGTCCTGTGGGCTGGTTGGCCACAGGACACCCCCAGCCCCCGCGTCGAAGAAGAACCGGGCGTGCGGCATGGGCCAGAGTCTGACACGAGTTCCAGGCGCGACGTCGAGCGTGTCCTGGGACGGGTCCTCACTGTCAAGCAGGTGGTGGGACTAGACAGTGCATGCGGCTATTCGGCTGGTGAGGTCCTGCGTAACAACAACTTCCGCCGGCGGGTCTCCGATCGGGCTGCGGAGTCGATCGGCGGCACCGGCCTGACACCGCACGAGCTGCGGCACACGGCAGCGAGTCTGGCAGTGGCCAAGGGTGCCAACGTGAAGGCGGTGCAGCGGATGCTCGGGCACGCCTCGGCAGCAATGACGCTGGACATGTACGCGGACCTGTTCGAGGACGACCTGGACCAAGTGGCGGACCGCCTCGACCGGGCGGCCGCTCGTGCTGCTGCGGACTCAGTGCGGACTGGCGTTGGTCCCGATCTTGACGCCGTTCGTCCGGGTCGTTGGCACCATGCCTGAGCAGGGATTTTGCGTGGTGGGGCGGGCGGGACTCGAACCCGCGACCGAGGGATTATGAGTCCCCTGCTCTAACCCGCTGAGCTACCGCCCCGCTACCGCGCCGGATCGTAACCCGCTCAACGGATCACCGGCCACCACCCGAACGGCCGGGCTCAAGATCCGACCGGCACGGTGGGCAACGCGAGGATAACAGCGCGCAGCGGATCGGCGGGCACCCGCATGGTCCACTGCGCTCAGCCCTCGCTGCGCAGCTCCGCGAGCACCGCCCCGGCGGCCCGCCAGCCGCTGGCGAGCGCCCCCTGGATGGACGGGCTGTCCCGGTGGTCGCCGGTGACGTAGAGCCCGTCGCCGAGCGCGACCGGTTTGCGCAGCCGGCCCTGTGGCGGTGGCGCGGCGGGCAGCGCGTCCGGGACGGTGACGGTGGTCAGGTGGGTCCAGTCGGCGGTGGACCGCCCGTAGAGCCGGTCCAACTCCCGCCGGATGACCGCTTCGGGCGGGGCCTGCGGCCCGACCACCGAGGTGGCCACCAGGTGCTTCCCGGCCGGCGCGTACGTGGGCGCGGCGCGGCTGACCACGACGGTGTTGGCGACCAGTTCCCGCCGTTCCCCGTCGAGCAGCAGGATCGGCTCGGCCAGGGGCGGGGTGTCGGTGCTGTGGTAGTAGGTCGTGTAGCCGTGCATGCGTACCCGGTTGAGCCTGGGCAGCAGGGCGGCCGCCGCCGGCGGGTCCACGGCGACCACGACGGCGCGGCAGGCGAGGTCGCCGGCCTGGGTGCGGACCCGGCCCGGCGCGACCGCGTTGACCGGATTGTTCAGATCGATCAGCTCGGCGGGCAGCGGTGCCGCGACGGCCTGGGGCAGCGCCGCCATCCCCCGGGCGGGCAGGCCGATCCGCCCCCGGGCGAACGAGCGCAGGATCACGGCGAGCACATGGCTGGAGGTCGCCAGTTCCCGGTCGAGGAGGACGCCGGAGAGGAACGGCCGGAGCAACTCCTCGATGATCGCGTCGGAGAGGCCGGCCCGGCGCAGCGCCGCCTCGGTGGTGGTCTCCGGCGCGGTGAGCAGCCGGTTCACCGGCAGGGTGGCACAGCCGGTGACGAGCCCGGCGAAGCGCAACCGGTCCGACAGCGACCCGACCCCGGCGGTCAGCGTGCCGGCGAGGCCGGCGGGCTCGCGTAGCGGATTGGCCAGCCGGTCCAGCCGGTCGCCGCGGCGGACCAGCACGCCGGCGCTGAACCAGCCGAGGTTTAGAGCGGCCAGGTCGAGCAGGCCGCCGAGCCGCGGGTACGCGGTGTTGAGCACCTGGAAGCCACGGTCCAGCAGGTAGCCGTCGACCTCGTCGGTGGCGACCCGGCCGCCGAGCCGGTCGCCGGCCTCCAGCAGCCGCCACGGCACGCCGGCGCGGTGCAGCCGCCGGGCCGCGGCGAGGCCGGCCAGGCCACCACCGACGATGACCACGTCGGTCTCAGCGGGCATGCGTCACCTCCGCCCCGGCCCGATCCCCGTCCCGGTTGGCCCGCGACAGCCGGCTCGGCCACCAGACCTTCGGCCCGATGTCGTACGCGAGCGCGGGCACCAGCAGGGACCGGACGACGATGGTGTCGAGCAGCACCCCGATGGCGACCGCCACGCCCAGTTCGACGAGCACCACCAGCGGTAGCACGGCGAGCGCGGAGAACGTGGCGGCGAGCACGATGCCGGCGGAGGTGATCACGCCGCCGGTGACGGCGAGGCCGGCCAGCACCCCGGCCCGGGTGCCCCGGCGGACCGACTCCTCGCGGACCCGGCTCATCAGGAAGATGTTGTAGTCGATGCCGAGGGCGACCAGGAACACGAACGCGAAGAGCGGGAACGACTGGTCGACGCCGGGGATGTTCAGGCCGTACTTGAAGATCAGTGCGCAGAGGCCGAGCGTGGCCAGGAACGACAGCACCACGGTGGCGATCAGCAGGAGCGGGGCGAGCAGGGCGCGCAGCAGCAGGGCCAGGATCACCGCGATGACCAGCAGTACCACCGGGATGATGACGTTGCGGTCCCGGACGGCGGCGTCGGCGGTGTCGACGTTGACAGCGGTGAAGCCGCCCACCACGGCGCCGGCGCCGGGCACCTTGTGCACCGCCTCCCGCAGGTCGCGGACGGTCCGCTCGGCGGCGTGGCTGTCCGGCGGGTCGGCGAGGGTGGCCTCCAGCTGCACCCGCCCGTCGACCACTTTGGGCGGCGCGTTCGGTTCGGGTGGCCCGCCCGGCCCATGGCCGGTGACCGGGCGCACCGCGGACACCCCGGGTACGCCCTGGGCCACCTGGGCGACCTGCCGGGCGGTGGCCTCGGTGGTGAAGATGGTGGCCGGGCTGCCGGTGCCGGCCGGGAAGTGCCGGTCGATCACCTCCTGCCCGGCCACCGAGTCGGTGCGGTGGGTGAACAGACTGGACTGGCCCAGGGTGTTGGCGTCGAGCTGGGTCACGCCACCGGCGAGGGCGGCCAGGACCACCGCGGTGACCAGCCAGACGGGCCGGGCCCGCCGGGCGACGAAGCCGGCGATCCGGCCCCAGACGCGGTGCTCGGTACGCGCGTCGGCGTGGTCGTGGCGGGGCCGTCGCGGCCAGAACGCCCAGCGTCCGCCGAGCAGCAGCAGGGCGGGGAGGAAGGTCAGCATCACCAGCAGGGTGGCGGCGATGCCGACGGCGGCGACCGGGCCGAGCGCGCGGTTGGAGTTGAGGCTGGACAGCAGGAGGCAGAGCAGGCTGAGGATGACGGTGGCGCCGGAGGCGATGATGGCCGGGCCGGCGCCCTTCCAGGCGGTCCGCATCGCGTCCCACGGGCGCTCGTGCCGGTGCAACTCCTCCCGGTAGCGGGCGATGAGCAGCAGCGCGTAGTCGGTGCCGGCGCCGAAGACCAGCACGGTGAGGATGCCCTGCGCCTGCCCGTTCAGCTTGATGACGTCACTGCGCGCGAGGTGATAGACGAAGAGCGAGGCCAGCGCGTATGACATGCCGGCGGCGAGCAGCGGGCAGATCCAGAGCACCGGGCTGCGGTAGACGATCAGCAGGATCACCAGCACCACCACCAGGGTGACCAGCAGCAGCGGCCCGTGGATGGCGGTGAAGACCTCGATCAGGTCGGCGAGCAGGCCCGCCGGCCCGGCCACGTCCACGGAGAGCCCGTCCCGGTCCGCGCCCGCGATGCCGCGCAACTGGCCGACGACCTGCCGGATCCGCTCGCCCTCGGCGCTGGCGATCGGGACGATCACCTGCACCGCCTGGCCGTCCTGGCTGGCGATCGGTGGCGGCAGCGGGGCGACCACCCCAGGCACCTGGGCGAAGCGGGCCGCGTCCGCCCGGACGCGCTGCTGGTCGGCCGGGGTGATGCCGGCGGTGCGCTGGTAGACGATCAGGGCAGGGGTGGTCTGCCTGGTCACGAAGCCGGCGGACAGGTCCTGCGCCCGGGTCGCCTCGGCGTTGGCCGGCAGGAAGGCCGCGTTGTCGTTGGTGGCGACATCGCCGAGCTTCCCCGAGTACGGTCCGGCGATCGCCCCGATGACGAGCCAACCCAGTACGACCGCCCCCGCGATCAGCGTCGCCGTCCAGCGGTGCGGTCCTCCGGCCATCTCCACCCACCTTTGAACCGACGCACGAACCGACGCAGCGGGAGTCCCAGTCGACCTCCATCCTGCCGGGCAGGGCGCACCGTTCGGGCGGAAACCGCCCGTGACGCCGGGGCAGGGAAACGAGAAGCGCCCGCCGACCTGGGGTCGACGGGTGTCTGTGAAGCGAAGCTCCCCCGTTTGGACTCGAACCAAAAACCTGCCGGTTAACAGCCGGCTGCTCTGCCAATTGAGCTACGGGGGACCGCAGATCACCCGGTTCGGATCTCTCCGCGCCGGGCGACGGGGACAAGAGTACAGGACATCCGGGGGTGGTGCGCCAGGGGGTTACCGCCATCCGCGGCGGCATTTCCGGGCGACACGATCAATCATCAATACGGACAAATCGCCATCTGGGCGCGCGGAGGCATGAGCGGAGAGCAGGATGGGTAGTTAGCCGCCGACAGAGGACGCAGGCGCGAGATGGTCGTTCCCGGTCGGCAACCGCCCGGTCGGGGACGGCGGCGCGTCAGGTACGGAAGGAGCCGCCATGCGCGGAAAGATCATGTTTCTTGGCGGGCTGGCTGCGGGATTCGTCCTGGGCGCCCGTGCCGGTCGAGAGAAGTACGACGAGCTCGTGGTCCGGGGTCGCAAGGTGCTCGACCACCCGACCGTCCAGGAGGCGGCGGGTGTGGCGCAGGCCCAGGCGACCCGGCTCTATGCCGAGGGCAAGGACAGGCTGGGGCAGACGAAGCTCGGCGAGAAGCTGACCAGCGACAACGGCGGCAAGCCGGGGCTCACCTCGGCCGACAAGCCGTTCGCCGGGACGCCGGCCTCCGTCGGCGCCAAGTCCGGTTCGGCCGGCACGGGATCGAACAGCGGGCCGAACGCGTCGACCAGCAGCGGGAGCACCAAGCCGTCCGGCAGCAACTCCTGACGCCATCAGGGCAGCGGGCCGGTCGCCATCAGGCGACCGGCCCGTTCTCGTCTGCCCGGACGGGACCCAACCCTCCTACTTTTGCTGATCCTGAACAAAAGTCGAAGCGATTCATAGAAAACTTTTGGCTCCGACCTCTTCTCTTTGGTCGCGTCCGCAAATATCGTCTCGCGTAGAACCTGGCCAGGCTCTCGTCACCACATCAGCGACCTCCTCAGCTCTCGTCCCGCGCTGAGGCGGACCCGCCCGACCAGAGCGAGGTTCGATGCGCAGACCCTTCGGCCGCAGGGCCGCCACCCACCTCAGCCTGCTCGCCCTCGTCGGCGCGACGCTCGTCGCGACGGCCGAGCAGGCTCCGACCCCGGCCCAGGCCGCGCCGGTGCTCAATGCCCCGGCACCCAACAGCAACGGCATGCAGTACAAGGTGCTCGTCTTCACCCGGTCGGCCAGCGGCAACAATGCCGCCACCGCCGCCGGCGTGCAGGCCATCCAGCAACTCGGGCAAGAACGGCGCTTCACCGTCGAGGTCACCAACGACGCCCGCAAGTTCGACGAGCCGCACCTCAAGCAGTTCCGCGCCGTGGTGTTCCTCAACACCGCCGGCGACGTGCTCAACGACGCCCAGCAGGCGGCCTTCGAGCAGTACTACCGCGACGGCGGCGGCTTCGTCGGCGTGCACTCCGCCATCGAAGCCAACCCGGACTGGTCCTTCCTCACCAACGTGCTGGGCACCCGGGCCACCGGCGCGCCGTCGGCCGCCAGCAAGGCGACCGTCACCGTCGCCGACCGGGTCCACCCCGCGTCGGAGACGCTCCCGCAGCGGTGGAGCACCACCGACCGGTGGTACAACTTCGCGGCCAACGTCCGGGGCGTCTCGCACGTGCTGGCCACGGTGGACGAGAAGACGTACACCGGCGGCACGATGGGCTTCGACCACCCGGTCACCTGGTGCAAGGACTACCAGGGCGGCCGGTCGTTCTACACCGGACTCGGCGCCACCCCGGAGAGCTACAGCACCGTGGACCTGCGGGCCCACCTGGGCGGGGCGATCCAGTGGGCGGCCGGCGTGACCGACGGCGACTGCGGCGCGACCGTGCTGGCCAACTACCAGATGACGGTGGTCGGGGCGCAGCCCAACGTCAACGAGCCGATCGGCTTCGACGTCCTTCCCGACGGCCGGGTGCTTCAGACCGACCGGCGCGGCGGCGTACGCCTGCACAACCCGGAGACCAACCAGACCACCGTCCTGGCCCAGATCCCGGTCTACACCCACAGCGAGGACGGGATGTACGGCCCGGCGGTCGACAACGACTTCGCCACCAACAAGTGGGTCTACCTGTACTACGCGCCCCCGCTGAACACCCCCACCGGGGCCGCGCCGACCACCAGCACCGACCCGCACGCCTGGGACGTGTGGCAGGGCTACTTCCAGCTCTCCCGGTTCAAGTTCGTCGACGGGGAGACGCCGTCGCTCGACCTGAGCACCGAGCAGAAGATCATGCAGGTGCCGGTGGACCGAGGCGCCTGCTGCCACGTGGCCGGTGACATCGCGTTCGACTCGAAGAACAACCTCTGGCTGGTGACCGGGGACGACACCCCGGCCGGCGGCGGCGGCTCCGGCGGCTTCTCGCCACACAACGACTCGGTCAGCGCCACCGGCGTCTACCAGGCGCCCTTCGTGGACGCCCGGCGCAGCTCGGCCAACACCAACGACCTGCGGGGCAAGATCCTGCGGATCACGGTGGGCGCGGACGGCTCGTACACCGTGCCGGCGGGCAACCTGTTCCCGGGCGGCACGGCGAAGACCCGGCCCGAGATCTACGCGATGGGCTTCCGGAACCCGTTCCGGATCACCCTCGACAAGAACGACGTCGCCTACATCACCGACTACTCCCCCGACTCCTCGGTCGCCCAGGTCGGGCGCGGGCCGGCGGGCACGGGTCGGATGATGGTGGTCGACAAGCCGGCGAACTACGGCTGGCCGATGTGCGTGCAGCCGAACCTGCCGTACATCGAGATGAACTGGACCACGAACCCCATCTCGCCGGTCGCGCCGTTCGACTGCGCGGCGCCGAAGAACACCTCCCGGCACAACACCGGCCTGACCGACCTGCCGAAGGTGGAGAAGTCTGAGCTGTGGTACTCGTTCCAGGCGCCGACCCCCTGCCCGGAGTCCTACCTGTCGACTCCGACGCAGACCTGCCCGGTGCTCTTCCCGGAGCTGGGCACCGGTGGTGTCGGCCCGCACGGTGCGGCGAAGTACGACTACGACCCGGAGCTGAGGTCGGAGACGAAGTTCCCCGAGTACTACGACGGCGCCATCTTCTTCGGCGAGTTCACCCGGGACACCCTCAAGGAGATCCGGCTGGACGACCAGGGTGAGATCCTGAAGATCAATAATGTGTTGAACTGCGGGCAGGCGCCCACCACCCCGGCCAAGCCGTTCCTCTGCGACAACCCGATGGACATGCGCTGGGGCGCGGACGGCAACTTCTACCTGCTGACCTACGGCGACGGGTTCTTCAACATCAACCCGGACGCGGCCATGCTGAAGTTCAGCTACGTCAAGGGCCTGCGGGCGCCCACCGCCGTGCTGAACGCGACCCCGACCAACGGCCGCGCGCCGCTGACGGTCTCGTTCTCCAGCGAGGGCTCGAAGGACCCGGACCCGGGCGACTCGATCCGGTTCGCCTGGGACTTCGACGGCAACGGCACCACCGACTCGATCGACCCGAACCCGTCGTTCACCTACACCTCCAACGGGGTCTACACCGCCCGCCTGACGGTGACCGACTCCAGCGGCAAGACGGCGTCGGCGAACACCACGATCACCGTCGGCAACACCGCGCCGACCGTCACGGTCAACACCCCGCTCGAGGGCGGCTTCTTCAGCTGGGGCGACGACATCCCGTGGACGGTCACCGTCACCGACCCGGAGGACGGGCCGATCGACTGCAGCAAGGTCGAGGTGACCTTCGTGCTCGGCCACGACACCCACGGGCACGGTGAGGCCAACCAGTTCGGCTGCTCGGGCGTGCTGCCCACGGAGGCGGACGACGCCTCGCACGGCGGCTACATCTACGGCGTGGTCAGCGCGTCGTACACCGACAAGGGCGCCAACGGCCAGCCGGCGCTGACCACGGTGGACCAGCAGATCATCCAGGCCAAGCGGCAGGAGGTCGAGTTCGCCACCGAGGAGTCCGGCACCACGGTCGCCACCACCGCCGACACCGGCGGCGGGCAGCAGCGCGGCGGCCTCGACGCGGGTGACTGGATCGCGATCAACAACACCGTCAACCTGAAGAACATGCAGTCGATCACGCTGCGCACCTCCGGCGGCAGTGCCGCCACCGCCGGGCAGCCCCGGTTCGGCGTCCAGTTGCGCCTGGACTCCCCCACCGGCCCGCTGCTCACCACCGCCACGGTCAACGCGACCAGCGGCAACAACGCCTTCACCAGCACCACCGTGCCGATCACCGACCCGGGCGGGACGCACAAGCTGTACCTGGTCTTCACCACCGTCTCCGGCGGGCCGACCAGCGGCTTCGGCAACCTCAACTGGGTCGAGTTCACCGGCCAGGGCATCGGCGTCACGCCGTGACGCCCGGGTGGGGCCGTCCACCGGACGGCCCCCCCCCGCCCCCCCCCCCCCCCCAAAAACCCCCCAAACCACAAGAAAGCAACCCCGCAAGAAAAAAACCACACAACCGCGGTTCTTGTACCCCGCCGGGGGGGGGGGGGGCCGGCGGGCCGGGGGGGGGGGGCCCGCCCCCCGCCGGCCCCCCCCCGGCCCGACTCCCCCTTCCAACACCACCCATCACCTGAGAAAGGCAGCCCGAGATGAACGACAGCACACACGGGATGAGCCGCCGACGGATGCTCGGCACCATCGCCGGGGCGGCCGGGGCGGTCGCCGTCGGCGCCGCCGGCTGGGCCCCCTCGGCCAGTGCGGCGAGCAACGGCGTACTCGTCCCGCCCGGCAAGCGCGGCATCATCCTCTACAGCGTCCGTGACCGGATCGGCGCCGCCGACGACGGCAGCGGAGTGCCGTTCGGGTTCGAGCGGGTGCTCGGCCGGCTCGCCGAGATCGGCTACAAGGAGGTCGAGTTCGCCGGGTACACCCAGCACACCTCGATCCTCGGCCGGCAGATCACCCCGACGGAGATCCGCAAGATCCTCGACGACAACGGGCTGCGCGCCAACGGCTCGCACGCCTCGGTCCCGGGCACGGTCACCCCGACCACGATCGCCCAGTTCGAGCAGACGCTGGACACCGCCGAGATCCTCGGCATGACCCACATCGGCACCGGCAGCGACCCGACCGGCAGCAACTACAAGGCCGACTGGGACGCCGCCGCCGACCGGTGGAACACCTTCGGCGAGATGGCCGCCGCACGTGGGCTGAAGCTCTACACCCACAACCACGACGCGGCGTACAACTTCCTGCTGGACAGCGGGCCGCTGGACGCGCTGGGCCGGCCGACCCGGTCCTCCGGCGTCCGCAAGCTGGAGTACTTCTTCGGGCTCACCAACCCGGAGTGGGTCTGGTTCGAGATGGACATCTACTGGGCGCACGTGGCCCAGTACCGGTACCGCAGCTACACCGACCCGGACGGCGTGACGCAGACCAACGTCTTCGACCCGCTGGCCACCGTGGCCGCCCGGACCAGCCGGTTCCCGCTGTTCCACGCCAAGGACGGCAAGATCAACACGGGCACCACCAACGGGTACGACATGGTGCCGCTCGGCCAGGGCGACATCGACTACGGTGGCTTCTTCGCCAACATGGGCGCCAAGGGCTACCACAACCCGATGTGGGAGCAGGACACCGCGCCCGGTGGCAGCGCCGACCCGGGCCGGTCGCTGCGCTACGCGGAGATCAGCTACCAGCACATGTCGAGCCTGCGGGGCTGACCCGACCTTTCCGACCGCAAGGGGGGCCGCTCCCGGGAAACCGGGGGCGGCCCCCTCGCGTCACGCCGCTGTGACGCACGTATGGCACATTCGGAGCGGGGGGTGATCGCGATGACGATGGTGGGACCGGAGAGCGCGGACCAGACAAGGCTGCTGCGGCTGCTGCGCGACGGCCCGCGCTCCCGGGTGGAGCTGGCGGACGCCCTGGGCCTGCCCCGGGCCCGGTTCGCCGCAGAGGTGGACCGGCTGACCGCGCAGGGCCTGGTGGAGACCGCGGGGCCGGCCGCGTCCCGGGGCGGGCGGCGGTCGTCGCTGCTCCGGATGGCCGGGCAGGTCCGGTTCGGCGCGGTGGTCGTCGGTGACGGGCGGCTCGAGGTGGCGCTCACCGACGGCGAGCTGACCCTGCTCACCCGGTACGCCGAGCCGCTGGACGTACGGGTCGGCCCGGAAGCGGCGGTGAGCCGCGCGGTCGAGGTGCTCGGCAAGCTCCGCGCCGAGGCCGGGCTGGCCCGGCTGGCCGGGGTCGGCGTGGCCCTGCCCGGGCCGGTCGCGGTCCGGGCCGGCGCGCCGGCCGTCGCGCCCGCCCTGCCCGGCTGGCACCAGTTCCCGGTCCGCGACACCATCGCCGCCGAGCTGGGCTGCCCGGTGCAGGTCGACAACGACGCCAACGTGATGGCGCTCGGCGAGCTGCACGCCGGCACCGGCCGGGCGTTCGACGACTTCCTCTACGTCAAGCTGGGCAACGCGGTGGGCTGCGGGCTGATCCTCGACGGTGCGCTCTACCGGGGCGCGGCCAGCGGGGCCGGTGACGTCGGTCACCTCCCGCTCGCCGAGGACGGGCCGCTGTGCGGCTGCGGCCAGACCGGCTGCCTGGAGGCGTACTGCGGGGATGCCGCGCTGGTGCGGGAGGCGGTGACCGCCGCGCGGGCCGGGCGCTCGACGGCGCTCGGCGACCGGCTGGCGGCGGCCGGCACGCTGACCATGGCCGACGTGGGCCGGGCCGTGACCGACGGGGACCCGGTCGCGCAGACGCTGGTCCGCGACGCCGCCCGCCGGCTCGGGCAGGTGGTGGTCAGCCTGGTCAGCTTCGTCAACCCGGCCATCGTGATCATCGGCGGCGCGGCCCCCGGCATCGGTCCCGTCCTGCTGGCCGAGATTCGCGGCGTGGTCTACCGACGCTCGACGCCGCTGGCCACCGGGAGCATGCCGATCGTCCTCTCCGACCTGGACGACCGGGCCGCCCTGATCGGTGGCGCTCGCCTGATCAGCGACCAGGTCTTCGCGGCCTGCTGAGCACCGCCCGCTCGGCTGCCCTGCCCGACGGCCCGGGTGGAGGGCACCTTCACACCCGAGGGGTGCGGAAAATCACTTCCGTGGCAACGGCATCATCAAACACCTCACGGCCCTGCAGCGAATCGCCGACGAGAACGGTGGTACGCGGGTGGCCGGCTCGGCCGGCTACGACCGCTCGGTCGACTACGCCGAAGGCGTGCTCCGCGCGGCCGGCCTCCAGGTGAGCCGGCAGTCGTTCCAGTACCAGACGTTCATCTCGCACGGTCCCGGCCTGCTGCAGCGGGTGTCCCCGTCGCCGGCCGCCGACCTGCCGAACGTGCTGATGAGCTACTCGGGCAGCGGCGATGTGACCGCGCGGGCGTCGGTGCCGACCGGCTCCGCTTTCGGCTGCACGTCGGCGGACTTCGGCCCGGCCAACGCCGGCACGGTCGTCCTCATCAGCCGCGGCGGAAGCACCGACACCTTTTCCTGCGGCTTCGGCTTGAAGGCCAGGAACGCGTTCAACGCCGGGGCGGCCGCCGCGATCATCTACAACAACACCACCGGCAGTCTGAACGGGACGCTGGGCGAGGACTTCACGCTCGACTTCGCGGCGACCGGCATCACCCGGGAGCTCGGCCAGCAGCTTGTGGCGCAGGTCTCCAGTGGCGTGACGCTGCGGGTCAAGGCCAGCACCTTCCGCGGTACGGCCACCGCGGAGAACCTCATCGCCGAGTCGGACTCGGGCGACCCGAACAACGTGGTGATGGCCGGTGCCCACCTGGACTCTGTCTCCGCCGGCCCGGGCATCAACGACAACGGCTCGGGCAGCGCCTCCCTGCTGGAGATCGCCACGCAGATGCACAAGGTGAAGCCGAAGAACAAGGTCCGCTTCGCCCTCTGGGCGGCCGAGGAGTCCGGCCTGGTCGGCTCGGAGCACTACGTTGCCAACCTGTCGGCCGCGGAGCGTAAGAAGATCGCTCTCTACCTGAACTTCGACATGGTCGCCTCGCCCAACTACGTGCGCTTCGTCTACGACGGCGACAACTCCGCGTTCCCGGTCGGCACCGGGTCCGCTGCCGGGCCGGCCGGCTCGGGCGCCATCGAGCAGCTCTTCCACGACTACTTCGCCTCGCAGGGGCTGGCATCGCGGGAGACGCCGTTCTCCGGGCGGAGCGACTACGGGCCGTTCATCGCCGCGGGCGTGGACATCCCGTCCGGTGGCCTGTTCACCGGCGGCGAAGGAATCAAGACCGCGGACGAGGCGGCGGTCTTCGGTGGCACCCCGGGCATGCCGTACGACTCGTGCTACCACCAGGCCTGCGACACGATCAACAACATCAACAAGCAGGCGCTTGAGGAGATGTCCGACGCGATCGCGCACGCCGTGATCACGTACGCGTTCGACACCAGCAGCCTGCGCGCGCCGGTCCAGGGCAACGGACCGGGTGCCGGCGACAGCGGCGGCGGCGGCCTGCACGACCACGAGCACGAGGTCACGCAGTAACCGTCCGGCCAACCAGACCGGCACTGACCTGAACAGGCGGGAGGCGACCTCGATCGCCTCCCGCCTGTTCGTGGCGGCCGAACCGGTCAGTCGCGGTTGCTGCTGAAGGCGGCGTCGAAGGCGGCAGCCGGGGCGTCGAAGGCGTGCCGGCGGACGAACTGGAGCGCCTCGGGCGCACCGACCAGCCGGTCCATGCCGGCGTCCTCCCACTCGATGGAGATCGGGCCGTCGTAGCCGATCGCGTTCAACGCCCGGAAGCAGTCCTCCCACGGCACGTCCCCGTGGCCGGTGGAGACGAAGTCCCAGCCACGCCGCAGGTCCGCCCACGGCAGGTGGGAGGAGAGCCGCCCGCGCCGCCCGTCGCCGGTACGGACCTTCCCGTCCTTGCAGTCGACGTGGTAGATCCGGTCGGCGAAGTCGAAGATGAAGTTGACCGGGTCCAGCTCCTGCCAGACGAAGTGGGACGGGTCCCAGTTCAGCCCGAACGCGGGGCGGTGGCCGATCGCCTCCAGCGTCCGCTTGGTGGTCCAGTAGTCGTACGCGATCTCGCTGGGGTGCACCTCGTGCGCGAAGCGGACCCCCACCTCGTCGAAGACGTCGAGGATCGGGTTCCACCGGTCGGCGAAGTCCTGGTAACCGCGTTCGATCATCGCCGGCGGCACCGGCGGGAACATCGCCAGCGTGTGCCAGATGGATGAGCCGGTGAACCCGACCACCGTCCGCACCCCCAGCTTCGCCGCCGCCCGGGCGGTGTCCTTCATCTCCTCGGCGGCCCGGCGGCGGACGCCCTCCGGCTCGCCGTCGCCCCAGATCCGGGCGGGCAGGATGTCCTGGTGCCGCTCGTCGATGGGGTGGTCGCAGACCGCCTGCCCGACCAGGTGGTTGGAGATGGCGAAAACCTGGAGGTTGTGCTTGGCGAGGGTGGCCCGCTTCCGGTCCACGTACGACTCGTCGGCGAGGGCCTTGTCGACCTCGAAGTGGTCGCCCCAGCAGGCGATCTCGAGGCCGTCGTACCCCCACTCGGCGGCGAGCCGGCAGACCTCGTCGAACGGAAGATCGGCCCACTGGCCGGTGAAGAGCGTGATGGGTCGCGCCATTGTCCTTCTCCCCTGTGTGATGGGGGATTCCGTTGCGGGCCGGGCGAGGGCGACCAGGTGCTGGCGACCTCGACGGACACCGGTGGGCGCGGTCGCGCCTGAGGCCCGACGGGTTGCGCCTCCCGTCGGGTCACCGGCCACCTCGCGGTCGCCGCCCCCCACTCTATTTCCGCCGCCCCGCTCGCGGAAGGCCCCACCTGATCGGGGTGCCCAACCGGGCGCCCCACCTTGCCGCTACCGGCTGGAGGTCACCACCGGGGACGGCGGCTCAGTGCCGGCGGTGCGCGGCCCGGGTGGTCAGCTCGACCAGTGCCGACCGGGCGGGCTCGGCCAGCGGCGTCCGGTCCAGCGCGGCGCGGGCCTGGTCGACGCGGGTCCGGATCATGCCCTCGACCCGCTCCCGCGCGCCGGTGGCCTCGATGATCCCCCGCACCTCGGCCGCGCCCCCGTGGTCCAGCTCGGGGTCGCCGACCAGCGCCCGCAGTCGCGCCGCCTGCGTCGGGCCGGCCGCCTCCCGGGCCAGCGCCAGCAGCACGGTCGGCTTGCCCTCCCGCAGGTCGTCCAGGTTCGACTTGCCGGTGACGGCCGGGTCGCCGAAGACGCCGAGCAGGTCGTCGCGGAGCTGGAAGGCGTCCCCGAGCGGGTCGCCGAACTCCGCCAGCGCCGTCACGATGGCGGGGTCGGCGCCGGCCAGGGCGGCGCCGATCTGCACCGGGCGGGTCACCGTGTACCGGGCCGTCTTCATCCGGACCACGGCGAGGGCGGCGGCCACCGAGCCGTCGCCGACCGCGGAGACCACGTCCAGGTACTCCCCCGCGATCACCTCCGCCCGCATCCGGGCGAAGACGGCGAGCCCGCGGCGGACCTGCGCCGGTTCGAGCCCGCAGTCGTGGAACATCTGGCCCGACCAGGCGGCGCAGAGGTCGCCGCAGAGCAGGGCGGCGTCCCGGCCGTACGCCGCGGGGTCGCCGTGCCAGCCGGAGCGGGTGTGCTGCTCGGCGAAGACCCGGTGCACCGACGGCTGGCCGCGCCGCAGGTCGCTGCCGTCCAGGATGTCGTCGTGGATCAGGGCGAAGGCGTGGAACAGCTCCAGCGCCGCCGCCGCGACCACGATCGGGGCACCGTCCGGGCCGCCGAAGCCGCGCCAGCCCCAGTAGCAGAACAGGGGCCGCAGCCGCTTGCCACCGGCGAGAACGAACCGGCGCAGCACGGCGTGGACGGCCCCCGTACCGTCGTCCGACCGACCCGGCCGCCGCTCGCGCAGGAACGCGGCGAGCGCGGCGTCGAAACGGTCCCGCAGCAGGGCCGGGTCGGTCGGTGCGACGGTGACGGTCATGGTGCCTCCCGGGCCAGTCCGGCGAGCTGGAGCAGCAGGGCCTTCACGTCGGTCGCGGCGACCCGGTCCCGGGCCGCGGTCGGGTCGGAACAGAGCAGCACCGGCCCGTCGGCCGGGTCGGCGGGCAGCCGGCCGTGCGAGCCGCGGACCGCCCGCGCCCCGGCGTCCAGCCCCACCACGCTCATCAGGTAGCGCATGCCGAGCTTCTTGCGGGCCAGCGCCACCCCCGCCCGGCGCTTCGCGGCGCCCGGGGCGGCCGGGTCGAAGAACAGCTCGGCCGGATCGTAGCCGGGCTTGCGGTGGATCTCCACGAGGCGGGCGAAGTCGGGTGCGCGGGCGTCGTCGAGCCAGTAGTAGTAGGTGAACCAGGCGTCCGGCTCGGCCACGAGCACCAGCTCGCCGGAGCGCTCGTGGTCGAGCCCGTAGCCGGCCTGCCCGGCGGCGTCCAGCACCTCGGCCACCCCGGGCAGCCCGGCGCAGAGCTTCGCCACCGCCGGCACGTCGGCCGGGTCCTTCACGTAGACGTGCGCGACCTGGTGGTCGGCGACCGCGAAGGCCCGGGACGTCCACGGGTCGAGGTACTCCATGCCGTCCTGGGTGTAGACCCGCAGCAGCCCCTCGGACCGCAGCAGGCGGTTGACGTCGACCGGGCGGGAGACGTCGGTGATGCCGTACTCGGAGAGCGCCACCACGGTGGCGTCCCGCTCCCGGGCGGCGTCCAGCAGCGGGGCGAGCACCGCGTCCAGCTCGGCCGCCGCGGCGGCGGCCTGCGGCGAAGACGGGCCGAACCGCTGCAGGTCGTAGTCGAGGTGCGGGACGTAGACCAGGGTCAGGTCCGGGGCGTGGTCGGCGAGGATCCGCTCGGCCGCCCGGCAGATCCACCGCGACGACGGCAGCCCCGCCCCGGGCCCCCAGTAGGTGAAGAGCGGGAAGGTGCCGAGCGCGTCGGTGAGCGCGTCGTGCAGCTCGGGCGGATCGGTCCAGCAGTCCGGCTCCTTGCGCCCGTCCGCGTAGTAGACCGGGCGCGGCGTCACCGTCCAGTCCACGTCGGCGCCCATCGCGTACCACCAGCAGACGTTGGCGACCCGGTAGCCGGGCTCGACCCGGCGGGCCGCCTGCCACAGCTTCTCCCCGCCGACCAGGGCGTTGTGCTGCCGCCAGAGCAGCACCTCGCCGAGATCCCGGAAGTACCAACCGTTGCCGACGATCCCGTGGCCGGCCGGTGGTTCTCCGGTGAGGAAGGTGGACTGCACCGAGCAGGTGACCGCGGGCAGCACCGTGCCCAGCTCGGCGGAGAAGCCCGACTCGGCGACCGCGCGCAGCCGGGGCATGTGCGCCAGCAGGCGCGGGGTCAGCCCCACCACGTCGATGACCACTAGCCGCTTACTCATGCCGGCACCTCGCTTCGCTCGGCACCGCCATGAGGCACCACGGCACCGTGTCGATGATTCGCTCGCTGACGCTCGCTCATGCCGGCACCTCGCTTCGCTCGGCACCGCCATGAGGCACCACGGCACCGTGTCGATGATTCGCTCGCTGACGCTCGCTCATGCCGGCACCTCGCTTCGCTCGTTTGCCGTCGTGGCCAGCCCGAGCCCGACCAGCTCGTCGCGGGCGAAGGCCAGCTCGGCGGCGATCCCCGCGGCCAGCTCCGCGTCGGTACGCGGGCGCCGCGCCGCCGGCAGCACCCCCCAGGTGTACGTCTCGACGTCGAGGTGCTCGCAGCCGGCGACCGGTCCGGCGTACAGCGCGGCGAGCGCGGCCCGCAGCACCGGCAGGGTGGACCGCAGCGGCGGCTCGGGCGGGGCGTGCAGCGGCACGTGGTAGTGCACCCGCCACGGCCCGGGCAGCCGGGTGTCGAGGGCGGCGTCGAGATCATCGGCGGCGTACGCCGGGTCGGCCGGGTCGCTGCCCTCGGCGCAGCCGGCGGCTCGGGTCTGGTGCAGGAAGCGCGGCTCCACCCAGCGGCGCAGCGCCTCGGCCGAACCCTCCGGATCGGCCGCCTCGACGGCGGCGGAGACCTGCACCTTGACCACCGGCAGCCCGGCGGCCCGGAGCCGGCCCAGCGCCTCGACCGGCTCCTCCCAGGCGCAGGCGAGATGGGCCAGATCGAGGCAGATCCCGAGCCGGTCCGAATCCATGGTTGAGAATATCTCACGCGCCTGTCCGGTGGACTCCACCAGGCAGCCCGGTTCCGGTTCGAAGCCGACCCGGATGGTCCGCCCGGTCTCCCGCTCCACCGCGGCGAGCCCGGCCGCCAGTTCGTCGAGGCGGCGTCGGGCGGCGTCGGCCCGGGCGGCGTCCCACGGCGTACGCCAGGCCAGCGGCAGGGTGGAGATCGAGCCGCGGGCCGCGTCCTCGGGGAGCAGGTCGGCCAGCACCCGGGCCAGGTCCAGGGTGTACCCGAGCCGCTCCGGGGTGGTCCAGTCCGGGTGGTACACCGCCCCCTTCACCACCGGCGCCTGGAAGGCCGCGTACGGGAAGCCGTTGAGGGTGACCACCTCCAGCCCGCGTACGGTCAGCTCGTGCCGGAGCCGGCGGCGGGCCGCCGGGTCGGCGGCGAGCGCGGCGGCCACCGGGGCGGCCAGCCAGAGCCCCAGCCCGAGCAGGTCGGTGCCGAGCGCCCGGCGGACCGGGAGCGCGTACGTGTCGAGCTGGGCGAGGATCCCGGCCAGGTCCTCCGCCGGGTGGACGTTGGTGCAGTAGCCGAGGTGGACGGTGCTGCCGTCGGCGTGGCGGAAGCGCATCACTCGCCCCCGCGCAGGATGGAGTTGCCGGCGAAGGTGGGCGCGGGCGCGTCCACGTCGGTGAGGTCCAGCTTTCCGGACTGGCCGTAGAACTCGACCGGGTTGCGCCAGAGCACCCGGTCCACGTCGTCCTCGGTGAACCCGGCGAGCAGCATCGCCTCCCCGGTGGCCCGGGTGAGCAGCGGGTCGGAACGCCCCCAGTCGGCGGCCGAGTTGACCACCATCCGCTCGGTCCCGTACGTCTTCAGCAGCTCGACCATGCGCGGCGGCGACATCTTCGTCTCGGGATAGATCGAGAAGCCCAGCCAGCAGCCGGTGTCCCGGACCAGCTTCACGGTGACCTCGTTGAGGTGGTCGATCAGCACCCGCCCGGGGTCGATGCCGGACTCGGCGACCACCGCCAGGGTGCGCTCGACGCCGCGGGCCTTGTCCCGATGCGGGGTGTGCACCAAGGCGGGCAGGTCGTGCCCGACGGCTAGGGCGAGCTGCCCCGCGAAGGCGGCGTCCTCGGCCGGGGTCATCGAGTCGTAGCCGATCTCGCCGACCGCCACCACGCCGTCCTTGTCCAGATAGCGCGGGAGCAGGTCGAGCACGGGGCGGCAGCGGGGGTCGTTGGCCTCCTTCGGGTTCAGCGCCACGGTGGCGTGGTGCCGGACGCCGAACTGCCCGGCCCGGAACGGCTCCCAGCCGATCAGCGAGTCGAAGTAGTCGACGAACGAGGCGGCGCTGGTGCGCGGCTGGCCGAGCCAGAACGCCGGCTCCACCACCGCGCGTACCCCGGCGGCGGCCATCCGCTCGTAGTCGTCGGTGGTGCGTGAGGTCATGTGGATGTGCGGGTCGAAGATGCGCATCACGCCTCCCGGGCGGTGGTGGGGTGCGAGCCGGCGCCGAGCCGGTCGAGCAGGGCGGTGGCGTCGGCGGGCATGGTCCGGCCGGCCGCGTTCCGCTCGGCGGCGAACGCGGCCAGCATCGCCGCCAGTTCGCCGTCCGCCCGGCCGTGCAGGTCGTCCACGGCCGCCAGCGGCACGCCGGTGAACACGCACTTGAGCACGGCCTGCCGCCAGGCCGGCTGCTCCAGGTGCCGGGCGTACGGGCCGAGCGCGGCGGCGACCAGCCGGGTGTCGTTGGTGCGGATCGCGTCGTGCAGCAGCGGCACGCAGGCCGCCCCGATCGGCAGCAGCGGCAGCGCACGCAGCACCGCCCGCTTCTCGGCGGCGTCGCCGTCCCGGTAGAGGGAGTCGGCCACCGCCGCGTGGTCGGCGGGGAGCGCGGTGAGCAGCAGCGCGCGGGCCGCCTCGTCGACCGTCCAGCCCGGCGGATCGGGCAGCGGCCCCCGACCGCACCGCCGGGCGGCGGTGGCGAAGAGGCGCGCGATCGCCGTGGGCTCGGTCGCGACGCGGCGCAGGGCCGCGTCCAGCCACTGCGGATCGGGTACGCCCCGCAGCGCGGCGCGCAGTCGGTCGGGTGTCATTCCGTCTCCCCTCTGAGCCGGGTGGCAGGTGCTCAGCCACCGCCTTTGCTCTGCAGCCCCTTACGCAGCACCCGCGGTCCGGACGTGTTGCCTCCGTGGCTGCAGAGCAAAGGGTCCGAGTCGGTTGTCCGGGGCCGGTCGGTCCCGGCGGCGGCGTGCAGAAACTCGATCGACCGGGCGGCCACCGCCGGCGCGGCGTGCGAGTGCCGGGGCAGTTCCACGGCCACCAGGCCGCGGTAGCCGGCGTCGGCCAGAGCGCGCAGCACCGGCGGAAAGTCGATCTCGCCGGTGCCGAACTCCAGGTGCTCGTGCACGCCCCGGCGCATGTCGTCGATCTGCACGTTGACCAGGTGGTCGGCGACCGCCGCCACACAGTCGGGCACCGGCCGCGGCTCCAGGCAGCGGCAGTGTCCGATGTCGAGGGTGATGCCGAAGCCGGGCGGCGCGCCGAGCGCGTCCCGCAGCCGGTGCCAGCCGGCGATGTCCTCGACCAGCATGCCCGGCTCGGGCTCGAACCCGAGCGGCACGCCGGCCGCCGCGGCCTCGGCGCAGGCCGTGGCACAGCCGGCGACGAGCCGGTCCCAGGCCACGGACTCCGGCACCTCCGACGGGCGTACGCCGGCCCAGAACGAGACCGCCTCGGCGCCCAGGTCCGCGCCGATCCGCACGGCCCGGCGGAGGAACTCGATCCGCAGCGCCGGGTCGTCGTGCAGCAGCGTCGGGGCGTGCTTGTGCCACGGGTCGAGCAGGTAGCGGGCACCGGTCTCGACCACCACGGCCAGGCCGAGCGCGGTCAGCCGGCGGTGCACCGCGGCCACCCGGCGGCCGAGCTCCGGCGCGAACGGGTCGAGGTGGTCGTGGTCGAGGGTGAGCGCCACCCCCTGGTAGCCGAGGTCGGCGAGCACGCCGAGCGCGTCGTCGAGCCGGTGGTTGGCGAAGCCGTTGGTCCCGTATCCGAAGCGGAGCCCGGCCGGGTCCGGCGCGCCCCCGCGCCCGGCCGGCGCAGCCCCGGCGTCCGCCGTCAGCGGGGCGCCGTGCGGCACGGACGGGGATGGCGGGCTGGGCGCCGGCCGGCCGGTCATGTCGGCGAGACCAGTCGGGCCAGGCGGCGGCCGAGCGGGGCGGCGGCCGCCACCGCGAGGCCGAGCAGTCGGGCGCCGGCCCGGGCGGTCAGCGCGCCCTGCAACGCGGGCAGTCCGGTGATGCCCGCGCCGACGGCGGCGCGGACCCGGGCCGGTGACGGATCGGCGAGCACCCGGACCTGCGCCGACCCGTAGCTGGCGGCGTAGCCGGCGGCGAGCGCGGCGGGGACCGGCTCGGTACGGCTCAGCGCGGTGGCGGCGACCAGCGCGGTGCCGGCCAGGGTGGCCTGGGGCAGCCGCCGGTCCGCGCCGGACACCTCGCGGCGGGACAGCGCGGTGACCGTCCAGGTGTGCGCGGCGACGGTCAGCGCCGCCGGCAGCGCCCGGATGAACCCCCGCCGGGCCGAGGGGACCCGGCCGGCGGCGCGCGGCGCGCTCCAGCCGGCGCCGGGGCTCGCGCCGAGCAGCACGTCCAGGCCCCGGCAGGCGGCCATCACGGCGGGGCCGGCGGCGGTGTTCTTGGCGAGCAGGTCGTACCCCCAGATCGCGCCGGCGAGCGGGACCGCGACGGCGGCCGCCCGCCGGCCGCCGGCGGCCGTGGCCACGGCGAGCCCGGCGGCGGTCAGGCCGGCGGCGACGCCGAACGCGGCGGCGGGGTGGACCCGGCCGGACGGGATCGGCCGCTCGGGGCGTTCCACGGCGTCCAACCGCCGGTCGGCCCAGTCGTTGGCGGCCATGCCGGCCCAGTAGAGCAGCACCGACGCCCCGGCCAGGGCCGGCGTCCGGCGGTCCAGTGCGCCGGCCGCCGCCGCGCCGGCCACCACGTCCCCCGGTACGGAGAGCGCGGCGGGCGCCCGGACCAGTTCGGCGAGGTCGGCCAGCCGGGTCATCGCCCGGCTCCGGCGTGAAGCCCGGCGACGAAGTCGCACAGCACCGTCCACTGCTCGGCGAGCGAATGGGCGGGCGCGTCGATGCCGTCCTTGAAGAAGAAGGCCAGCTCGGCGAGGGGGCCGCGGCGGCCGACGGCGTGCGCGGCGGCGGTGAGCCTGGCCAGGTCGAGCACCAGCGGGGCGGCCAGCGCCGAGTCGCAGCCGTGCCAGGTGAACTCCATCCGCATCCGGGTGCCGAGGAAGCCGGCGAAGGTGATCAGGTCCCAGGCGGTCTTGAAGTCGCCGAGGTCCTCGACGTAGTCGATCCGGGTGTCGCCCTGCGGGACGTAGCCGAGGGTCTCGCCGAGCACCCGCTGCTTGCTGCTCACCTTGGCGGCGTTGGCGGCCGGCTCGGCGAGCGCGGCACCGTCCCCGCCGCCGAGCAGGTTCAGCCCGGACCAGGAGCGCACGGCCAGGTTCCGCATCGCGAACATCGGCGCGAGCACCGCCTTGACCAGGGTCTCCCCGGTCTTGCCGTCGTTCCCGGCGTACGGCAGGCCGCGCTCCTCGGCCAGGGCCGCCAGCGCGGGCAGCCGGGCCCCGGTGGACGGCGTGAAGTCCACGTACGGGCAGCCGGCGGTGAGCGCCGCGTACGCGTACAGGGAGCTGGCCGGCAGCACCTCGGCGGGGCCGGCCAGCGCGTCCCGCAGCGCGGCGAGGTCGTGGTGGGCCGGGTGTGCGGTGGCGGCCGGTTCGGTGGTGGAGACGTTGACCACCACCACCCGGTCCAGGGCGTGCCGGCTCCGGAAGTCGGTCAGGTCGCGGGCCACGGCGGCAGCCCGCTCGGCCTGGGTGCCCTCGGTCGGGGCGGGGCGCAGCGCCGCCTCGACACCGGCCAACTCCCCGCTGATGGCGTCCAGCAGCCGGCCGGGCAGCACCCCGGCGGCGGCGAGCGCCTCGGCCCGCTTGCTGAGCGGGCAGGCCACCACGTCATGGCCGCCGAGGACGAGGTCGGCGAAGGCCGGCAGGGCGGGCCCGCGCAGCTCGGGCAGCTCGGTGACGCAACCGGTCGGGTCGGTGAGCCCGGCCCGCAGGGCCAGCGCCCCGACGATGCTGGTGGTCGCGACCGAGCCGCGCGCTCCCACCAGCCAGACACCCGTACGCATCGTGCTCCCTCCCCAGGGTCGGGTCGGTCCGCCGGTGCGGCCGGGGAATCCCGGTCCGGCCGCACCGGAGGGCCGTGCTTTGTCGTGCCGCGCCGGAGGGGCTCCGGTGGCACGTTCCCCGGAATCCGACCTCATCCCCGCCGTGGGGCGCAACCGCGGCGGGCCCTCGCCGGTCGGGTTCCGGGAAACCTCCTCGGGCGGTGCCCTGCGGGCGCCGCATCCGTCAGGCGGCACCCCAGCCAACGCGAGGTGCCACATCCGTCAGGCGGCACCCCAGCCAACGCGGGGCGCCGCGTGGGTCAGGCGGCCACTTCGGCCAGCGCCGGCTCCACCTCCGTCCAGCTGGCGAGCTCTGCCGAGCGGGTCACCGCGTCCAGCACCAGCTGGACCTGCAACGCGTCGGCGAACGACGGCGCCGGGTCGGTGCCGGTGGCGATCGCCTCGACGAAGTCGCGCATCTGGTGGGTGAAGGAGTGCTCGTAGCCGATGATGTGGCCGGGCGGCCACCAGGCCGACATGTACGGGTGGTCCCCCTCGGTCACCAGGATCCGGGTGAAGCCCTGCTCGGCGGTGGGCCGGGTGGCGTCGTAGAACTCCAGCTCGTTGAGGCGTTCCAGGTCGAAGACCAGGGTGCCGAGCGAGCCGTTGATCTCCACCCGGAGGGCGTTCTTGCGGCCGGTGGCGAACCGGCTCGCCTCGTACGTGGCGAGCGCCCCGCCGTCGAGCCGGGCCACGAACACGGCCGCGTCGTCCACGGTGACCTGACCCATCGCCTGGCCGTGGCCGTCGGCCTGCGCGGCCAGGCCGCTCGACCCGGCCGGCAACGGCCGCTCCTTGACGAAGGTCTCGGTCACCGCGCTGACCCCGGTGATCCGCTGCCCGGTGACGTACTGGGTGAGGTCGATGATGTGCGCACCGATGTCACCCAGCGCGCCGGAGCCCGCCTTGTCCTTCTGCAGCCGCCAGACCAGCGGGAACTGCGGGTCCACGATCCAGTCCTGCAGGTACACCGCGCGGACGTGCCGGATCTCGCCGAGTCGCCCGTCGGCGACGAACTGCCGCATCATGGTGACCGCGGGCACCCGGCGGTAGTTGAAACCGCACATCGCCCGTGTCCCGGCAGCCCGGGCCCGAGCGGCGGCGGTCGCCATCTGCCGGGCCTCCTCGACGGTGTTGGCGAGCGGCTTCTCGCACAGCACGTGCTTGCCGGCGGCCAGCGCGGCGATGGCGATCTCGCAGTGGCTGTCCCCCGGTGTGCAGATGTCGACCACGTCGATCTCGTCGGACTCGACGAGCCGCCGCCAGTCGGTGGTGTGCCCCTCCCAGCCGAGCCGGCCGGCGGCGTCGGCCACCTTCAGCTCGTCCCGGCCGCAGATCAGCGCCATCCGCACCCGCGCCGGCAGGTCGTACACGCGGTTCACGGTGCGCCACGCCTGTGAGTGCGCGGCGCCCATGAACGCGTAGCCGACCATGCCGACCCGCAGGACTTTGTCGTGATTGGACAAGGTGGGTCTCCCCCCGTGTATCAGAACCCGAGCTTCAGGTAGTTGCCCGCGTTCTCCTTGGTGATCGTCTCGGAGGCGAGCACGATCTCCTTCGGAACCTGGAGTTCCACCAGGTCCGACATGCCCTTGCTCTGGCCGATCAGGCGGGCCAGCGAGATAGCCGAGGAGGCCATCGACGGGCTGTAGGTGACCGTCGCCTTGAGGACGGTGTTGTCGGCCTGGATGTCCTCCATGGCCTTCTTCGAGCCGGCGCCACCGACCATGAAGAACTCCTTGCGGTTGGCCTGGTTGACCGCGGCGAGGACGCCGATGCCCTGGTCGTCGTCGTGGTTCCAGAGCGCGTCGAGCTTGGGCAGTGCCTGGAACAGGCCGGTGGCCGCCTGCTGGCCGGAGTCGGCGGTGAACTCCGCCGGCCGCCGGTTGGCCACCTTCAGCCCGTACGACGCCAGGGTGTCGGCGAAGCCCTTGGAGCGTTCCTGGGTCAGCTCCAGCGAGTCGATGCCGGGGATCTCGCCGATGACCGGGTTGCTGACGCCCTTGGCCTTGAGCTGCTCGTAGATGTAGGTGGCCGCGGCCACCCCCATGCCGTAGTTGTCGCCCTTGATCTGCAGGCGGTAGGCCCGCGCGTCGGGGAAGGCCCGGTCCAGGTTGACCACCGGGATGCCGGCCTTCATCGCCTCCAGGCCGAACGCGTTGAGCTCCTTGCCGTCGTGCGGCAGCAGCACGATCACGTCGGGCTTCTGGGAGATCAGGGTGGAGAGCGCGGCGCGCTGGGCCGCCGCGTCGGCGCCGGCCTCCACGGACTTGAGCTCCACGTCGGAGTACGCCCCGGCCTGCGCCTTGGCGTTGTTGGTGATCGCGGCGATCCAGCCGTGGTCGGCGGCCGGCGCGGAGAAGCCGATGGTCACCTTCTTGCCGGGCTCGCTGTTGCCGCCGGTCGCGGCGGCCTTGGTCTGCGCGGCGGTGGGCGCCTGCTCGTTGCTGGTGCAGCCGGCGAGCACGACGCCGGCGGAGAGCGCTGCTCCACCGAAGAGCAGCCGGCGGCGCGACAGGTCGCGACCCTGCGTTGTCATGACGGCCTCCTGGATGAGGTGGTGGGGTGAAAATGGGTGTGCTGGGCCCGGCCACCGTCGCTGTCGAGGTGGCCGCCGGTGTCGCGGTCGGATCAGGTGGTGCTGGTGGCCCGGTTGCGGCGGAGGAACTGGGTGAGGCTGCCGAACTGGACCTGCTGGACCAGGACGGCGGCGACGATGATGCCGCCCTTGACCATGTTCTGGGCTTCCGTGGAGAGGCCGTTGATGGCGAAGAGGTTGGTGATGGTGGAGAAGATGATCACGCCGAGCAGGGAGCCGACGATGGTCCCGCGCCCGCCGCTGAGCAGCGTGCCGCCGATGATCGCGGCGGCGATCGCGTCCAACTCGTAGAGGTTGGCCATGGCCGCCTGCGCGGAGGTGGCCTGCGAGGTGAGCATGACCGCGGCGATGCCGCAGCACAGCCCGGAGAGCGCGTAGAGCAGCAGGGTGTGCCGGCGGACGTCGATGCCGGCGAGCCGGGCCGCCTCCGGGTTGCCGCCGACCGCCACCGTGCGGCGGCCGAAGGTGGTGCGGTTGAGCAGCACCCACCCGGCCACCACCACCGCGGCGAGGATGTAGACCAGCAGCGGGATGCCGAGCAGGTTCGTGCTGGCGATGCCGTTGATGAAGGTGTCGTTCGAGACCTGGGTCTGCTTGTCGGAGATCTCGGCCGCCAGGCCGCGGGCGGCGACCATCATGGCCAGCGTGGCGATGAACGGCACCAGCCGCCCGTACGAGATGAGCAGGCCGTTGACCAGGCCGACCGCGAGCCCGACGGTCAGCGCGCTGAAGATCATGCCGCCGGCGCCGTAGCTCTGGGTGGCGAGCGTGGTGGACCACACGCCGGCGAGCGCGACGATCGCGCCGACCGACAGGTCGATGCCGCCACCGATGATCACGAAGGTCATCCCGACGGTGACCACCCCGACCACCGAGGCGAGCTTGAGGATGGTGAGCGTGTTGCCCCACACCCAGCTCGCGTTGCCGTAGAGGTCGGGCCGGGTGAGGATGCCGATGACGACCAGCACCAGCAGGGTGGCCAGCAGGCCGAGGTTGCGCCGGGCACCCTCACCCCCGTCACCGCGCCACCAGGAGAGCCGGGCCGGCGGCTCGGCCTTCGCGGTCTCGGCCGGGTTGACCGGCGGCGACTGGGCCGGCAGCCCCGCCGCCCGTTCCGGTGTGGCCGTGGGTGTCGTCTCGGTCATGCCGGCGCGCCTTCCATGAGGGACCCCGCCATGACGAGGTCGAGCACGGTGTTCTCGTCGATTTCGCCGGCCGGGGCCTCCCGGACCACCCGGCCCTCCCGCATTACCAGCACCCGGTCGGCCAGGCCGAGCACCTCGGGCACCTCGCTGGAGACCAGCAGCACCCCGACGCCCCGCGCGGCGAGGGCCCGGATGACCTGGTACAGCTCGGCCCGGGCGCCCACGTCCACGCCCCGGGTCGGCTCGTCGAGCAGCAGCAGTCGGGTGTCCCCGAGCAGCCACCGGCCGACCACCACCTTCTGCTGGTTGCCGCCGGAGAGGGTGCGCACCGGCCGGCGTACGTCGCGGGGCCGCAACTCCAGGGAGTCGGCGATCTGGTCCGCCTCGGCCCGTTCCCGGCGGGCGTCGGTGAAGCCGAGGCGGGCGTACCGGCCGAAGGTCGCCAGGGTGACGTTGCGGTAGATCGGCTCGCCGAGCAGCAGCGCCTGGCTCTTGCGCTCCTCCGGGGCCATGCCCATGCCGGCCCGTACCGCCGCGCCGACGCTGCCCGGGCGAAGCGTGCGGCCGCCCATCCGGACCGTGCCGGCGTGCGCCCGCCGGGCGCCGTAGATGGTCTCCAGCAGCTCCGAGCGGCCGGAACCGACCAGCCCGGCGATGCCGACGATCTCCCCGGCCCGCACGGCCAGCGACACGTCGGCGAACTCCCCGGACCGGGTCAGCCCGTCGACCCGCAACAGCTCCGCGCCGGCGGTCTCGTCGGCCGGGCGCTCCGGGAAGACGTACTCGATGGTCCGCCCGGTCATCCGGGCGACCAGGTCGTTGGTCGGGGTGTCGCGCGCCGGCAGGTTCGCCGCCGTGGTCCGGCCGTCCTTGAGTACGGTGACCCGGTCGCCGATCTCGCGGATCTCCTCCAGCCGGTGCGAGATGTAGATGACCGCGATGCCCTGCGCGGTGAGTTCCCGGATGATCCGGAACAGGTTGCCCACCTCGTCGTGGGCGAGCACGGCGCTCGGCTCGTCCATGATGATCAGTCGGGCCTCATGGGAGAGCGCCCGGGCCATGCTGACGATCTGCTTGCCCGCGGCGGGCAGGTGCCGGACCAGCCGGCCGGGCGGGATCTCCGGGTGGCCGAGCCGGGCCAGGATCTGCCGGGTACGCCGGGCCATGTGGCCGCGGCGGACGAAGCCGAGCCGGCGCGGCTCGTGACCGAGGAAGGCGTTCTCCGCCACCGACAGGTCCTCGACCAGGTCGAGCTCCTGGTAGATGGTGGCGATCCCGGCCCGCATCGCGGCCTGCGGGTTGGCGAAGCTCGCCGGCTCACCGCGCCACTCGACCTCGCCGGAGTCCGGCCGGTGCACCCCGGCGAGCACCTTGATCAGGGTGGACTTGCCGGCGCCGTTCTGACCGAGCAGGCAGTGCACCTCGCCGGCCCGGACCTCCAGCTGCACCCCGTCCAGCGCGCGTACCCCGGGGAAGGTCTTGACGACGTCGGTGAGGCGCAGGACCACCTCGCCCGCGACGGTGTCGGCGGGGGCCGCCACCAGCGGCTTTGTCACGTCGGCCTCCTTGCTGTCCGCCGGCGCGGCGGGCGGTTCCGGGACGGCGCGCATCCCCTGGCCGGCCCCACCGGCCCCACGCCGTCCCGGAACGGCCCCGTCTTCGTGCCGGGTGGTCATGACGCCTCCCCGAAGGCCAGATCGCTGGCGAGCACGGCGGCGCCGGCCACCCCGGCCCGGTGGCCGAGCTCGGAGAGGACGACCGGCAGGTTGCCGGTGGCCAGCGGCAGCGACCGGCGGTAGACCACGCTGCGGATCTCGGCGAGCAGGATGTGGCCGAGCTGGGCGAGCCCACCACCGATCACGATCATCGACGGGTTGGTGAAGCTCACCAGCCCGGCCAGCACGCTGCCGACCCGGCGGCCGCCGTCGCGGATGAGCTGGATGCAGGTGACGTCCCCCTCGACCGCCCCCTGCGCCACGTCCAGCGCGGTCACCGCGCCCCGCGCGGCCAGCCGGTCGGCGAGCGCCGGGGAGACCCCGGCCCGGGCCGCCGCGGTGGCCTCCCGGGCCAGCGCGGCGCCGCTGAAGACGGCCTCCAGGCAGCCGAGGTTCCCGCACGAGCACATCGGACCGTTCGGGTCGACCTGGATGTGGCCGATGTCGCCGGCGCACCCGTCGGTGCCCCGGTAGACCTCGCCGTTGAGGTAGATGCCGCAGCCGATACCGGTGCCGATCTTGATCAGCAGGAAGTCGTCCACCGAGTGGGCGACCCCGCCGTGCCGCTCACCGATTGCCATGATGTTCACGTCGTTGTCGACCACCGCCGGGCAGCCGTGCTCGCGGGTGAGCACCTCGCGCACGGGGAAGCGGTCCCAGCCCGGCATGATCGGCGGCGAGACGGGCACGCCGTCCCGGAAGCTCACCGGCCCGGGGACGCCGATGCCCACCGCGTCCAGCCGCTCGTACGCGCCGTCCACCTTGGCCTTGTGCAGCAGCTCGCTGACCCGCTGCAGGATCACCTTCGGGCCGGAGCGGATGTCGGCCGCCTCGGTGTACGCGACCACCGGCTCGAGCCGGCCGTTCACCACCTCGACGTCGATCGAGCTGGCGCCCAGGTCGACCGCGGCGAAGCGCAGGTGCGGGCTCAGTTCGACCAGCGTGGAGCGCCGTCCGCCACGGGACGCGGCCAGCCCCGCCTCGGCGACGTACCCGAGCCCGACCAGCCGCTCCAACTCGGCGAGCAGGCGGGGGCGGGGCATCTGCAGGCGGTCGCCGAGCTCGGCCCGGGACACCGCCCCTTCGTCCCGGAGCAGTCGCAGGAGTCGGACGTGCAGGGGGTCCACAGTCCGCACCGGCACACCTCCGCATCGGAGTCGTTCACATCGACGCAACGGCGACGTGTCGTGTCCGACACAGTAGGAGCCTTCCGGGTCACGTGTCCATAGCTTCGGCAGATCTGATCCAAACTTTTGTCCATGCGAACAAAAGCCGGGGTGTGGATCACGAAAAGCATGATCCTCTTCAGTGCAATGGACAGCGTGGCGTGACCGCCCGACAGCGCCGGGTCGGCCATCTGGCTGAACCGCGCTGCCCGACCGCCGCCGCCCCGGCCGCGACGGGCGCGGCGGGGGCGGCGGGAAGGGCGGCGCGGCGGAGTCAGCGCCCGGTGGGGGGCTTGCGCTTCTTCCTGAGCTTGCGGTCGTCGCGCAGCTCGACGTACGGCTCCGACTCGGCGGGGTGCCCGGCCGCGATGGCGCGACCCCGCTCCAGCTCGGCGTCGAACTCCGCGCCGAGCAGGATGGCGATGTTGGTCAGCCAGAGCCAGATCAGGAAGACGATCACGCCGGCCACCGACCCGTACGTCTTGTTGTACGAGCCGAAGTTGCCGACGTAGAGGGCGAACAGCGCGGACACGACCAGCCAGATCACCACGGCCAGCAGGCCGCCGGGGCTCACCCAGCGGAAGCCACCGTGGCGGGCGTTCGGCGAGGCCCAGTAGAGGATGGCGAACATCAGGCTCACCAGGATCAGCAGCACCGGCCACTTGACGATGTTCCATACGGTCACGGCCGTCGAGCCCAGGCCGATCGCGCTGCCCACCTGCGTGGCCAGCTTGCCGGTGAAGACCACGATGACCGAGGCGGCCAGCAGCATCACCCCGACCAGGGCGGTCACCCCGAGCCGGATCGGCAGCGTCTTCCAGATCGGCCGGCCCTCCGGCACGTCGTAGATCGTGTTGGAGGCACGCATGAACGCGGCGATGTAGCCGGAGGCCGACCAGAAGGCGCCCAGCACACCGACGACCGCGGCGATACTGGCCAGGCCGCCCGAGCTGCCCGCCTGGGCGATCGCGATGTCGATGATGTGGCGGATGGTCGGCTGCGGCGCCGTCTGGTCGAGGGTGTCCTTGACGCCCTTGACGGCACCCGGGCCGAGCAGGCCCACCACCGAGATGAGCGCCAGCATGCCGGGGAAGATCGAGAGCACCCCGTAGTAGGTGAGCGCGGCCGCCCGATCGGTCAGGTTGTCCTGCTGAAACTCCCGGACCGTGCGCCTGAGCGCCGCCTGCCACCCGGCGCCCGGCATCGCCGTCGGGCGCTCCGGGCCCTCGTCCGGGCCGACCGGCCCGGTCCGCCCCGAACCGTCCCGTCCGCCCGAGGTGTTGCCCGAATCGTCGCGGTCCCGCCCACTCCGGGCGGAAGACTCGTCGGTGGCCATCGGCCCTCCCTCGTGGTCGGCGTTGTCCCCACGAGTGCCCGACGGCAGGTCGGTTAACCGCCTACTTGTAGAGCAACCTCCCCATCCGCCGGGAGGCGAGCGCGAGCATCCCGGCGGTCAGCACCAGCAGGTATGCCACGTCCGGCAGCCACGACCAGCCGGACATCCCCACGCAGACCTCCCGGATCAGGTGCACCGACCGGTAGAGCGGGGTCATCTCGACCACCCAACGCAGCGCGGCCGGATAGGCCTCGGCGGGCACGAACGTCCCGGAGAAGAGGAAGAGGGTGAACTGGGCCGACCCCATCAGGTCGAAGTCCTGCCAGCTGCGCAGGAGGGTCGAGACGGTCATGCCGAGCGCGCCGAACGCGAAACCGATGAGCACCGCGGCCGGGAAGGCGAGAACCGCCCGCGCGGCGGTGGTCAGGTCCATCACCACCATGATCATCAGGAAGGCGGCAGAGTAGAGGCTGCCCCGGGTCATCGCCCAGCCCAGCTCGCCGAGGGCGATCTCGAACGGCTGCACCGGGGTCGCGATGATCCCGTCGTACAGCTTCATGTACTTCATCTTCCCGAAGAAGTTGAAGGTGGTCTCCGACAGCGCACCGCTCATCGCCGAGGAGGCGAGCATCGCCGGGGCCACGAACGCGGCGTACGACACCACCTGCCCGCCGGGCAGGGTGAGGTCGCCGACCAGGGCGCCCACCCCGACCCCGATCGAGAACAGGTAGAGCACCGGCTCCAGGAAACCGGAGAGCAGCACCAGCCAGTACGCGCTTCGCAGCGCGGTGAGGTTGCGCTCGGCGACCGAGGCGGAGCGGCGCGGCGCCCCCTCGAAGCTGACCAGCCGGGGCAGGACGAGACTGACCACGACATCCTCCCCTAGACGACGAGCGAGCGGCGGAACACCCGCCGGGCCAGCAGCCCGCCGGCGGCGGCCCAGGCGGCGAGGTAGAGCAGGTGACCCGTGATCGACCACTGCGGAGCGACGCCCAGCGTGGCGGCTCGGCAGAGGTCCACGCCGTGCCAGAGCGGGGTCGCGTAGGCCACCTGGCGCAGCCCCGCCGGCAGCGACTCGACCGGGAAGAACACCCCGGCGAAGAGGGTCATCGGGATGATCGCGAAGCGGAACAGCAGGGCCAGGTAGCTGTCGCTGGGCACGGCGGCGCTGAACGCGAAGGTCGGCGCGGCGAGGGCCAGGCCGAGCAGCAGGCTCACCGGCAGGACGGCCACCGCCCAGGGCGACCGCAGCGCCCCGAACAGGGCCGTCACGAGCAGGAACGCCGCCGTGCTGGTGAGCACCCGGAACAGCACAAAGGCGAGGTGCCCGGCGAGGATGTCGCCCGTGCGCAGCGGCGCCGCCACCTGGGCGTGGTAGGTCCGGATCCACTTGAAGTTGCTGTGCACCGGCCAGGTGGACTCGGCCACCGCCACCTGGAGGGCGGTGGAGGCGATCAGGCCGGGCACCAGCCAGTCGAGGTAGGGCACCCCGCCGACGCCCTGGTGCACGTAAGCGCCGACGCCGACACCGAAGCCGACCACGGTGAGCACCGGCAGCAGGAAGGAGGAGAAGACGCCGGCCCGCCAGGTGCGCCGGTAGCCGACCAGGTAGTGCGCGAAGACCGCCAGCGCCGGCACCCGGGGCGCCGCCGGCCCGGCCCGCTCCGCCACGCTCACGTCGACCACCCCCGTCCGCCGTCCACGTCGTTCCTACCGCTCGGGTACGACAAGACCGCCCACCCTACGACGGCATCCCGAGACCGTCGTGCCGTTTTCGGCTGGCCGGCGAACTTCCCGCCGGCCGCCGCCGGCGCGACGGACACCACCTCGGACGGGGAACACCCCGTGGTCACGGTCCGTCACGTCGATTGCGGCGGCCGGCATCTGATGCCGCGCCCTTTGCTCTGCAGCCACGGAGGCAGCGGACACCCAGCGTGCCTGCTGCGTCCGTGGCTGCAGAGCAAAGCGGGTGCAGGGGAGTTGGCTGGCCGCAGGAGGTCGGTCAGGAAGAAGCAGCTCAGCGGCGTTTCCCGAGCCGAATGGCTGGGTGAGGTCGGCTGGTCCGTGGCGTCCCCGATCACGCTGCGTGCCGGATAGCCGGAACCTCACAATGTCACTCTGTGTTAACTACTGGCATCGGTAGTACAAAGTGGGCGTGCATCGGCGCACGCCGCCACCGCTACGGCCGCTCGGCGACCCGCGCGACGAACACGCGCCAGGCATCGGGGCTGACAACCAGCACCGGGCCGCTCGGGTCCTTGGAATCGCGTACGGCGACCAGGCCGGGGAGGTTGTCGGCCACCTCCACGCAGTTGCCGCCCTGGCCGTTGCTGCGGGTGCTCTTGCGCCACCGGGCGCCGCTCAGGTCCATGTCTCCGCCACTTCCGCTATCAGGTTCAGGGACTGCTGCTGCGATATTGCCTCGCCCCGGATCGACTCCCAAACCTCGACCATCTGCCGCACGTACTCGGGGCGATCGATCACCTGCCCGTGGAGCTGCCCCTCCACGTAGACGAGGTCCTCTCCACTTGGCAAGGTGGCGATCACGAAGGGGCCGCCGAGCCCAGCGTAAGCCCCGGCGGAGAGCGGCACGACCTGGATTCGGACCCGGGGCAGCGTGGAGCCGAGCTTCACCAGATGAAGCAACTGCTCGCGCATCACCTCCGGCCCGCCGATCCGGCGGCGCAGCACGTACTCGTCGATGACCACGGTGAGCAGCGGCGGCCGATCGCGGGTCAGCGCCGCTTGGCGGTCCAGCCGGGTCGCCACCTGCTGCTCGATCTCGTCAGGCGCGAACAGCCCACCGCCGACATGGATGGCGCGGGCATATGCCTCGGTCTGCAACAGACCGGGCACATAGAGCGGCTCGAACGAACGCAGCGCCGTCGCCTCCGCCTCGATCCCGGCCCAGTCGCGGAACCACGGGACCACGGTCTCCCGGCTGATCCGCCGCTGGATGCGTTCGAACCGCCCGTCCGCGCCGAACACCGTGTCGCACCGGCGCGCGAAGTCGAGGCTCGGCCGGCGCTCGGAGGTCTCCACCTTGGCGACCAGGGCACCCGAATAGCTCAACGCCTCGGCCAGCGCGCTCTGCGACATGCCACTGGTGGCCCGGGCGAGCCGCAGTTCCTCCGCGAAGTGGTCCAGCATGGACGAGCTTTCCACGGACACCCTCCGTACATCTTCGTACCGCGTGGGATCGGCCGCCGTACGCACTGGTCGTCGGCGCGCGGGACCTCCCACCGTAGTCGTGTCCTCAGCAGACTGTCACGCAGCGGAACCGCTCACGGGATCGGACGGCGGGCGGAACCAGGCCGGGGGCGTCCTGCGGACAACGAGGTCCAGGGCGCCCCCTCCCACCTCGACGGAGGCTCACCATGCGACTCAGGTTCTGGCGCTGCCGCCCGACACCGCCCAGCACGCTCCCCCGGCGCACCCCCAACGCGCGCCCGACGTGGGCGACCGCACCGACCGAGGTGTTCCCGACCGACGGTCCGGGACGCCCGGGGCGGCTGACCCGCGCCCAGGAGTGGCGGGCGAACGGGGGCCGCTGGCTACCGTCGCCGCGCGGACCCGAGGAGGATCGACGCAGACCGCATGATCGGCGCGGACCGCATGATCGGCGCGGACCGCAGGAGCCGCGCGGACCGCAGGAGCCGCGCGGACCGCAGGAGCCGCGCGGACCGCAGGAGCCGCATGGGCTCGAGGAGGGCACACACTGATGCCCCGCTACCGCCCGCACGTCGCGGCGCGCCCCTCCTGGCGATGCCGGGTGTGCGGCGCCGCGTGGCCGTGCTCCCCGGCCCGACTGGCGCTGCTCGGCGAGTACCGCGAGAACCGGACCGGCCTGCTGATCTACCTCAGCACGCTGATGCACGAGGCGATGACCGACCTGACTGGCCAGCTCCCGCCGCAACGACTGACCGACCGCTTCCTGACCTGGGCCAGGGCCCGTTGAGCCGGTCCTCATCGTTGGCAGCTCAGGAAGCCGGGGCCACCCGGACGTTGGCCAGCCCGTGCCGCTCGACCATTCGCCACGCCGAGTCAACGGCACGCTGGCCGTCACGGATCAGGGGGCCGGTGCACGCGGAGCACTCAGTCGACGAGGGTGCGGCCGGTGAGGTGGAGGAAGACGTCCTCCAGGCTGCTGCGCCGGACCAGGACGCTGGCCGGCACGAGGCCGCGGGCGCTCACCTCGACCGCCGCCGCGTCGCCGTCGGCCACGTAGAGCAGGATCCGGTCGGGCAGCACCTCGACCCGCTCGCCCAGCCCGCTCAGCTTGCCGGCGAACACCTCCTGCGACTCGGCGGCGAAACGCAGCTCGACCACCTCGCGGGTGGAGTGCCGCTCGATGAGGGTGCGGGGCGACCCCTCGGCCACGATCCGGCCGCCGTCCATCACCACCAGCCGGTCGCAGAGCTGCTCCGCCTCGTCCATGTAGTGCGTGGTGAGGACCAGCGTGACGCCTTGCTGCTTGAGCCGGAACAGCCGCTCCCAGACCAGGTGCCGGGCCTGCGGGTCGAGACCGGTGGTGGGCTCGTCGAGCAGCACGATCTCCGGGTTGTTGACCAGCGCGCGGGCGATGGTCAACCGGCGCTTCATGCCGCCGGACAGCGGCTCCACCTTGCTCTCGGCCCGCTCGGTGAGCTGGACGAAGTCGAGCAGCTCGGCGGCGCGCTCGCGGGCGACCCGGCGCTGGATGCCGAAGTAGCGGGCGTAGGTGGTCAGGTTTTCCCGGACGGTGAGCTCCGGGTCGAGGCTGTCCAGCTGCGGGCAGACGCCCAGCCGGGCCCGGATCGCGGGACCGTCGCGGACCGGGTCCATGCCGAGGATGCTCAGCTCCCCGCCGGAAGGCGGGGAGATGCAGCCGATGATGCGCATGGTGGAGGACTTGCCGGCCCCGTTCGGCCCGAGGAAGCCGAACGCCTCGCCCGGGTGCACCGCCACGTCGATGCCGTCGACGGCGGTGAAGTCGCCGAACCGCTTCACCAGCCCCCGCGCCTGGATGAGTGGTTGAGCACTGGTCACCGGCCGACCCTAGCGGCCGGGTCCGACAGACTCGACCGGTTAACCGCCGCCACGGATGTCGGACACTGGGCGTAGCGTCAATCACTCTGAGTGACGGCCGCAGTGGCCAGCACCGCCAACCCCTTCACCTGGACATCACCCGCCATTGCGGACAGATCGCTCCGATCATCGGGCAAAACCAGCACTCGGGCAATGTCGACTGCCTACACATTCGTGAAAATCGCTCCGAAACGAGCGTGCAGCCAGTAATTGCCACCCATTCCCGTTACTTGGTGCAATCACGTCCGGCAATGGTTCCATAATGTGAACTATTCGCGTATCGTGCCCCCTCGTGTCGCCCGTTCGCCCGTCCGACGGCTCCGCGCCGACGCCCCTGCCCACCGGCCCGCAGGACACCGCGTCCAAGCTGGACGATGTCCCGGTTTCGCTCCCGCCCGACGACGGGGCGGTCGGCGAGCCGCGGCGGGCCGACGCACCGCTCGCCGCACCCCCCGACACCCGGGAACTCGCCGCCCAGTTCGAGGACGAAAAGCCGGGACGGGTCCTGTCCGGACCGGTCGGGCTGCTGTTCACCGGAGTCACGGTCGCCGTCGCACTGCTCGCCCTCTGGCAGGTGTTCTTTCCGCTCCCTCAGGGCAGCAAGTACTACCTGATCATTTTCCTGGCCGGCATCCTGCCGATGGTCTTCCTGGCGTACCCGTCAGGGGTGCGGCCGCGGCGGCGGCGGCCCGCGACCGCGCCGGCGGCGGGCGACCCGGTGGCGGACGGCGCGACCGCACCGGCCGCCGACGCGCGGCGCGGCGGGCCCACCCTCGTCGACTGGCTGCTGGCCCTGGCCGCGCTGGTGAGCTGCCTCTACCCGGTGCTGCCGGTGACGCTGGGCGCGGGCGGCGGCGGGTACGACGCCTTCCTCGACCGGCAGGGCCTGCTCGTGCCGCTGGACGTGGCGATGGGCACCGTGCTGATGCTCCTGCTGCTGGAGGCGTGCCGGCGGACCACCGGCTGGATCCTCCCCGCCGTCTGCCTGCTCTTCCTGGCCTACGGCTACTACGGCGGGCTGCTGCCGCAGTCCTGGGCGGTGGCCCACGCCGGGCTCGACTTCGGGCAGCTCATCGACGCGTTCTACAACTCCGACAGCGGCTTCTACGGCACCCCGCTGGACGTGGCCGCCTCGTACATCGTGCTCTTCACCATCTACGGGGCGGTGCTCGACCTCTCCGGGGCCGGCCGGTTCTTCGTGGAACTGTCCGCCGCCGCGTTCCGCCGCTCCCGTACCGCCGCCGGCCGGACCGCCGTCGCCTCCGGCTTCCTGCTCGGCACCGTGTCCGGCTCCGGAGCGGCCACCACGGTCAGCATCGGCGCGGTCACCTGGCCGATCCTGCGCCGCGCCGGCTACCCCGCCGAGCGGGCCGGGGGCATGCTGGCCGCCGCCGGAGTCGGCGCGATCCTGTCCCCGCCGACGCTGGGCGCGGCGGCCTTCATCATCGCCGAATACCTGGGCGTGTCCTACCTGCAGGTGCTCGGCTGGGCGACCGTGCCGACGATCCTCTACTACCTGGGCATCCTGCTCTCCGTCGAGATCGACGCCCGGCGCTCCGGCGTCCGCGCGGTGGTCATCGACAGCGGCTCCGCCTGGCGCCTGCTGGCCCGCTTCGGATACCACTTCCTCTCGCTCATCGTGATCATCGTGGTGCTCGCGATGGGCGCCTCGGCGACCCGCGCCGTGGTGATCGCCACCGTGCTGGCCGCCGCGCTGTCCTTCCTGGACCGACGTCACCGGCTCACCCCGGCTCGCCTGGTCGAGGCGCTGCGCGGCGGCGTCCGCGGGGTGCTCGCGGTGAGCGCGGTCTGCGCCGCGGCCGGCATCATCACCGCCACCACCACCAAGACCGGCCTCGGCCCGCAGGCCGCCGCACTGCTGGTGAGCGGGGCGCAGGCGGTCAGCTCCGAGCCGGCCGTGGTGCTGGCGCTCACCGCGCTGCTCGCCGCCGTCGCGCTCAGCCTGCTCGGCCTGGCCGTGCCGGTCACCGCGTCGTTCGTGATCGGCTGGGTGATCATCGGCCCGGCGCTGCTCAACCTGGGCGTCGCCGCTCCCGCCGCGGCGATGTTCGTCTTCTACTTCGCGGTGCTGTCCGAGGTCTCCCCGCCGACCGCGCTCGCCGCGGTGGCCGCCGCCGCGGTGACCGGCGGCCGGCTGGTCCCGACCATGTGGCAGACCCTCCGGTACGCGCTGCCGGCGTACCTGATCCCGATCGCCTTCGTCATCACGCCGACCGGTCTCGGGCTGCTCGGCATTGGCGGGGTGGAACGGATCCTGGTGGCCGGCGTGGTCTCCGCGCTCGGCGTCACCGTGCTGGCGGTGGCGGCCGGCGGCTGGCTGCCGGGCGTCGGCCCGGCCGGCGTGCCCGAGCGGATCGTCGGCGCGGTCGCCGGGCTGGTGCTGCTCTGGCTCGAACCCGTGCCCGTCGCGGTCGGGGCCGTGCTGGCCGCGCTGGCCGTGGCGGGTGTGCTCGTCCGACGTGGATCCGCCGGCCGCGCCGGCGCCCCGTCGGTGCCGAAACAGCTGGTTCCTGGGGAGGAGAGAGAATGACACGGATCAACTCGCGGGTTGCCGCGGGCGTCGGAGTGCTGGCCCTCGTCGCGGCCGGTGCCGCCGGGTGCGGGGGCCGGCAGGACGGGGCGGCGACGGACGACGCCGCCAGCGAGGTCACCTGCAAGGTCACCAAGGACACCCGGGTCGGCATCGCCACCGGCAACGCCACCGGGGTCTACTACGTCGTCGGCAACGCGCTGGCCGGTCAGCTCTCGGCCACGACCGACGGCAAGCTCACCGGGACCGCCGCCGAGACCGGCGCCTCGGTGCAGAACGTCGAACAGCTCGTCGCCGGCCAGTACGACGTCGCCTTCTCGCTCTTCGACACCGCGGTCAACGCGGTGCAGGGCAAGGGCAGCTTCACCGCCCCGCAGCCGGTGAAGGCGCTGGCCCGGATCTACGACAACTACACCCAGGTGGTCGTGCGGGCCGACGCGGGGATCACCTCGGTCGCCGACATGAAGGGCAAGAAGATCTCCACCGGCTCGCCCAAGTCCGGCACCGAGGTCATCGCCAACCGGCTGCTCACCGCCGCCGGCCTCGACCCGGCCAAGGACATCCAGGCGCAGCGGCTCGACCTGACCAAGACCGTCGACGGCATGAAGGACGGCAGCATCGACGGCTTCTTCTGGTCCGGCGGCCTGCCCACCGGCGGCCTCACCGACCTCTTCACCACCTCCGGCGACAAGGTGAAGTTCCTCGACCTCAGCCCGCTGCTGCCCAAGATGGCCGAGCTGAACCCGGCGTACCAGGCCGGGACCATCGGCAAGGACGTCTACCGGACCGCCGCGGACACCCCGACCATCCTGGTGCCGAACGTGCTGCTGGTCCGGGACAACCTCGACGCCAACGTGGCCTGCGCGATCACCAGGACCGTCTTCGAGAAGAAGGACGCCCTCGCCCAGGCCAACCCGGCCGCCAAGGCGATCGGCCTGGAGAACGCCCGCAAGACCGAACCGGTGCCGCTGCACCGGGGCGCGGACAAGGCGCTCAAGGACCTGGGCGCGAGCTGACCCGACGACGCCGGACCCGGACGCCACGTCCGGGTCCGGCGTCCTACCCCGACCGGGAGACCCCGTGCCGCTCCCCCTTCCCGGCCGCGTCCGCCGGCACCACCGCCCGCCGGGCCACACCCACCGGCTCTGGTCGGTGCGCAGCCAACTGCTCGCGCCCATCCTGGTGGCGACGGTCGGCCTGGTGGTGCTCGGCGCCGTCCAGACCGACGCCGCGCTGGCCGCCTCCGCCGACGCCGACCGGGCCCGCGTCCTCGCCGGTACGGCCACCGCGACCGTACGGCTGGTGCACGAGCTGGAACGCGAGCTGGGTGAGACGGCGGCGCTGCGCCAGCGCGGTGGCACGGCCGGCCGGCCGCTGGTCGACGCCCAACGGCGGCGGGTGGACACCGCCGTCGACCACTACCGGTCCGCCAGCGGCGAGGCCCGCCGGGCCGCCCCCGACCTGGCTCCGGTGCTCAACGACGCGGACGGCCAGCTCGGCCAGCTCGACCCCACCCGCCGGCTCGCGCTGGTCGGTGACAGCGGCGACCCAGCGTACGTGACGCTGGTGGATTCGCTGCTCGCCGTCGCCGACGCCCTGCCGGCCCAGCTGCGCGACGCCCAGCTGGCCAACGGCGCCCGGGAGGTGGCCGCGATGGCCACCCAGGAGCACCTGGCGGCCCTGGAACGCGACCTGCTGCGCGGCGTCTTCGTCCGGGGCGCCCTGGCCCGGGGCGAGCTGGTCCGGCTCGGCCGGTTGCGCGGCGCCCGGGAGCAGCGCCAGGCCGAGTTCCTCCGGATCGCCACCGGCCCGGCACGCGCCGCCTGGTACCGCCTGGCCGGCGGCGACGTCGAGACGGCCCGCCGGATGCGGGACGAGGTGCTCGACACCGACGGCGGGCCGGAGGCGCTGAAGACCGACGGCGACGCCTGGTACGTGGCGCAGAGCGGCACGATCCGCCGGTACAACCTGCTCGGCCGGGAACTCTCCGAGGGCCTCGACCGGGACGCCGCCGCGCTGGCCCGCACCGCCCGGCAGCGCGCCCTGCTCACCGCCGGAGGGACCACCGCCGTCGCGCTCGCCTCGCTGCTCACCGCCGTGCTGCTGGCGGTACGCACCAGCCGCCGGCTGCGCCGGCTGCGGGTCGCCGCGCTCACCATGGCGAACCGGGAACTGCCGGAACGGATCACCGCGATCGCCGCGGGCGACGGCTGCCCGGGCGACGGCACGGCGACCCGGCTGACCGCCGGCATCCGCCGGGGCCGGGACGAGGTGGCCCAGGTGGCCGAGGCGTTCGACACGGTGAACAAGGCCGCCCTGCGGCTCGCCGGCGAGCAGGCCGAACTGCGGCTGGACGTGACCCGGATGGCCGAGGCGCTGGCCCGCCGGATCCGTACGCTGATCACCCGCCAGCTGCGGCTGCTCGACGAGTTCGAACGCGAGGAGACCGACCCGGACGCGCTGGCCCGGTTCTTCGCGCTGGACCACCTCGCCGCCCGCCTGCGCCGCAACGGGGAGAACCTGCTGGTCCTCGCCGGGGGCGAGCCGGGCCGCGGGCACGAGGGGGCGCTGCTCCTCGACGACGCGGTCCGGGCGGCGGCCTCCGAGATCGAGGACTACCCCCGGGTGGAGGTGGACGTGCCGACCGCGGCGGTGCACGGCGCGGCGGTCGGCAACCTTGTGCACCTGCTCGCCGAGCTGCTGGAGAACGCCACCGTCTACTCCCCGCCGGACGCGCCCGTGCTGGTGGACGGGCGGCGCACCGTCGACGGGGTCACGCTGCGGGTGCACGACCAGGGCATCGGCATCGGCGAGAGCCGGCTGGCCGAGATCAACGTACGGCTCGCCGCACCGGCCACGCTCTCCAGCGCCGCGGCCGGCAGCATGGGCCTGCACGTGGTGGCCCACCTGGCCGCCCGGCACGGGATCCGGGTGCAGCTGCACCACACCGACACCGGCACGGTCGCCCAGGTGGAGGTGCCCGAGTCCGCGTTGACCCGGGTCGAGTCGGCGACCCGGCGGGCCGACCGCCGGCCGACCGCCGGCCGCGACGCCCCCTGGTTCCGGTCCGGGCCCGCGCCGGGCCGCCCCGCGACCGATGCGGCGACGCCCGAACTGGACACCGCCCCGCTCGACCCGGCCGCCCTGCACCGCGCCCCCACCGTCGCCGTGCCGGTGGTCGGGGCTCGCCCGCCAGCGCCGGCCAGCGACGCCGGCCCGGTGCCGGGGACCGCGACCGGCCTCGCGCGCGGCGTCGCCGCCGTACCACCGCCCGGCACCACGGAGCTGGCGCCCGAAGCCGCCCAGGTCCGAGCATCCGGCACCCCGTCGGCGTCGCCACTGACCACCGGGGCCGCGCTGCCGCGCCGGATTCCCCGGGGCGATCAGCTGCCCGCACCCCTGCCCGTCACCAGCCCGCCGCCCCGACCCGCCGACGACCTGCTCGACCCGGAGGTGGTGCGGGCCCGCCTGTCCGCGCTCGCCGAGGGCGTGGCCAGCGCGACGCGGCGTACCCCGAACACCACACCCACCGGGAGAAACCCATGACCTCATCCGTCACCGCCGGACTCGACTGGCTGCTGGCGAACTTCGCCGAACGGGTGCCGGACGTGTCGCACGCCCTCGCGGTGTCCCAGGACGGGCTGCGGCTGGCCGCCTCCCCCGACCTCTCCGTCGAGCAGGTGGACCAGCTCTCCGCCGTGATCAGCGGGCTGGCGAGCCTGGGCGTGGGCGCCGCCCGGCTGATGTCCGCCGGCCGGGTACGCCAGCAGATCCTCGACATGGACGGCGGGGTGCTGCTGGTGATGGCGGTCGGCGAGCGGGCGTTGCTCGGCGTGCTCGCCGCGCCCGGCTGCGACCTGGGCCAGGTCGGCTACGAGACGGCGATGCTGGTCCAGCGGGTGGCGGAGGCGCTGGAACCGGCGGCCCGCCCGTGACCGGCCGCCCGCTTCGGCTGGCGGCCGCCCTGCTGCTGGCCGCTCTGGTCGCCGGCTGCGGTACGGCCGACCCCGGGCCGCGGGCGTGGCACGGCGGGCGGATCTTCCTCGCCACCGGCAACACCACCGGCGTCTACTACCAGCTCGGCGGCGGCTACGCGGACCTGATCAGCCGGCACCTGCCCGGCTACGAGGCACGGGCGGAACCCACCGGTGCCTCGGTGGAGAACATCAACCGGCTCGCCGGCGGCGACATGGAGATCGCCTTCAGCCTGGTCGACACGGCGGCGGACGCCGTCAAGGGGCGGGGCGTGTTCGACGGCCAACCGCAGCCGGTACGGGCGCTGGCCCGGGTCTACAGCAACTACACCCACGTGATCGTCCGGACCGGCGGGAAGATCGACCGCTTCGCCCAACTGCGCGGCAAGCGGGTCTCCACCGGCTCGCCGAAGTCCGGCACCGACATCATCGCCGGGCGGCTGCTGGCCGCCGCCGGGATCGACCCGGACCGGGACATCCGGCGGGCCAACCTGTCGCTGCCGGAGACGGTGAAGCGGATGCGGGCGGGCACCCTGGACGCGATGTTCTTCTCCGGTGGCCTGCCCACCCCGGGCATCAAGGACCTGCTCGCCGGCGCGCCGGGGACGTTCCAACTGCTCCCGCTCACCGACCTGGTCCAGCCGCTCGCCGCCCGGTACGGCTCGGTCTACACCACGGCGACCCTGCCGAAGGAGGCCTACGGCACCCCGGCGGCCACCCCGACCATCACCGTGTCGAACGTGATCCTGGTCGCCGCGGACATGCCGGACCAGCTCGCGTACGACCTGACCCGGGTGCTCTTCGCGCACCAGGACGAGCTGATCAGGGTGCACCCCGAGGCGGCCAACTTCACCCGGGAGAGCGCGGCGGGCACCGACCCGATCCCGCTGCATCCGGGCGCGGCCCGCTACTACCGCACCGGCTGAGGCTCAGACGTCGGCGGGGGCGGTGGCCGACCGGGCGGCGGCGACCAGCCGGTCGGTCTCGGCGGCCACCGCCTCGTCGTCGGCGGGCGTGCCCGGGTCGTAGCGGACCGTCCAGGTCAGCCCGTCCAGCCCGGGCACCCGGCGAGCGGCGATCCGGCCGGCGCCGCCGGGCACCGGGTGATGACTGGTGTACGCGACCGAGCGGGTGACCCGGGCCCGCACCTGGTGCGGCAGGTCGCCCGGGTCGAGCAGCAGGTAGGTCTCGGCGGGGCAGTCCGCCACCACCAGGTAGCCGTCCCGCTCGGCGACCCGCTCGGCCGGGGTGACGGTGAGCTCGCGCCCCGACCAGACCGCCTTGAGGATGTCGTGCCAGCCGATCCGGAGCCCCCGGCCGGGCAGCCAGAGGCCGAGGTTGCTGGCGACCAGCACGCCGTCGCCCTCGCCGTTGCCGGCGGCGGCCCAGGCGAGCACCCGCTCCTCGGCGGCCAGCGGCGGGCGGGCGGCGGGCGGCAGCTTCGGCTTGCGGTTGAACAGTCCCATTCACAGCCCTCCGGCGGCCTGCTCGCGTAGCGCCCGCGCGTGCTGCTCCAGCGAGAGCAGTTCACCGAAGAGCGCGAAGTACTCGTCCTTGTTGCTCACCGGGTTGATCCGCTGGATCTTCGACTTGAGGTCCTTGATCCGGCCGGTCACCGAGCCCCACTGGAGCTGGGCCAGGGTCACCGTGACATAGCGCGGGTCGGGCTCGCCGTCGATGCGCAACGGCTCGACGGCCAACTCGCCGACGAGCGCCTGGCCCGCCAGGTCGTCGCAGGCGTCCCGGACCTGCTCGATCCAGACCGCGCCGCCGGCGGCCGCCGCCGCCCCGCCGGCCGCGGCGATGGCCGCCCGCACCGCCACGTGCACCGGGTGCCGGTATGCGCCCGCCTCCACCGCGTCGAACATCGGGCCGGCCAGCACCGGCTCCTGGAGGGCGAGCTTCAGCGCCTCCCGTTCGACCATCGACTGCGGGCTGTCCACCGTCGGCGCGGCCGGGCCGGAGCGGGCCGGAGCGGCCGGCTCGCCGGCCGGTTGCCCGGACGCGGCGGTCAGCACGGCGCGTTGCACCGGCTCGATCTCCATGCCGAGGTCGCCGGCGAGCTTGCGGACGTACTCGGGGCGCTTCTCCCGGTCTTTGATCTTGGCGACCAGCGGGGCGGCCCGGCGCATCGCCTCCACCCGGCCGTCGACGGTGTCCAGGTCGTACCGGCTGATCACGTGGCGGAGCGCGAAGTCGACCAGCGGTTCGCGGCGGGCGACCAGGTCGCGGACAGCCAGGTCGCCCTTGGCCAGCCGCAGCTCGCACGGGTCCATGTTGTCCGGGCTGACCGCGATGAAGGTACGCCCGACGAAGCGCTGGTCGTCCTCGAAGGCGCGTAGCGCGGCCTTCTGCCCGGCGGCGTCCCCGTCGAAGGTGAAGATGATCTCGCCGGCTCGCTCGTCACTGTCGAAGAGCACCCGACGGAGGACGGAGATGTGGTCCGATCCGAACGACGTGCCGCACGTGGCCACCGCGGTCGGGACGTCCGCCAGGTGGCAGGCCATCACGTCGGTGTAGCCCTCGACCACGACCACCTTGCCCTGCTTGGCGATCTCCCGCTTGGCCTGGTCGATGCCGTAGAGGACGTGGGACTTCTTGTAGATCGGCGTCTCGGGGGTGTTCAGGTATTTCGGGCCGTCGTCGTCGTCGAACAGCTTGCGGGCGCCGAAGCCGATCACGTCGCCGGTGAGGTCGCGGATCGGCCAGAGCAGCCGCCGGCGGAACCGGTCGATCAGGCTGCCCGAGCGGGCCGGGCGGGACAGCCCGGCGGTGACCAGCTCGTCGTGGGTGAAGCCCTGCTGCCGCAGGTGCTTGGTGAGCAGGTCCCAGGCGTCGGGGGCGAAGCCGCAGCCGTAGCGCTCGGCGGCGGCCCGGTCGAAGCCGCGCCGGGCCAGGAACTCCCGGGCCGGGCGGGCGCCGGCGGTGCTCAGCTGGGCGCGGTAGAAGTCGACGGCGGCGGCGTGCGCGGCGACCAGCCGCTGCCGCTGCCCCTGCTGCGGCCGGTCGCGTCGCGGGGCCGACCGGTCGTCCTCGACGTAGCGGAGCTGGATGCCGGCGCGGGCGGCCAGCCGCTCGACGGACTCCACGAAGCTCAGGTGCTCGGCGTCCATCAGGAACTTGATGGCGTCGCCGCCGGCCCCGCAGCCGAAGCAGTACCAGACGTTGCGGGCGGGCGAGACGTTGAACGACGGGCTCTTCTCGTCGTGGAACGGGCACAGCCCCTTGAGGTTGCCGCCGCCGGCCGACTTGAGGGTCACCGTGTCGGAGATGACCTCGGCGATCGAGGTGCGCTCGCGGACCAGCGCGATGTCCTCGTCCCGGATCCGCCCCGCCATCTCCGCCACCCCCTCGGCGTACATCCTGCCCTGCGGGACCGACGATCCGGCGGCCGGGGGACACCCGGTGTGGCGAATGCCCCGCGGGCTCCCTCGTTCCGTCCCGGGGGTCGCGCCGGGTCCGGTGCTCGCCGTGTGCGGCCCCTTCGTGCTGCTGCAGTGGGCGGCCTCCCTGGTGGCCTGGCTGCTCTGCGGGCTCGGCCTGAACTGGCTGTCGGTGGAGCGGCCAGCCGGCATCTGACCGGCCAGGCGCGCAGGCGTTGACGCTCCGCCTCAGGCCGGACGCCCGGAGCTGCGGGCGTCCTCCCCGATCCGCGGGAACGGCTCGATGGAGAAGACCACCTCGACCGGCACCTCGAAGTACGCGGCGATCCGCAGCGCCAGGTGCAGGCTGGGCCGGAACTCGCCCCGTTCCAGGTAGCCCACGGTCTGGTAGTGCACGCCCAGCGCGTCGGCGAGCTGCCGCCGGGAGATGCCCCGCTCGGCGCGCAGCACCGCGATGCGGTTGTGCACGGTCTCACTCATCGACGCCCTCTCACCCGACCCGCTGCATGGCCTTCTCCCGGCGCGCCGCGACCCGGGAACCGGACTCGCGGCGGGCCATCCGGCGCAGCACGACCGGGGCCAGGGTCAGCCCGAGCACGGCCCAGAGGCCCAGCACACCGAGCGTCTCCAGGTGCCGCCAGGACCCGCCCAGCTCGACGGCGGCCAGCTCCGGCGGCAGCAGCGCCGAGCGCATCCCCAACCCTAGCCAGTAGATCGGGAAGGCCTGGGCGACGGCCTGGAGCCAGCCGGGGTAGCCGTTGAGCGGGTAGAAGATGCCGGAAAGCGCGATGAGGCCGAAGATGGGCAGCACCACCAGGCCCATGTTGCGGGGGTTCTCGATCAGCGAGCCGATCACCGCGCCCAGCGGCAGCGTCGCCACGAGCCCGAGCGGCACCACCCAGGCCATCGTGAGCCAGGCGCCGCCGTCGGTCAGCCGGATCCCGTCCAGGAAGAACAGCGCCGGGGTGAACTGGAGGACCAGCCCGATCAGCGCCACCGTCGAGAGCATGACGATCTTGCCGATCAGGTAGCCGAGCATGCCGTTCGGCGTCGCCTTGGCCCGCAGCAGTGTGCCGTCCTCCCGGTCGACGATGAGCTGCTGGGACAGGCCGAGCAGCCCGCCGAACGCGAGTCCCATCCCGAGCGCGCTGGGCAGCGTACGCGCGCCGAGGGAGAAGGAGGTGCCGGGCACGGTCGCCCCGCGCATGAAGAACATGGTGACCAGCAGGATGACGGTCGGGAAGAAGTAGTTCCACAGGTCCTGCGCGTTGGTGAAGGTGTTGCGCAGCTCGATCACACCGCGCTGGACGCCGGCCCGGACGGCCGCCGTGGTCGGGTTCATCGCTGGCTCTCCTGCCGCCACACCGAGGCCGCCGCCGTGCCGGCCCGGACCCCGGATTCCTCTTCGTAGACCAGTGCCATGTACGCGTCCTCCAGGCTGGCCCGGCGGACCTCCAGCTCCTGCACGCCGTGCCCGTGCTCGTTCAGCAGGTCGCGGACGAAGCCGGTGGCGTCGGCCGCGACGTGCACGAAGCGCTCGCCGTCCCGGGTCCACCGGATCTCCGCGTCCCCGGCGACCCGGCGGGCCAGCTCGTCGGGCGATCCGTCGGCGATGATCCGGCCGCCGGCCAGGATGAGGATCCGGTCGGCGAGCTTCTCCGCCTCATCCAGGTCGTGCGTGGTGAGCAGGATGGTGGTCTCGTCCAGGTCGGCGAGGCGGTGCACCAGCTCGTGGAACTCGCGCCGGGCGGCCGGGTCGAAGCCGACCGTCGGCTCGTCCAGGAAGAGCAGCTCCGGGCGGCCGACGATGCCGACCGCCACGTCCAGCCGGCGGCGCTGGCCGCCGGAGAGCTGGTGCACCCGCTTGCCCTGGTGCGGCGTGAGCCCGACGGCGTCCAGCAGCTCGTCGACCGGCCAGGGTCGACTGATCCGGTCCGTGGCGTACGGCGCGTAGAAGGTGCCCAGGTGGGCCAGCAGGTCCCGGACCCGCCACTTGCCGTGGTCCCGCCAGGACTGGAGCACCACCCCCATCCGGGCGCGCCAGCGCTCGTCGCCCCGGCCGGGGTCGACGCCGAGGACGCGGGCCTCCCCGGCCGAGCGCATCCGGAAGCCCTCCAGGATCTCGATCGTGGTGGTCTTGCCGGCGCCGTTGGGCCCGAGCAGGGCGAGCACCTCGCCGCGCCGGGCGGTGAAGTCGACCCCGTGCAGCACGTCGACGGTGCCGTACCGCATGCGCAGGTCGCGGACGTCGAGGACCAGGTCCTCGTCGGGCGGGCGGGGAGTCGGGGCGACTCCCGGTAGTTCGACCGCGGTCATGACCATCCCCCGAGATTGACGGATCACTACCGCGAAATGTAGCAGGTCTACTACATGTCGAGGTACACCCGCTCTCGCTCGGGAGCGCGACAGGTCAGCGGTCGGGGCGGGGTGGCGCCCGTCAGGCGGGCAGGGCGGCGATGGATTCCTCGGCTTCCACCTGCGTGTTCCAGGCGGCCTTCGTGGAGCGCCAGCCCTCGTCGTCCATGCCGCGCCGCCAGTAGCCGGAGATGGACAACGCCTCCCGGGGCACCCCGCGCTCGACGCGCAGCAGCTGGCGCAACTCCTTGACGGCGGTGGCCTCGCCGTGGACGAAGGCGTGCACCCGGCCGGGCGGGAAGTCCAGCGCCCGGACCGCCTCGACCAGCGCCGCGCCCACCGGGCGGCCGGCGCGGTGCAGCCAGCACAGCTCGACCGCACCCAGGCTGGTCAGCGGAAGCTCGTCGGCCGGGCCGCCGACCTCGAGATAGACCTTCGCGGGCGCGCCGGCCGGCAGCCGCTCCAGGGCGGCGGCGATCGCCGGCAGCGCGCTCTCGTCCCCCACCAGCAGGTGCCAGTCGGCCGTCGCGTCCGGGGCGTACGCCCCGCCGGGGCCGGTGAACAGCACCCGGTCGCCGGGGCGCAGGCCGGCCGCCCACGGCCCGGCCAGCCCCTGGTCGCCGTGGTACACCACGTCGACGGTGAGTTCGCCGGCCGCCGCGTCCCAGGCCCGCACCGTGTACGCCCGCAGCCGCGGCCACTGCGCGGCCGGGAACTCCCGCTTGATGGTGGCCAGGTCCGTCGGGTGCGGATAGCTCACCCCGGCCGGCGGGAAGACGAACTTGACGTAGTGATCGGTGTACGCGCCCACCGGCAGGCCGGCCAGTTCCTCCCCGCCGAGCACCAGCCGGATCAGATGCGGGGTGGGCCGCTCGGTCCGTACGACCGTGGCGGCGGTGACCTTCTTCGGGCGCTGCGTCATGCCACTTAGGCTAGCCTAAGTCGTCGGCCCCGCCGCCTCCGCCCGTGCCCCTCCCCAGGCCAGGGCCGGCGAGATCCGGACAAGCTCGGGGATCGTGCGCCTTGCCGACATGGAGAGGCAGCAACTTCCGGGATGTTGCGCGAACCCTTCCGCGCGACGCGGCGTGGATCAGCTGCGGACCAGGCGAACGTGCCAGGCCAGGGCGGCCGGGTCGGTGAGCGAGGCCACCTGGTCGATCACCACGCGCAGCCGCGCGAGGTCGTCGGGCGCCTCCCGCCACAGCGGCGCGAAGACCGGGTCGAGCGCGTCCGGCGCCCGGTCGACCAGGACGGCGACCAGTTCGGCGAGGATCTCCCGCTGCTGGGCGTACCGGGTGCCGGCACCGGGGCGGCGCATGACGTAGCGCAGCGCGATGCCCTTGAGCAGCGCGCACTGCACCCGGATCCGACGCGGCACCACCAGATCGGCCGCGTACCGGCGGTGCGGGCCGGGGCCGTGCCGCTCCTGGGTGGCGGCCACCACGGTGGCGACGAAGCGGCCGGTGAGCACGCTGGTGGTCGCCTTCAGCGCCGCCAGGGCCCGGTGGCTGCCGTCGTACGCGGCGAGCGGGGCGAGCGCCGGCTCGGCGAGCAGTTCGACCAGGACCTCGTGCAGGTCCTCGGGGGCCTCCCCGGAGTACGTCGCGGCCACGTCGGCGCAGAGTGCCCGCCGCTCCTCGGGATCGGCCAGCAGCGGTCGCAGGCTGACGTACCCGCCGTGGATGCCGTCCTCGACGTCGTGGACCGAGTACGCCACGTCGTCGGCCCAGTCCATCACCTGCGCCTCCAGGCAGCGCCGGCCGCCGGGCGGGGCCCCGGCGCGCAGCCAGTCGAAGACCGGGCGGTCGTCGGCGTACACGCCGAACTTGCGCTCACCGGGCCGGCGCTCCCAGGGGTACTTGCTGACCGCGTCGAGGGAGGCCCGGGTCAGGTTGAGCCCGGCGGAACGGCCGTCCGGCCCGAGCACCTTGGCCTCCAGCCGGGTGAGCACCCGCAGCGTCTGCGCGTTGCCCTCGAAGCCGCCGCAGCCGGCGGCGATGACGTCCAGGGCGTCCTCGCCGTTGTGCCCGAAGGGCGGATGCCCCAGGTCGTGGGCCAGTCCCGCGGTGTCCACCACGTCCGGGTCGCAGCCGAGCCGGGCGCCCATCTCCCGGGCGATCTGCGCCACCTCGAGCGAGTGGGTCAGCCGGGTACGCAAAAAGTCGTCGGTGCCCGCGGTGTGCACCTGGGTCTTCGCGGCGAGCCGGCGGAACGCCGCCGAGTGCAGCACCCGCGCCCGGTCCCGCTCGTACGGTGACCGCCCGTACCCGGTGTCCTTGGGCGGCTCGACGACGAAGCGCGCCCCGTCCTCAGCGCCGGGACCCGCGCTCAACCGTCATCCTCGCGCCCGCGCCACCGCTGCTCGCGACTGCGGGCTCGCAAAACCGGCTCACTCCTCGCGCTCACGGAGCACGCAGAACTCGTTGCCCTCCGGGTCGGCCAGCACGGTCCACCCGACGTCGCCCTGGCCGATGTCCACGTGCCGGGCCCCCATGTCGACCAGCCGCTCGACCTCCGCCTCCTGGCTCGCCGGGCGCAGGTCGAGGTGCAGCCGGTTCTTGGTCTCCTTCGCCTGGCTGACCGGGACGAAGACGATGCCGGGGAGTTGGCCCGGCGCCCGGCGGATCTCCACCTCGTCCGGCTTCTCGCTCACCACCTGGTAGCCGAGCGCCTCGGCCCACCAGTGGGCGAGCCGCGACGGGTCCTGGGCGTCCACGGTCAGGTTCTCCCAGACGCTGGTCATGCGGCCACCCTTCTGCTGATCGACACGAGCGAGCCCAGGTTACGCCCGGAGCCGCCGGACGGCGCGCCGGGCGAGGCGGGGAACCCGTCGGGGGGCCGCCGGCCGGCGCGCCGGCGGCCCCCCCGATCGCACTCAGCGGGAGTCGGAGCCCTGGGTTTCCACCGCGGCTCGGCCGGCCTCCAGGCGGGCCACCGGGACGCGGAAGGGGGAGCAGGAGACGTAGTCGAGCCCGACCTCGTGGAAGAAGTGCACCGAGTCGGGGTCGCCGCCATGCTCGCCGCAGACGCCGAGCTTCAGCCCGGGCCGGGCGGCCCGGCCCTCCTCGGCCGCGATCCGGACCAGCCGGCCGACGCCCTCCCGGTCGAGCGACTCGAACGGCGAGATGCCGAAGATGCCCAGCTCCAGGTAGCGCCAGAAGAAGGCGCCCTCCACGTCGTCCCGGGAGAAGCCCCAGCCCATCTGGGTCAGGTCGTTGGTGCCGAACGAGAAGAACTGCGCCGCCTCGGCGATCTGCCCGGCGGTCAGCGCCGCCCGGGGCACCTCGATCATCGTGCCGATCAGCACCTCGACGCCGCTGTCGCCAACCACCTCGGCGATGATCTTCTCGGCCTCGGCGCGTACCGTCTCCAGCTCCTGCACGGCGCCGACCAGCGGGACCATGATCTCCGGGCAGGCCGACCCGCCGGCCCGGACGACCGTCACGGCGGCCTCGGCGATCGCGCGGACCTGCATGGCGAACAGGCCGGGGATGACCAGGCCCAGGCGTACGCCACGCAGGCCCAGCATCGGGTTCTCCTCGTGCATCCGCCGGACGGCGGCGAGCAGCGCCTCCTCCTTGGCCACGTCCTCGCCGCGCTCCTGGGCGACGGCGACGTTGACTGCGAGCTGCTCCAGCGGGGGCAGGAACTCGTGCAGCGGCGGGTCGATCAGCCGCACGGTGACCGGCAGGCCGTCCATCTCGCGGAAGATCTCGACGAAGTCCTCCCGCTGCAGCGGCAGCAGCGCGGCCAGCGCCTGCTGCCGCTCCTGGTCACCGGAGGCCAGGATCAGCCGCTCCACCAGCTCCCGCCGGTCGCCGAGGAACATGTGCTCGGTGCGGCACAGGCCGATGCCCTGGGCGCCGAACCGCCGGGCCCGGGCCGCGTCCGCACCGGTGTCGGCGTTCGCCCGGACCGCCAGCCGCCGCTTGGCGTCGGCGTGGGTCATGATCCGGTGTACGGCCCGGACCAGCGGGTCGTCGGTCCGCTCCGCGTCGAGGGTGCCCTCGAAGTACTGCACCACCTCGGAGGGCATGACCGGCACCTCGCCGAGGTAGACCTTGCCGGTGGTGCCGTCGATGGAGACGACGTCGCCCTCGCTGACGGTCTGCCCGGCGACCCTGAACCGCTTCGCCGGGACGTCGACCTGGAGTTCGTCCGCGCCGGAGACGCAGGTCTTGCCCATGCCCCGGGCCACCACGGCCGCGTGGCTGGTCTTGCCGCCCCGCGAGGTGAGGATGCCCTGGGCGGCGATCATCCCGTTCAGGTCGTCGGGGTTGGTCTCCCGGCGGACCAGGATCACCGCCTCACCCTCGGCGGCCAACTCGACCGCCCGGGCGGAGGTGAAGACCGCCTTGCCGACCGCCGCGCCGGGTGAGGCCCCGATGCCCTTGGCCACCGGCTCGTACTCGTGGTCGAGCTGGAACCGGGGGAACATCAGCTGGGCGAGCTGCGCGCCGTTGACCCGGTGCAGCGCCTCGTCCAGGTCGATCAGACCCTCGTCGACGAGCTGGCCGGCGATGACGAAGGCCGCCGCCGCGGTGCGCTTGCCGACCCGGGTCTGGAGCATCCAGAGCTTGCCGCGCTCGATGGTGAACTCGATGTCGCAGAGGTCCTTGTAGTGCTCCTCCAACCGGGCCATGTAGTCGAGCAGCTCGTCGTAGGACTTCTTGTCGATCCGCTCCAGCTCTTCCAGCGGCACGGTGTTGCGGATGCCGGCGACCACGTCCTCGCCCTGCGCGTTGGCCAGGTAGTCGCCGTAGATCCCCTGGGCGCCGCTGCCCGGGTCGCGGGTGAAGGCGACGCCGGTGCCCGAGTCGGCCCCGAGGTTGCCGAAGACCATGGCCACCACGTTGACCGCGGTGCCCAGGTCGGCCGGGATGCGCTCCTGCCGCCGGTAGACCACCGCGCGCTCGGCGTTCCACGACTCGAAGACCGCACGGATGGCCAGGTCGAGCTGCTCCCGGGGCTCCTGCGGGAACTCCCGGCCGGTGTGCTTGGCGAAGATCTTCTTGAACGTGTCGACCAGCCCGCGCAGGTCGTCCGCGTCCAGGTCCAGGTCGTTGTCCGTACCCTTGGCGCGCTTGGCGTCGTCGATGGCGTGCTCGAACTCCTCGCCCGGCACGTCGCAGACGGTCTTGCCGAACATCTGGATCAGGCGGCGGTAGGAGTCCCAGGCGAACCGGTCGTTGCCGCCGGCCCGGCTGGCGAGTCCGATGACACTGCGGTCGTTGAGGCCGACGTTCAGGACGGTCTCCATCATGCCGGGCATGGAGAACTTGGCCCCGGAGCGGACCGAGACCAGCAGCGGGTCGTCCGGGTCGCCGAGCCGGCGGCCCATCTCCCGCTCCAGGGACTCCAGGTGCGCCTCGATCTGGCCGGCCAGCCCGTCCGGCTGCCGCCCGGTCGCCAGGTACGCCTTGCAGGCCTCGGTGGTGATGGTGAAGCCGGGCGGCACCGGCAGCCCGAGATTGGTCATCTCGGCCAGGTTGGCCCCTTTGCCGCCGAGCAGGTCCTTGAGGTCCTTGTTGCCCTCGGCGAAGTCATAGACGTACTTGTGATCGACCGTCTCTTGCGCAGCCACCAGAGCCTCCCACGCGCGCCGGAATTGACACTTAACGAAGGTTCAGTTCGGACATACCCCGAGACCGACCACCGGTAATCCCGGTGTGGTCAGCGGCCGGTGGGCGAAGGTTAAGCGAACATCGCGGGGGCTGGGACCGTTCGGTGACTATTGGCACAACCGTCACCACTATCCGCGTCCGTACCGGTTTTTGGGAACGCTTCCACGTGCAGGATCACGCAATCCCCGATCCCCTCGTACGCTTGACGGCACTGGTTTCGCTGAACCTCACCTTTGCCATATCCAGCGCAAATACACCCGGGAGCCGTCACCGTGCCGACCACCCCCGCCGCCCCGTCCGAGACCGGTCCCGAGCCGCTCGACGCGGTCGGCCTGTCCGCCCGCCAGCCGGCCGCCGCCGAGCTGGCCCGGAGCGCCGCCCGCGCGGCCGGCGAGCTGCTCGCCCCGCCCGCGCCGGTACGGCTGGCCGACGTGGTGCCCGCCCCCGAGCTGGTCACGCCGGACCCGGCGGCCGACTTCGTGCTCGCCGAGGACGCGGTGATCCGCGTCGACGCCGACCGGGCTGCCCGGGACGTCGCCGAGCAGCTCGCCGGGCTGCTCCGCCCCGCGACCGGCTACCCGCTCCCGGTCACCGACTCCGCCGCTCGGGCCGACGGTTCGCTCGTGCTCACCCTGACCAGCATGGCGAAGTCCACCGACGCGGCGGGCCCCGTCGGCGCGGCGGGCCCCGTCGGCGCAGCGGCATCGGCGCCGGCTGGCGCGAACGCCGACGGGACGGGCCGCGCGGCTGCCGAGGCGCTGGGCGACGAGGGCTACCGGCTCGACGTGACCGGCGCCGAGATCCGGATCACCGCCGGCAGCGCAGCCGGCCTGTTCCACGGCATACAGACGCTCCGGCAGCTCCTCCCGGCGGCGATGGAGAACGCCACCCCCGTCGCCGAGCGCTGGGTGGTGCCCGGCGGCACCATCGTCGACCGGCCGCGGTTCGGGTACCGAGGGGCGATGCTCGACGTGGCCCGGCACTTCTTCGAAGTCGACGACGTGCTGCGGGTGATCGACCACCTGGCCCGCTACAAGCTCAACCACCTGCACCTGCACCTCACCGACGACCAGGGGTGGCGGATCGCGGTCGACTCCTGGCCGAAGCTCACCGAGGTCGGCGGCACCACCGAGGTGGGTGGCGGGCCCGGCGGCTGGTACACCAAGGACGACTACCGGCGGATCGTCGCGTACGCCGCCCGCCGCCACGTCACCGTGGTGCCGGAGATCGACCTGCCCGGGCACACCAACGCGGCGCTGGTCGCATACCCCGAGCTGGCGCCGGGCAAGACCCCGCCGCCGCCGTACACCGGCACCGAGGTCGGCTTCAGCTACGTCGACCCCGCCGACGAGCGGACGTACGCCTTCGTCGCGGACGTGGTCGGCGAGGTGGCCGCGCTCACCCCCGGGCCGTGGCTGCACCTCGGCGGGGACGAGGCGTTCAAGGTGCCGGCCGACACCTACCGCGGCTTCATCGAGCGGGCGCAGGAACTGGTGGCGGCGACCGGGAAGACCGTGATCGGTTGGCACCAGCTCGCCCCGACCGGGCACGCCGAGGGGCGGGTGCTCCAGTGGTGGGGCACCAACGGCGACGACCCCGAGACCGCCGACGCGGTACGCCGCGGCGCCCGGGTGATCCTCTCCCCCGCCAACCACGCCTACGTGGACATGAAGTACACCCCGGACACCCCCATCGGGCACGACTGGGCCGGGCTGATCGACGTGCGGCGGGCGTACGACTGGGACCCGGGGACGCATCTGACCGGCGTACCGGCCGAGGCCGTGCTCGGAGTCGAAGCGCCGCTCTGGACGGAGACGGTCACCACGCTGGCCGAGGTGGAGTTCATGCTCTTCCCGCGCCTGCCCGCCATCGCCGAGCTGGGCTGGTCCCCCCGGTCGACGCACGACTGGGCCGCCTTCCGGGACCGGCTGGCCGGCCACGGCCCGCGCTGGACCACCGCCGGGATCGCCTTCCATCCCGCCCCGGAGATCCCCTGGCCGGCGACGCCCAGCCACCCGATCCCGACCCAACGCTCCCGGGACGAGGCGCCCCACACCACCTGACCCGCCCACACCCACGCCACGCCGCGCCACGCCACGCCGCGTCGCGTCGCGTCGCGCCCAAGATCCGCGCAGCATCAGGGAAGTTGCTGCCTTAGGGCACCGGAAGGCAGCAACTTCCCCGATTTTGCGAGGGCGATGTCTCGGCGTCCGTTAAGTGGCGGAGCCGGCATCATGTCGGCGAGGTGGCGGTGTCGGCCCGGGGAGGGGCCGCCCATGTCGGCGAGGTGGGGGGATGGTCGACGGGTTTACCGCCTCATCGGCGAGGTGGCGGCTCAACGGCGGTGCGAGCACCTCGGCGGTGCACCGAAGCGTGCCTTGGGTGTGGTGTCCGGTTCGGCGAGGGTGGGGCGTACCCGGCTGTCCGGTTTGCGGGCGGGTGTCCCGGTGGCCCAGGCCCGGCGGTGGAATGTTGGCCGGGCCGGGGGCGTTGAACATGGCTGACCGCGCCGGATCTGCGACCCGATGGTGGCCCCGGCTGCGGCGGAATGATCGGCCCCCGGCCGTGGTTACATCCCTGGGCCGCCGAGCAGGCCGCGAGGCCTCGGCCAGGTCCCCGGGAGCCCGGGTGGAATGATCCCCAGCCCCCTGTGGTTACATCCCCGGCCGCCCGAGCAGCACCCAGGGCCGGCCCCGGAACGCCGGGTGGAATGATCCCCGACCCCCGGTCGTTACACCCGGAACGCCCCGCGCAGGCCCCCAGGGCCGCCGGGCAGATTCCCCTTTCTGACTTTCCCTTTCACGCGGCGCCCGCGCACCCCCCTTCGCGTGTGTGTGCCGTTCCCCCGAACTGAAAGGTTCTGACCATCATGCGTACCCACACCATCCTGCGTAAGACCCTGCTGACCACTGCCGGCATCGCCGCCACCGCCGGTGGCATCGCCGGACCCGCCATCGCCGCCCACGCCGCCCCCGCCGAGAAGGCCGCCCAGGCGCAGGCCAGCAAGAACGGTGAGCGGGAACTGAACGTGCGCTACGAGGCCCAGCCGAACTTCTACTACTGCGGCCCCGCCGCCACCCGCAACGCCCTCTCCGTCCAAGGCAAGAACATCAACATCGACGCCATGGCCAAGGAAATGGGCACCACCGAGAACGGCACCAACAGCATCAACGACATCACCCCCGTCCTGAACAAGGAAACCGGCAACAACAACGCCTACCACTCGGTCGAGATCAAGGACACCAAGGCCGACGACAAGCAGACCGAGACCCTACGCGCCGACATCGTCCGCACCATCGACAACGGCCGCGCCGTGGTCGCCAACATCGCCGGCACCACCACCGACACCGACGGAAACACCCACTCCTTCGAAGGCGGCCACTACATCAGCGTCGTGGGCTACCACGACAACGGCAAGACCGTGACGATCGCCGACTCGGCCAACCCGAACACCGCCTCCTACCGGATCAGCGTCGACAACCTCGCCGACTGGATCGCCACCCGCGGCTACTCGACCTCCTGACACACCAAACAACCCAAAGGGCCGGCCCCCCCGCCAGGGGCCGGCCCTTCTTCGGCAACTTCACCGCCGGCTCCCCGGGGACCGGCACCCGGCCGACCCCACCACGGGGCCGGCCGTTGTCGTCTCGGGCAACCGGAGCCGGGTGCGGGTCAGCCGCCCGAGTCGTCCAGCTCGGCGCCGTCGGGCGGGGTGTCGTCGTCCCGGCTGGCCAGCCAACCGTCCGGCAGGAAGACCTTGCCCGGTGAGTTGGTCCGGCCACGCGGCTGACCGAGGGTCTCCACCGGGAACGGCAGGGCCGGGTCGAGCTTGCCGAGCAGGTCGTCGAGCTGGGCCAGGCTGTCGATCATCGCGAGGGATCGGCGCAGCTCACTGCCGATCGGGAAGCCCTTGAGGTACCAGGCGACGTGCTTGCGGAAGTCGGTGCAGCCGTCCCGCTCACCCCGGGCGGGGTTGCGGGCGCCGACCACGAACTGGTCGACCAGCAGCTCGGCGTGGCGTCGCATGGTCACCGCCACCTCGCCCAGGCTCGGCAGCCGCCGGTCGGACCGGCCGTTGAAGGCGGCCTCCAGGTCGGCGAAGAGCCAGGGCCGGCCCAGGCAGCCGCGCCCGATCACCACGCCGTCCACCCCGGTGTGGGCGACCATCCGCAGCGCGTCGTCGGCCTCCCAGATGTCGCCGTTGCCGAGCACCGGCACGTCGAGCGCCTGCTTCAGGGTGGCGATGGCATCCCAGTCGGCGGTGCCCGAGTAGCGCTGCGCGGCCGTACGCCCGTGCAGGGCGACCGCGGCGACGCCGGCGTCCTGCGCGGCGAGCCCCGCCTCGACGTACGTCAGGTGGTCGTCGTCGATGCCCTTGCGCATCTTGACGGTGACCGGCACCCCGGCGGGTGACGCGGCGTTCACCGCGGCCCTGACCAGCCGGGCGAAGAGCCGGCGCCGCCACGGCAGGGCGGACCCGCCGCCCCGCCGGGTCACCTTGGGGACCGGGCAGCCGAAGTTGAGATCGATGTGGTCGGCGAGGCCCTGCTCGACCACGATCCGCACGGCGGCGGCGGTGATCTCCGGGTCGGTGCCGTAGAGCTGGAGGCTGCGCGGCTGTTCCTCGGCACCGAAAGCGATCATCCGCAGCGTCTTCGGGTTGCGCTCCACCAACGCCCGGGTGGTGATCATCTCGCAGACGTAGATACCGCCGCCCTGCTCCCGGCACAGCCGGCGGAAGCCGACGTTGGTGATCCCGGCCATCGGCGCGAGCACCACCGGCGGCCACACCTGGTGCGGCCCGAGGGTCAACGGGCGCAGCGCGGGCAGGGTCGGGGCGGTCACCGGACAAGTGTACGGGGCCCCGGCCGGCGCGGCCGGGGCCCCGTGACCAGCTCAGCAGCCGGGCAGGCGCTCGATCAGGTAGCGCTCGACCTGGTCCAGCGAGATGCGCTCCTGGGCCATGGTGTCCCGGTTCCGGACGGTCACCGCGTTGTCCTCGAGGGTGTCGAAGTCGACCGTGACGCAGAACGGCGTGCCGATCTCGTCCTGGCGGCGGTACCGGCGGCCGATCGCCTGCGAGTCGTCGAACTCGACCACCCAGCGCTTGCGCAGGTCCGCGGCGAGGCCCCGAGCCTTCGGCGAGAGCGCCTCGTTGCGGGACAGCGGGAGCACCGCCACCTTGACCGGGGACAGCCGCGGGTCGAAGCGCATGACGGTGCGCTTGTCCACGCCGCCCTTGGTGTTCGGGGCCTCGTCCTCGTCGTACGCCTCGAGCAGGAAGGCGAGCACGGCACGGGTCAGGCCGGCGGCCGGCTCGATCACGTACGGGATCCAGCGCTCACCCTTGCTCTGGTCGAAGTACGACAGGTCGACGCCGGAGTGCTTGCTGTGCGTCGACAGGTCGAAGTCGGTGCGGTTGGCGATGCCTTCCAGCTCGGCGAACTCGCTGCCGCCGAACTGGAACCGGTACTCGATGTCGACCGTGCGCTTCGAGTAGTGGGAGAGCTTCTCCTTGGGGTGCTCGTAGAAGCGCAGGTTCTGCTCCGACAGGCCGAGGTCGAGGTACCAGTTCCAGCGCTCCTGGAGCCAGTACTCGTGCCACTGCTCGTCGGTGCCCGGCTCGACGAAGAACTCCATCTCCATCTGCTCGAACTCGCGGGTCCGGAAGATGAAGTTGCCGGGGGTGATCTCGTTGCGGAACGACTTGCCGGTCTGCGCGATGCCGAACGGCGGCTTCTTGCGGGCGACCGTCTCCACGTTCTTGTAGTTGACGAAGATGCCCTGGGCGGTCTCCGGGCGCAGGTAGTGCAGGCCCTCCTCGCTCTCCACCGGGCCCAGGTAGGTCTTCATCAGGCCGTTGAACATCTTCGGCTCGGTGAAGGTGCCCTTGTTGCCGCAGTTCGGGCAGTTGATCTCCGACAGCGAGGTCGGCGGCCGGCCGTGCTTGGCCTCGAAGGCCTCTTCCAGGTGGTCGGCGCGGAACCGCTTGTGGCAGGACTGGCACTCGGTCAGCGGGTCGACGAACTCGGCGATGTGGCCGGAGGCCTCCCAGACCTGGCGGGCCAGGATAACCGCCGAGTCCAGGCCGACGACGTCGTCGCGCTGCTGGACCATGGTCCGCCACCACTGCCGCCGGACGTTCTCCTTGAGCTCCACGCCGAGCGGACCGTAGTCCCACGCCGATCGGGTGCCTCCATAGATCTCACTGGAGGGGAAGACGAAGCCCCGGCGCTTGGCGAGGCTGACGACGGCGTCGATACGGTCGGCTGGCATGTTTCCTCCTACGCCGGCTGGCGGTCGGCGGGGGTGAGTGGATTGAACCGGACGGTCCGGGACAACGGTACGACCACCGGAGCCGCCGAGCCCAGCCGGGGCCAGGTCAGCTCACCCCGCAGACCTCCACGGCGCCCGTCTGCTGGTCCGTCGCCAGCGTCACCGTCTGGGCCTCCCGCTTGCCGCCGGCCAGGGTCACGTCCACCGGCACGGTCAGCGTCTGGGCGTCGACCTGGCCCACCCGGTAGCCGGAGATCTGCGGCTCGGTGGCCGCCCGCTGCTCGAACTCCGACCGGGACTCCCGCCGGTGGGCGTCGTCGCAGAGCTGGTCGTACGCCTTGGACCAGTCCTTCCGCACCAGCGCCCGGTAGTAGTTGTCGGTCACCGCGCGGCCCTGCTCCTGGACGGCCTGCAGGTTGCTGACCGCCAGCCCGACGATGGCGGCGCCGCCCCCACCGCAGCAGAGCAGCACGGCGAGCGCGCCGACGCCGAGACCGAGCCAGAGCCGGGCCCGGCCCCCCTCGGTGGGCGGGGCGGCGAACGGCGGGGCGACCCCGGGACCCGCCGGCGGCGCGGGGACGCCGGGCTCGGCTGGCGGGCCCGGTACCGGCGGCGCGCCGGACGGCACAGGATTCGGGGGTGGGGCGGCCGGTCCGGGAGCGGTCATACGCCAGAGGGTAGTGCCCCCGGCCTCAGCGGTAAGGACCTGCGGCCCGATCACTGGCGACGACGACGATCTCGCCCTCGGGCGCGGCGCTGGCCAGCGTCTCGTACGCCGAGGGCTCGTCGACGGACTGGGCCAGCAGCGGCACGGCGGTGACCTTGACGTCGAAGCCGCCCAGCGCCCGCCGGTACGCCCCGACCGACTCCCACTCGGTGACCAGGCACCAGTGCGTCGGGTCGTCCAGCGCCCGCAGCAGTTCCCCCCGCAGGTAGCCGGGGCGGGCGGCGAGCGCGGCGAGCGCGGCGTGCGCCCGCTCGGTGAACTCGGACGCGACATCGGCGTCGACCACGAACCGGTTGGTGACCAGCACCCGGGTCCTCCTCGTAGAGTCTGTGCCATGCAGCGTACGCAGCGTCCCCTTCCCGCCCGGCTCAACCCGACCGCGGTGTTCCTGGCCACACTGGTCCTGGTGCTGGTCGCCCTGTTCACGCCCGGCCCGGTCGGCGGCGTCCTGCTGCTCGCCCTGGCCGCGGGGCTGGTCTGGCTGATGAGCGTCACCTGGCCGGTGCAGACGCCGGGGACCCGGATGCTGCGGCTCCTGATGCTGACGCTGTTGCTCGCGGTCGCCCTGGCCAAGCTGCTCTGACATGCAATCATGCGTTTTTGACAATCAATTTCGTTATCGCGGACAGTTGGTCACATGACCGTCCGCTCCGCCCCGCGCGCCCTCGCCGCAGCCACCGCAGCCCTGCTCACCCTTGGCGCCGCCGCCTGCTCGGAGGGCGGTGGCGGTGGGAGCGACCCGGAGCGGGTCGACGTGGTGGCCGCCTTCTACCCCCTCCAGTTCCTCGCCGAGCAGATCGGCGGGGACGCGGTCAAGGTCACCAACCTCACCAAGCCCGGCGCCGAGCCGCACGACCTGGAGCTCAACCCCCGCCAGGTCGGTCAGGTCAGCGACGCGGAGCTGATCGTCTTCCTCGCCGGGTTCCAGCCGGCCGTCGACGAGGCGGTCCAGCAGAACGGCGGTGACCGGGCGTTCGACGTGGCCACCGTGCAGCCGCTGCGTGACGCGGCCGACGGCGGTCACCAGCACGAGGGCGAGTCCGGGCACGCGGAGGAGAGCGGCGGCAAGGACCCGCACGTGTGGCTCGACCCGACCCGGCTGGCCACCATCGGCGACCGGCTGGCCGAGCGGCTCGGCAAGGCCGACCCGGGCCGGGCCGCCGAGTTCACCGCCCGGGCGAAGACCCTGCGCGCCACGCTGGAGAAGCTCGACGCCGACTACGCCGCGGGCCTGCGGACCTGCCCGCGCCGGGAGATCGTGACCAGCCACACCGCGTTCGGCTACCTGACCGCCCGCTACGACCTGGAGCAGGTCGGCATCACCGGCCTCACCCCGGACGCCGAGCCCGCCCCGCAGCGGCTCGCTGAGGTGGCACAGGAGGCCCGGGAGCACGGGGCCACCACCATCTTCTTCGAGACGCTGGTCAGCCCGAAGGTGGCCGAGACGGTCGCCCGCGAGGTCGGCGCGAAGACCGCCGTGCTCGACCCGATTGAGGGCCCGCCGGCCGAGGGCGACTACCTCTCCGCCATGCGGGCCAACCTCCAGACCCTGCGCACCGCCTTGGACTGTTCATGACCGCACCCCTTGTCTTACAGGTCGAGCATGCCGCTGTCGGCTACGACGGCCGCCCCGTGCTGCGGGACGTCTCGCTGGCCGTAGCCGCCGGTGAGGTGGTCGCCGTGCTCGGCGCCAACGGCTCCGGCAAGTCGACCCTGATCCGCGCTGTGCTCGGCCTCGTCCCGCTGAGCACCGGGTCGGTCGCCCTCTTCGGCACTCCGCAACGCCGCTTCCGGCAGTGGCACCGCATCGGGTACGTCCCGCAGCGGCTCGGCGCGGGCAGCGGCGTACCGGCCACGGTGGCCGAGGTGGTCGCGTCGGGCCGGCTGGCCCGCCGGGGCCTGCTGCGCCCACCGGGACGGGCCGACCGGGAGGCGGTCGCCGCGGCGCTGCGCGCGGTCGGGCTCGCCGACCGGGCGGGTGACCCGGTCGCCACCCTCTCCGGCGGCCAGCAGCAGCGCACCCTGATCGCCCGGGCGCTCGCCGGCCGGCCGGAGCTGCTGGTGCTCGACGAGCCGACCGCCGGGGTGGACGCGACCAGCCAGGAGGCGTTCGCCGGGGCGCTGCGCGGTTTCGTCCACGGCGGCGGCACAGTGCTCCTGGTCGCCCACGAGCTGGGGCCGCTGCGCCCGCTGATCAGCCGGGCGGTGGTGGTCCACGAGGGCGGGATCGCCCACGACGGCGCGGTGCCGGAACCGGCCGGCCACCACGCGGACCCCGACCACGAGCACGTGCACCCGCACTGCGACGAGGAGCCCGCCGGGCTGTGGAGCATGTGACATGGACCTCTTCCAGTACGACTTCATGCTGCGCGCCCTGGTCGGCGCGCTGGTCATCGGGCTGGCCGCCCCGGCGCTCGGGATCTACCTGGTGCAGCGGCGGCTGGCGCTGATCGGCGACGGCATCGGCCACGTGGCGCTCACCGGCGTGGGTGCCGGCCTGCTGCTCAACCGCTCCCCCGTGCTGGTGGCGGTGATCACGGCGACGTTGGGCGCGATCGCCATCGAGCTGGTCCGCGCGCGCGGCCGTACCTCCGGGGACCTGGCCCTGGCGCTGCTCTTCTACGGCGGCATCGCCGGCGGCGTGCTGCTGGTCGGGCTCTCCGACGCCAGCAGCGCGTCGCTGAACTCTTACCTCTTCGGGTCGCTGACCACGACGTCGCCGGGCGACCTGATCACCATCCTGGTGCTCGGCGTGGCGATCCTGGTGGCCATGCTGGCGCTGCGCCCGGTGCTCTTCGCGGTCTGCCACGACGAGGAGTACGCCCGCGTCTCCGGCCTGCCGGTCCGGGCGCTCAACCTGCTGCTCGCGGTGACCACCGCGGTGACCGTGACCATCGCCATGCGGGCCGTCGGGGTGCTGCTGATCAGCGCCCTGATGGTGGTGCCGGTGGCCACCGCCCAGCAGGTGACGCGGGGGTTCCGGAGCACCATGACGGCGGCGATGGCGCTGGGGCTCTTCGCGGCCGGGGCCGGGGTCTGGGTGGCCGCCACCGCCGACACCGCGCCCGGCGCCTCGGTGGTGCTGCTGGCCATCGGCTCGTTCCTGGTGGTCGCGCTCGTCGCGGCCGGCTGGCGGGCGCTGCGCCGGCGGGCCCGGCCGGCCGGCGCGCCGGCCGTCGAGCCGCACGAGCACGAGGTGGTGCTGCGGTGAGCCCGTCCGGGCCGGTGCAGCTGGGATTGGTTACCGTTACGGGGTGACCACCACGCACGGATACGACGCCTTCGAGGGTGCGGGTGACCTGCTGCGCGCCCTGTCGGCACCCATCCGGCTGGCGATCGTGAGCGAGTTGGCCCAGGGTGAGCGCTGCGTGCACGAACTGGTGGAGAAGCTCGGCGCCCCGCAGCCGCTGGTCTCCCAGCATCTGCGGGTGCTGCGCGGTGCCGGGGTGGTCCGCGGCTCCCGGCGCGGCCGGGAGATCGCGTACGCCCTGGTGGACGAGCACGTCGCGCACATCGTGGCGGACGCGGTCAGCCACGCCGGGGAGGGGCCGGCATGACCGCGCGGACCACCAGCGCCCGCGCCGACCACCGGGTGGCGGCATGACCGAAGGGGCGCTGAGAAACACCCGCCAGCGGACCGCGGTGAGCGCGCTGCTGGCGGAGGTGGCGGGCTTCCACAGCGCCCAGGACCTGTACGCGATGCTGCGTGAGCGGGGCGAGCGGATCGGCCTCACCACCGTCTACCGGACGTTGCAGGGGCTCGCCGACGCCGGGGAGATCGACGTGATGCGTCCGCCCGGCGGCGAGCACCTCTATCGCCGGTGCAGCGAGGGCCATCACCACCACCTGGTCTGCCGGGCCTGCGGCCGGACGGTGGAGGTGGCCGGGCCGGCGGTGGAGCGCTGGGCGGACCGGGTCGCCGCCGAGCACGGTTACGCCGAGGTCAGCCACACCCTGGAGATCTTCGGCACCTGCCCGGCCTGCGCCGGCTGAGAAATCCGCCCGTGCCGGCACCGTTGAGCCGTGGCACGCTGTCCGGCGTGAAGATCTACGCCGACCGTTTTCCGACCGCCCTCCGCCAGCTCCTCACCGATCTGCTCGTGGTCGTCTGGGTGTACGCGGCGATCCGCTTCGCGCTGTGGCTGCACGACCTGATCGAGAAGCTGGCCGTACCCGGACAGAAGCTGGAGGGGGCCGGCGGAGGCCTCGCCGACAACCTGGCCGACGCCGGCGGCAAGGTCGGCCGGGTCCCGCTGGTCGGCGACGAGCTGACCGCCCCGTTCACCAAGGCCGCCGAGGCCGCCCGCGCGGTCGCCGAGGCCGGCCGCGACCAGCAGGAACTGGTCGGCCAGCTGGCCCTCGGACTGAGCATCGCGGTGCTGGTCTTCCCGCTCGGGCTCGTGCTCTTCGGCTGGCTGCCGCTGCGGGTGCGCTGGATGCGCCGGGCCGGCGCGGCGCAGGCGCTCGCCGCCGCCCCCGGCGGCCGGGACCTGCTGGCGCTGCGCGCGCTCGCCGGCCAGCCGCTCGGTCGGCTGGCCCGGATCGCGCCCGACGCGGCCGAGGCGTGGCGCCGCGGCGACGACGCGACCGTCGACGCGCTCGCCGCACTGGAGCTGCGCAGACTCGGCCTGCGGGCCGGCCGGTAGGGTATTGCGGTGCTGTACTTCCTGATCGCCGTCGCCGTGCTGCTGCTGGCGTACGCGGGCGTCCTGGTGAGCTACGTCCGCAAGGGCCGCAAGATCCCGCCGGCCGCGTACCTGGTGCTGGCCGCGTTGAACGGGCTCATCCTGGCCGGCGTGCTGGCCTGGGCGATCGCCGCCAGCTGACCCGCCACCCGCCGCCGCACCTCGCCCGGGCCGGGCCCCGGGTGCGCGCAGATTCACGGAAAGTGTGGTCTCGCGGGGCGGCGAGGCCACACTTTCCGTGAATCTGACCCATCGCGCGGGTGCGTGGCGCGGTCAGCCGGCGGGTGGGATGCGGCGGCGGACATCCTCGGCGGTGGACGGGCCAGGCTGCCAGCGGGCCACCCAGGGCCGGTCGGCCGGCGGAGTCACGACGCCCTCCTCCAGGGCGGCGTACCGGCCGGCGAGGATCCGCTTCGCGGCCGCCACGTCAACCGAGTCGGTGTTGGACCACAGCCCGGTGAACAGCTCGTCGACACGCAGCCGGGCCTGCCGGCAGAACAGGTCGGCCAGCTCGACGTGCTCCGGGTGCTCCGCCCGCTCGGCAGTGGCCCGTACGCAGACCGCGGCCATCGCGAACAGCTCCGCGCCGATGTCCACCACCCGGCCGAGGAACGCCTGCTTGCGCTCCATCTTCCCCTGCCAGCGGGACATCGCGTAGAAGGTGGCGCGGGCCAGCTTGCGGGAGGCACGCTCGACGTGTCGCAGGTGGCCGGCGAGCGGGCCGAACTCGGCGTACGCCCGGGGTGCCTGGCCCCGGCCGACGGCGAGGGTGGGCAGCCACTTCGCGTAGAAGACGCCGGCCCGGGCACCCGCCTTCGCCTTGCGGCCCAGCCCGGCGTCGGGGTCGATGATGTCGCCGGCCACCGAGAGGTGCGCGTCGACCGCCTCGCGGGCGATCAACAGGTGCATGATCTCGGTGGAGCCCTCGAAGATCCGGTTGATCCGCAGGTCGCGCAGCAACTGCTCGACCGCGGCCGGCCGTTCGCCCCGGGCGGCCAGGGACTCGGCCGTCTCGTAGCCGCGGCCACCCCGGATCTGGATCAGCTCGTCGGCGATCTTCCAGGCCATCTCGCTGGCGTAGAGCTTCACCAGCGCCGCCTCGATCCGGATGTCGTTGCGGTCGTCGTCGGCGAGCAGGCAGCAGAGGTCGAGCATGCTCTCCATGCCGTACGTGGTGGCGGCGATGAAGGCCAGTTTCTTGGCCACCGCCTCGTGCTCGCCGACCGGCCGGCCCCACTGGACCCGGTCGGCGGCCCACTCCCGGGCCACGTTCAGCGACCACTTGCCGGCGCCGACGCACATGGCCGGCAGCGACAGCCGCCCGGTGTTCAGCGTGGTCAGGGCGATCTTCAGGCCCTTGCCCTCGCCGCCGATCACGTTCTCCTTCGGCACGAACACGTCGTGGAACCGGGTGAGGCTGTTCTCCAGGCCGCGCAGGCCCACGAAGGCGTTGCGCCGCTCGACCGTGATGCCCTCGCTGTCGCCCTCCACCACGAAGGCGGTGATGCCGCCGCGCCGCCCCTCGGCCGCCGGCACCCGGGCCATCACCACCAGCAGGGTGGCGACCGTGCCGTTGGTGGCCCACAGCTTCACCCCGTTGAGCCGGTAACCCGTACCGTCCTCGGTCGGTTCGGCGGTGGTCGCCAGCCGCGCCGGGTCGGAGCCGACGTCCGGCTCGGTGAGCAGGAACGCGGACACCTCACCGGCGGCCAGCCGGGGCAGGAAGCGCTGCTTCTGCTCGGGGGTGCCGAACATCTTCAGCGGCTGCGGCACGCCGATCGACTGGTGCGCGGAGAGCAGCGCGCTGATCGCCGGGTTGACCGAGCCGGCCCGCATCAGCGCCCGGCAGTAGTGCAGGTTGCTCAGCCCGAGGCCGCCGTACTTCCGGTCGATCTTCATGCCGAAGGCGCCCAGCCGGGCCAGCCCGTGGAACACCTCGTCCGGGATGCGCGCGTCCCGCTCGATCGCCGCACCGTCCACCTCGGCGTCCAGGTACGCCCCGAACGCGCCGAGGAACTCCTCGGCCCGCGCCACGTCCTCCGGCTTCGCGTGCGGCCACGGACTGATCAGGTCGAGGCGGAACCGGCCGAGGAAGAGTTCCTTGCCGAAGCTGGGCCGGTCCCAGGCCGCTTCGCGGGCCGCCTCCGCGACCTCGCGGGCCTCCTTCTCGGAGACCTGGCCGGCCTCGGTGGGCAGCGGCCCCACCCCGTCCACCCGGTCGCCGGCGGCGGCCGGCGGATCGGTGTCGTCGATCGGGGCCACCCGGCCGGTCGGGCCGCCGGGGCCGGCGGGATCGGGTCGGCTGTTCTGTGTCGTGGTCACGGCTGCCTCCTGGAGACCTCGGTCCGGCTGCGTCGACGTGCGCGACGAAAACGACGCTACCCCCGGTTGTTACCCAGGGGTAGCGTTCGGTGCACGTCCGATTTGGCGGGATCGGCGCGGTCAGTCGCCGGGCATCACCCGCAGGTTGTCGTCCTCGTCGTCGATGTCGTCGCCCCAGTTGCGCCGGGCGGCGAGCGGCAGGACCAGCCAGAAGGTCAGGAACCACGCCCCGGTGACCGCGGTCAGCACCAGGGCCGCCAGCCGACCCAGCACGAAGTCGGTGATCAGCAGGACCGCACTGACCATCGAGATCAGCATGAAGGCCAGGCCGCCGATGGCCACCCGGTGGGCGAACCGGACCAGCTCCGGCTTGCGGCCCTGCCGGAACAGCGCCCGGTGGAAGGCGACCGGCGAGATGATCATCGCGGTGGCTGCGGCGGCGGCCAGCAAAGCGACGATGTAGGTGTCCTTCTGGAAGTTGGTGGTCCGGGTGAAACCGCTGCTGAACGGCAGGGTGAGCAGGAAGGCGAAGAGGATCTGCACGCCGGTCTGCGCCACCCGCAGCTCCTGGAGCAGGTCGGCGAAGTTGCGCTGCCACCGCTGCTTCTCGGTTTCCTTGGACACGCGCTACCTCCAGGGATGACGGTACTGCCGGCGGAAGCATCCGTCGGCAGTACCGCCGGTGCCCGGTCCGCACCGTCGCGAAACCGGTTCACCATGCCGCCCCGCGTTCACGACTGCGGGACTCACGATGCCTCCTCAGTTCGCGACTGCGGGGCTCGCAAACCCGGCTCACTCCTCGCGCTCACGCCCCCCGGCGGATCCGGCCCGCGTACCGGGCCTCCAGCTCGGCGTTGTGCTCGTCGCCGCCGGTGATGTTCGCCGACAGGTAGACCGGGGGCCGCTCCCCCGCCGCCAGCAGCCGGGCCACCACCTCCGCCACGAGCTGCTGCGCCAGCAGTGCGGCCGTGATCGAGGAGACCGCACCGACCGCGCCACCGCCGGGCAGCGGCAGGGTGGCGTCGCCGTACGGGGCGCCGTTGTCGAGCACCACGTCGGCGAAGTCGGCGAGCTTGCGCCCGGACGGGTGGCGCGAGGTCATCCGGGCGGAGTGCGCCGCCGAGGTGATCGCGATCAGCGCGTGCCCGCGTTCCTTGACGATGGACGCGAACTCCACCATCGCGCCGTTCACGCCGGAGTTGGAGGCGAGCACGAAGACGTCCTGCGGGCGGATCGGGGCCAGCTCGTAGAGGCGGTGCGCCACCTCGGGCTCGCGTTCCAGCTTCGGGCCGAGCACGTCGGCCGGCTCGCCCCCGTACAGGACCAGGTCGCGCAGGGCGATCCGGTTGGTGGGGACCAGCCCACCGGCCCGGCCGGCGATCTCCATCGCCAGCGCCTCCGAGTGGCCGGTGCCGAACGCGTGGACCACCCCGTCGGCGCGCAGCGACTCGGCGATCAGGTCGGCGCCGCGCGCCACCCCGTCCCGCTGGCCGGCGGCCACCCGGCCGATCGTCTCGGTCACCACCGCCAGGTACGCCTCGGCGCTCACCGTCATGATTCCTCCGTCCGTCGGTTCCGGGCCAGCCAGTCCACCGCGAAGTCGACCGCCACCCGCTGCCTCATCAACCGGCCCGTCCCGTCGCCGACCGGCCCGAGCCGTACCGCTCCGGTGGCCTCCAGCTCGGTGCCGAGCCGGGCGAAGCCGTCGTCGTCCAGGCGGATGTCGTCCCACCACACCCACGCCCGGCCGCCGTCGCCGGTCAGCGCGGCCGCGCCGCAGCGCTGCCGGGGCGGCGCCGGCTGCCGGTACTCGGCCAGGTGCAGCGACGTGTTGCTGTCGTGCTCCACCCCGAGCAGCAGCACGTCGGCGTCCAGCTCGTAGAGGCGGGCCAGCGGGGAGCCCTCGCCGAGCATGTCGGCCAGCGCGTGGTCGGCGACGACCCGGTCGGCCGCCGGTCCCAGCGCGGCGAACGAGACGTGCGGGTGGTCGCTGCGCCGCGCGCCGGGCCAGGTGCGGACCAGCTCGGCGAGGGCGCCCATGAACCGGCTCGGCGTGACCGCCGGGTCGAAGCCGGGCAGCTCGTCCCGGATCACCGGCCAGCAGTCGGCCGGCACCGGCGGGTTGGTCCAGCCCGCGGGGTCGCTGTTGTCCGACGTGTGGGTGGGCACCACGAGGGTCCCGGCCGGGCCGAGCACGTCGCGCAGGGCGAGCACCACCGCCTCCGGGCCGCCGCAGAGGAAGCCCAGCGGGCGCAGGGACGCGTGCACCAGGACGGTCCCGCCGGGGCGTACGCCGATGGCGCGGAACTGGGCGGCGAGCGACGCGCGGGTGTGCGGCCGGGCCGGTGCGGCACCGGCGATCATCGGCCCACCCGGGCGAGGATCGCGGCGGCCAGCGGGGCGGGCGCTTCGTCCGGGATCCAGTGCGTGACGCCGGGCAGCTCGACGAAGCGGTAGTCGCCGGTCACATGGGGTGCGCAGGCCGCGGCGGCGGCACGGCCGATCGCGATGTCCCGGTCGCTCCACACGAAGGTGGTCGGCACGCCGACCGGCCCGACGGCCTTCAGGTCCGCCCCGGTCATCGCCCGGTACCAGTTCAGCGCGGCGGTCAGCGCGCCCGGCTCGCACATCGGGTCGGCGTAGCGGGCCACCTGCGCGGGATCGCCCACCCCGCCGAGCATCCGGCGCAGCGCGACGGCGTTGAGGGCGAGCAGCACGCGCTCCGCCTTGCCGGGCTTGCGGAACAGGGTGATGTAGGCGGAGCGGGCCTTCTGTCGCGGGTCGGTGGCGAGCGCGTGGGCCATCGCCGCCGGGTGCGGCACCGAGACCGCGGTGAGGCTGCGGACCCGCTCCGGGTGCACCGCCGCCAGGCTCCAGGCCACGATCGCGCCCCAGTCGTGCCCGACCACGTGCGCGGCCTTGACGCCGAGCGCGTCGAGCACCCCCGCCGCGTCCGCCGGCAGCTCCGGGATCCGGTACGCCTCGACCGCCGCCGGCCGGGCACCCGGCGAGTAGCCCCGCTGGTCGAGCGCGTACGTGCGCAGCCCGGCCGCGTGCAGCAGGGGCACCACCTCGTCCCACTCGCCGCCGTGCTGCGGGAAGCCGTGCAGCAGCAGGACCGGGGCGCCGTCCTCGGGGCCGCCGGTGCGTACCTCGAACGTCAGACCTCGCGCGTCCACCCGCATGATCGGCAGCCTACCCAGCCGGACCGGCACCGCTCGCCCTGCTGTGCCGGCGGCGGGCACCGGTGCTAGCGTCTGCCGCAGACAACTTCACATCCGACAGGGGAGCGCACAGCGCTGAGAGTGCGGGCCGGTGCCCGCAGACCCTCGAACCTGATCTGGGTAATGCCAGCGCAGGGAGTTCGGTCGACCTCCAGCCGCGCCGCCGTCCGGGCATCCGGACGCGGCGTGCGTCTTCTCCTGGTTCACCCTCGACGAACTGGGAGCAACCATGACTCACCCAACCGCCAACCGGTGGCGCACCATCGACATCGTCATCGCCTCGGTGCTCGGGGTGGCGTTCGGCGTCATCTTCTGGGCGTGGGGCCTGCTCTGGAACGGGCCGGCGGACGCCATCCCGCTGCCCGGCCGGGCGGCGCTGTACGGCGTGTGGCTGGTGCCGGCCGTGCTCGGCGCGCTGATCGTCCGCAAGCCCGGCGCCGCGTTCTTCACGCTGACCTTCGCCGCGCTGGTGTCGGTCGCGCTCGGCAGCAGTTGGGGCTGGACCCTGGTGGTGCAGGGCCCGCTGGAGGCGGCGGCGGGCGAACTGGCCTTCGCGCTCTTCGGTTACCGCACCTACCGGCTCCCGGTCTCGCTGCTGGCCGCCACCCTGGCCGGCCTCGCCGCCGCGATCTACGACGTCTTCGTCTGGTACCCGGACACCGCGTGGGGCAGCTTCCGGCTGCCGTACATCCTCATCACCGCCGTCAGCGCACTGGTCGTGGCCGGCCTCGGCGGCGTCGCGCTGACCCGCGCCCTGGCGAACACCGGCGTCCTCGACCGCTTCCCCGCCGGCCGCGAACGCGCCGCCGTCTGACCGCCCGATCCGATCATGTTGATCATGAGGTTGACGGCGATGTGGATCTCTGAAGGTGCCGCCAACCTCATGATCGACGGGGTGGGCCGGGGTGGGGCGGGGACGGGTGGGAGGGGTGTGGGTGTGAGTGGGGTGGTGTTGCGGGGGTTCGGGTGGCGGCATGCGGGGCGGAAGGGGTGGGCCGTCCGCGGGGTGGACCTGCGCGTCGAGCGCGGGGAGCGGGTGCTGCTGCTGGGGGCGTCCGGGGCGGGCAAGAGCACCCTGCTGGCGGCGCTCGCCGGGCTGCTGCCCGAGGACTCCGGCGAGCAGGAGGGCACCGTCGAGATCGACGGGCTCGACCCGCGCAAGGCCCGGGAACGGGTCGGCATCGTCTTCCAGGACCCGGAGACCCAGCTGGTGATGGCCCGCTGCGGCGACGACGTCGCGTTCGGGCTGGAGAACCGGGGCGTACCCGCCGAGGAGATCTGGCCCCGGGTGGACGAGGCACTGCGCCGGGTCGGCTTCCCGTACCACCGGGACCGGCCCACCGCGGCGCTCTCCGGCGGCGAGCAGCAGCGGCTCGCCCTCGCCGGGGTGCTCGCCCCGCGGCCCGGGCTGCTGCTGCTCGACGAGCCCACCGCCAACCTCGACCCGGCCGGCGCCGCGCTGGTCCGGCAGGCCGTCGCGGACGCGCTCGACGCGGACACCACGCTGATCCTGGTCGAGCACCGGGTCGCCGAGGCGCTGCCGCTGGTCGACCGGGTGGTGGTGCTGGAGGCCGGCGGCGGGGTGCGGGCCGACGGGCCGCCCGACACGGTCTTTTCCGCGCACGGCGACGCGCTCGCCGCCGCCGGGGTCTGGGTGCCGGGTCGCACCGTGCCGCCCCGGCACGCCACCGCGCCGCCGGGCGACCGGCTGCTCACCGCCGACCGGCTCGGCCTGCCGCCCCGGCTGGCCCCCGTCGACCTCGAGGTACGCGCCGGCGAGGCGCTCGCCGTCCTCGGCCCGAACGGCGCCGGCAAGTCCACCCTGGCCCTGCTCCTCGGCGGCCTGCTCCGCCCCGGCACCGGTACGACCACCGCCACCACCGCCCTGGCCGGGCAGGACGCCGGCACTCCCCCGCACCGCTGGCGCGCGCCCCTGCTGGCCCGGCGGATCGGCTCGGTCTTCCAGGACCCGGAGCACCAGTTCGTCACCGGCACCGTCTACGACGAGCTGGCGCTCGGCCCGCGCCGGACCGGCGAGCCCGAGGCGGCGGTACGGGCCACCGTGGACGGGCTGCTGGACCGGCTGCGGCTGGCCCGGCTGGCCGGGACCAACCCGTACACCCTCTCGGGTGGGGAGGCGCGGCGGCTGAGCGTGGCGACCGCCCTGGCCACCGCACCGCACCTGCTGATCTGCGACGAGCCCACCTTCGGCCAGGACCGGCGGACCTGGTCGGAACTGGTCGACCTCTTCGCCGAGCTGCGCGACGCCGGCCACGGCATCGTCGCGGTCACCCACGACCCGGACTTCGTCGCCGCGCTCGCCGACCGCACCGTCGCCCTGGACCGCCGATGACCGCCACCGTCCCGAACCGTAGCGGGGAGCGCGCATGATCAGCGTGGCACCGATGGCCCGGCCCGGCGCGCCGATGGCCCGCCGCAACCCGGTGGCGAAGCTGGCCGCCGCGCTGGTCTTCTCGTTGCTCCTCATCGCCACCCTGGACCCGGTGACCCCGGCGATCGCCATCGCCATCGAACTGGTGGTGCTGCCGCTGTTCGGCATCCGCTACCGGATGCTGGCCCGGCGGGCCTGGCCGCTGCTGGCCAGCGCCGGCGGCATCCTGGTCACCCTGGTGCTCTTCGCCGCCGACCGGTCCGGCCGGGTGCTGGTCGAGGCCGGCCCGATCCTGGTGACCGAAGGGGTGCTGCTCACCGCGCTCGGCCTGGTCCTGCGAATGCTCGCGGTGGCGCTGCCCGGGGTGATCGTCTTCGCCACCACCGACCCGACCGACCTGGCCGACGCGTTGATCCAGAACGCGAAGGCCCCGGCCCGGTTCGCCATCGGCGCGCTGGCTGCGTTCCGGCTGGTACCGCTGCTCGAACAGGAGTGGCGGATGATCAGCATGGCCCGGCGGGCCCGCGGCGTGGACGCCGGCCGCAACCCGGTCGCCAAGGTGCGGCTCTTCGTGTCGACGGCGTTCGCCCTGCTGGTCGGGGCGATCCGCCGGGGCACCCGACTGGCGGTCGCGATGGACGCCCGCGGCTTCGACGCCGGCATCCCGCGTACGGTCGCCCGGCGGCAGCGCTTCACCCGGGCGGACGGGCTGCTGGTCGCCGGCGCGGCGGTGCTGGCCGGCGCGGCGCTCGCGGTCAGCGTCGCGCTCGACACGTTCCGCCCCCTGATTGGCTGACCACGTCCGCTACCGCCGGAGCTGCGCCACGCCGCTCTGGTACGCCAGCACGACCGCCTGCACCCGGTCCCGCACTCCGAGCTTGGCAAAGATGCGGTTCACGTGCGTCTTCACGGTCGCCTCGCCGACGAAGAGTTGGCCGGCGATCTCCTGGTTGGACAGGCCGAGAGCCATCATCCGCAACACCTCGGTCTCCCGGGCGGTCAGCTCCGCCAGGCCCGGGTGGCCGGCCACCGACGCCGTCGCGGTGTAGTGGTCGATCAGGCGCCGGGTGATCGACGGGGAGAGCAGGGCGTCGCCGCGGGCCGCCGTCCGCACCGCCTCGGCCAGTTCCCCAGGCGGAGTGGTCTTGAGCATGAAGCCGGAGGCGCCGGCGCGCAGCGCCCGGTACACATACTCGTCGAGATCGAAGGTGGTCAGCATGATGATCCGGGTCTCGCCACGCGCGGCCAGGATCCGCTCGGTCGCGGCGATCCCGTCCGTGGGCGCCATGTGGATGTCCATCAGCACCACGTCGGGTGCGAACCGGTTCGCGAGCTGGATGGCTTCCTCACCGTCGGCCGCATCGGCGACGACCTCGAGGTCGGGTTGCGCGGTGAGGATCAGCCGGAGGCCGCCCCGCACCAACGCCTCGTCGTCGGCGATGAGAACCCGGGTCATTCGATGACTCCCGTCGTGGTGAGCGTGCCGACCGACGCCTCGGCGTCGAAGGGCAGCTCGACGCGTACGTCGAAGCCGCCCTGCGGGCGCGGGCCGGCGGTGACCGTGCCGCCGAACAGCTCCACCCGCTCGCGGATGCCGGTCAAGCCGTGCCCGGTGCCGGCGCTCCGCCGGGCCCGGCCGGTGCCGTCGTCGGTCACCTCCAGCCGGAGGGCGTCGCCGGTCACCTCGATCGAGACGCGGACCGCCGCGCCCGCCGCGTGCCGGGCGGCGTTGGTCAGCGCCTCCTGGAGGATCCGGTACCCGCTGACATCGGCGGCGGCCGGGATCATGTCGAGGTCGCCTGTGACATCCACGTCGACCTGCCCGCCGGCGAGGCGTACCCCGGCGGTCAACGGTTCGAGCCGGCGTAGCGAGGGCAGCGCCTCCGGGGCCGGCTCGGCGCCGCGGAGGATGACGAGTAGCCGGCGCAGCTCGGTGACCACCTCACGCCCGACATCCTGCACGGCGTCGAGGGACGTGCGGGCCTGCGCCGCGTCCGAGTCGAGCACAGCCTGCGCCGCGGCGGCCTGCAGCACCATCACCGAGACCCCGTGCGAGACGATGTCGTGCAGTTCCCGGGCCACCCGCAGCCGCTCGTCCGTCCGGGCGGCGGCCTCCCGCTCGGCGGCCAGCGCCACCAGCCGGGCCGCCTGCGCCCGCCGCATCCGCACGGCGTAACCGGGGCCGAGCACGGCGAGCCCGACGAACAGGATGAACACCCAGTCGGAGTCGCCGGCCACCGCGTTCTCGATCCCGAGCGGGAGAAAATAGCTGACCGCGGCGACCGTGAAGGCAGCCCGGCCGCCCACGGCGACACAGCCGAAGGCCGCGGCGAGCAACGCCAGCAGTGGCACCACCGGCCACTCCGGCAGGACCGGCGTGAAGCTCTGCGCGGTGAAGCAGGTGCCGGCGAGGACGGCCGCCGCCCGGGGGTACGCCGTGCAGCCGGCCACCGCGAGGCAGTAGCCGACCAGCAGCACGGTCAGGACGGCGAGCCAACCGGCGGAGAGCGTGGCGAGGTCCGGACCCTCCCCCTCCACGTAGCCCGCCAGCGGGACGTAGAGCTCGGCCAGGCCGAACGCGAGTAACGCGGCACCGGCGAGCGAGGTGGCCACCTCGCGCCACCGGGCCTGGACGGCGGGGGTGGCTGACATGCCGGAAGGGTAGCGACGGCGGCCGCCCTTCCGCGTCCACCCACGGGTGTAGCGAGGGCGGCCGGAGCTCCACCCGCGGATCAACTTCCGCGCCGACGACCCGGCCCCGGTGCTGCTCCTAGCGTCCCTGCCACGACTTCGGAAGGAGACACTGATGGACGACAGCACCGGGCGGCGGCGGAGCCGGCGGCTCACGGCGGGCGCTCTGCTCACCGGCGGCGTAATGTACGGCGCCGCGAACGCCTTCTACTGGGTGATGTTCCCTGACGACGTGGCCGACACCGCCGACAACGTCACGGTGGCCGCCGGGCACCTGGGCGCCTGGCGGGTGGAGACCGTCCTGTTCGCCCTGGCCCACCTGCTGCTGCTGCCGGCGATGCTCGGGCTGGCCGCTACCCTGGGCCGGCGCAAGCCGGTGGTGGCCACCGTCGGCGGCGCGGCGAGCCTTCTCGGGCTCTACTTCTCCACCGTCCACCTGTGGCAGTACAACGCCTTCTTCGGGGCCCTGGCCGGCGGCGGCGTCGAAGCCGACACCGCTCGGCCGGTGACCACCGCCATCGACGGGGACCCGTTCGTGATGGCCTCGTTCGCGGTGTGGCTGCTCGGCTGGCTGGTCGGCCTCCTGGTGCTCGCCTTCGGCGCCTGGCGCGCCCGGCTGGTGGCGCTCTGGGTGCCGCTGGTCCTCACCGCCGGACAGGTGCTGGACCTGGTCGGCACCGGCGTCCCGGTCAAGGTGGCGGTGAGCGTGCTGATGGTGGCCGGCTTCGTCGGCCTGGCCCTCGGCGTCGAGCGGTCGCGTGCCGCCGAGGCGCCGACCGGGACGGCGACCCCGGCGACCGCTGCGGCCTGAGCCGCGGGAGCGGGGCGGGACGGCTTGTGCCGCCCCGCCCCGGACCGGCCGGTGCGGGCCGCTTGTCACCGCCGCTTCGGCGAACTCGCGGCATCCGGGCAGCCGGGACACCGCAACATCGGCGAGGTGGCGGTGACATGTGGCCCGCCCGGGCCTCAGCTCCGCCGGAAGGCGTAGAACCGGGTCTGGCCGGCGCGTTGGCTGCGCCCGGCGGCACGGGGCGCCCGGCCGACCGGCGGGCCGGCCTTCGGCGCTGGCGGGGTGTCGGCCCGACCCGGCAGGGCCACCGGTGCCGGGGGCGCCACCGCCAGCGCGTCGAGGTCCGGTGGGGTCACGTCCACCAGGGACGGCGTCGACGCGGGCTTACGGGATTTCTTCGGACTGCGCTTGGCGGGCATACGCTGCCTCCTGACTGTCGGGGCGCCGGGTGGGCGCGGCGAGCGGGCAAGCCCCGGCAGGTCCGACAGGAAAGCCACCGCGACAACGGCGGTGCGGATGCGGACGCCCGGAGCGGGACGGATCCGCGGCGCGAACGGCGGCGGACCAGGGCTCGGAAGAAGGGCGTCAGTTACGCATGACGGCATGCTAACCGACCGTCGCCGCACCGTGCACCCGATTTACCGGCACGCTCGGCGTCACCGACGCGATGACCGCGAAGGTCGCCCACGTGGAGGCCCGCCTCGCGGAGGGCTGAGGACGGACCGCGACCGGGTCCTCACCCGCGGTCGGCGTCCCCGCCCGCGCTCGCATCGACCGCGATACCGTCGCAGGACGGGCAGCCCGACGAGAGGTGGCGGTACGCATGGCAGAGCAGGCGACGGCGCAGATCGGCGTGACCGGCCTGGCGGTGATGGGCCGCAACCTGGCCCGGAACCTGGCCCGCAACGGCTTCACCGTGGCGGTCCACAACCGCTCGCCGCAGCGCACCCGCAGCCTGATCGCCGAGCACGGCGACGAGGGCCGGTTCGTGCCGGCGGAGTCGCTGGCCGACTTCGTCGCCTCGCTGGAGCGCCCGCGCGCCGTGATCGTCATGGTGAAGGCGGGCGCGCCGACCGACGCGGTGATCGACGAGCTGGTTCCCCTGCTCGAGGCGGGGGACATCGTCGTCGACTGCGGCAACGCCCACTTCGCCGACACCCGGCGGCGGGAGGAGGCGCTGCGCGGGCACGGGCTGCACTTCGTCGGCACCGGCGTCTCCGGCGGCGAGGAGGGCGCGCTGCACGGCCCGAGCATCATGCCGGGCGGCTCGGCCGAGTCCTACCGGAAGCTCGGTCCGATCTTCGAGAAGATCTCCGCGCACGTGGACGGCACCCCGTGCTGCCGGCACATCGGCCCGGACGGCGCCGGCCACTTCGTCAAGATGGTCCACAACGGCATCGAGTACGCCGACATGCAGCTCATCGCCGAGGCGTACGACCTGCTGCGGGCGGGCCTGTCGGCGAGCCCGGCGGAGATCGCGGAGATCTTCCGCGAGTGGAACACGGGCGAGCTGGAGTCGTTCCTCATCGAGATCACCGCCGACGTGCTGGCGCACACCGACGCGGCGAGCGGCCGGGCCTTCGTCGACGTGGTGCTCGACCAGGCCGAGCAGAAGGGCACCGGGCGGTGGACCGTGCAGAGCGCGCTCGACCTCGGCGTCCCGATCACCGGCATCGCCGAGGCCACCTTCGCCCGGTCGCTGTCCGGCCACGCCGACCAGCGGGCCGCCGCCCGCCGGGCCTTCCCCGACGCGGGCGCAAAGTGGTCGGTCGACGACGGGGAGACCTTCGTCGAGGACGTCCGGCGCGCGCTGCTGGCCAGCAAGATCGTCGCGTACGCGCAGGGCTTCGACCACATCCGGGCCGGCAGCCGGGAGTACGACTGGGGCATCGACCTGGGCGGCACCGCGACCATCTGGCGGGGCGGCTGCATCATCCGGGCCCGCTTCCTGGACCGGATCCGGGAGGCGTACGACGGGCAGCCGGAGCTGTCGACGCTGCTGGTGGCGCCGTGGTTCGCCGACCGGGTCAGCGCCGGGATCCCGGCCTGGCGGCGGGTGGTGGCCGACGCGGCCCGGGCGGGCGTGCCGACCCCGGCCTTCTCGTCGTCGCTGGCCTGGTTCGACGCCCTGCGCGCGGAACGGCTGCCGGCGGCGCTGATCCAGGGGCTGCGGGACAACTTCGGGGCGCACACCTACCACCGGGTGGATCGGGACGGCACGTTCCACACCCTGTGGGCCGGGAACCGCTCCGAAGTGGCGGCCTGAGCGCAGCCTGATCCACTCGATGTGCCGCAGGTCGCGTTCGTCGCTCGAGACACCGCGGCATGCCGCCTCCCGTGGCGTCGCTCACCAGGCCCGTTCAGCGGCGTCCGACGACGGCTCCAGGTCGCCGCGCGGCGCCAAACGCGCCGAGCTGGAGTCGTCGGCAGGAGTCGGCGCCCAGTCCGCGGCCGGTTCGCCCTGTGCCAGCTCGGCGATCTCGCCGGAGCGGACGGCCGGCGTGTGCCCGAGCTCGGCGCAGTACCGCTCGGCGACGCCGGCGCAGAGGTCCGCGACCCGTTCCCGGTGCGCGGCGTCAACCAGGCCCGCGCCGGCCAGCGCGGCCGTCATCTCGTACCGGAGATCCCGCATGCCCACCCCCGTGGCCGGACGCGACCGGGCGGCGCGCCCTCGCGCCGATGGTATGCGCCGAGGCCGCGCCGCCCACCGGAAACGCGTCGACGCCGCCCGGGTGGGGGACGGCGTCGACGTTGGTCGTCACCAGAACCGACGACGCCGCGTTTTCTGCGGCCGCAGCAGGTCGGCGCCTCTGGTGAGGAGTCGGCTCACTCCGGTCGGGCCGCGACGGGCCTCCAGGGAGTGGCTCAGCCGGCGTGCACCGGCCGCCGCCAGCGGCACGGCGACCGCCATGAGTGCCCACTGGGCGATCCGCTTCTGCAGCATGTTGGTTCACCTCCGCGATCGGCTGCTGTCCGGTTGGTACCCCATCGGCCGCGGCGGTAAGCGTGAGCTCAGACTGCGGGGGCGACCGGGTTGGGCAAGGCGCCGCCGAACCGGCGGTCCCGCTGCGCGTAGAGCTCGCAGGCGTACCAGAGGTGGCGCCGGTCGAAGTCCGGCCAGAGGGTGTCGAGGAACACCAGCTCGGCGTACGCGCTCTGCCAGAGCAGGAAGTTGGAGGTGCGCTGCTCCCCGGAGGGACGCAGGAAGAGGTCCACCTCGGGGACTTCGGGGTGGTAGAGGTACTTCGCGACGGTCTTCTCGTTGACCTTGCCCGGGTCGAGCCGGCCGGCGGCCACGTCACGGGCGATCGCGGCGGCGGCGTCGGCGATCTCCGCCTGGCCGCCGTAGTTGACGCAGAACTGCAGGGTCAGCGTCGAGTTGCCCCGGGACATCTCCTCGGCGGTCTGCAGCTCGGAAATGACGCTCTTCCAGAGTCGCCCGGCCCGGCCCGACCAGACCACCCGGACGCCCAGGTCGACGAGCTGGTCCCGGCGGCGGCGGATGACGTCCCGGTTGAAACCCATCAGGAAGCGGACCTCGTCCGGTGAGCGCCGCCAGTTCTCGGTGGAGAACGCGTACGCCGACAGGTAGGGGATGCCCAGCTCGATCGCACCCTCGATGGTGTCGAAGAGGCTGTATTCCCCCTGCTCGTGACCCTTGGTCCGGGTCAGCCCGCGCTCCTTGGCCCAGCGGCCGTTGCCGTCCATGACGATGGCGACGTGCTTCGGCAGGGCCTCCGTCGGCAGCGCCGGCGGCCGGGCCCCGGACGGGTGTGGAGTCGGTGGCACCGGCTCGCGCCGGACGGCCCTCATCGATCGGATCACTCGGTCTTCTCCCTGTTCACACCAGCGGCGGCGGGCCCGACGCCGCTGGCCGGCGGGACCGCGCCCGGCCCCGTGCCGCTCGGCGGTGGGACCGTGCCGGACGCCGGGGCACCCCGGTCGACCAGCGGCAGCGAGCGTAGCGCGCGCTCCAGGTGCCACTGGAGGTGCGCCGCGACCAGGCCACTGCACTCCCGGCGTACGCCGGTCTCGGTGGCGTCGGCGTACGCCCAGTCGCCGGTGGTCAGCGCGGACATCAGCGCGATGGTGGCCGGGGCGGGGTGTGCGGCGCCGGGCGGCCGGCAGTCCGGGCAGACCGCTCCCCCGGCCGGCACGGAGAACGCGCGGTGCCGCCCCGGGGTGCCGCAGACGGCGCAGGCGGCCAGCGCCGGCGCCCAGCCGGCGAACGCCATCCCGCGCAGCAGGTAGGCATCCAGCACCAGGGTGGTGGCGTGCTCGCCACCGGCCAGTGAGCGCAGCGCGCCGAGGGTGAGCTGGAACAACCGCAGCGACGGCTCCCGCTCGACCGGGGTGAGCCGTTCCGCGGTCTCGGCGATCGCGCTGGCCGCCGTGTAGCGCGGGTAGTCGCCGAGGAACCGTTTGCCGTAGAGGTCGATCCCCTCGACCTGGCTGACGGTGTGCAGCGAGCTGCCCAGGTTGCCCGTGGGGTCGCCGGCGAGCTGGAGGTCCACGTGCCCGAACGGCTCCAGCCGGGCGCCGAACCGGCTGCTGGTGCGCCGGACGCCCCGGGCCACCGCGCGCAGCCGGCCGTGCCGGCGGGTGAGCAGGGTGATGATCCGGTCGGACTCGCCCAGCTTCTGCACGCGCAGCACCACCGCGTCGTCGCGGTAGAGCTGTCGGCGGTACCCGGCCATCGGGTCATTCTCCCTCGGGGTGCGATCTCAGGGTCGGTTCGGGGTGGATCGGCGGTCGAACCCGGATGTGCCGCCCCTGAAGTCGCCCGTAGCGTGCTGACCATGGCTGTGCACCGGACCGTCGCCGCCGCCGCGGCGGCCTCCCTGATCCTCCTCTGCGGGTGTGACACCATCTCGTTCCGCCGGCTCGACTACGACAACACCGAGGCGGTGAAGATCACCCGGATCACCGTGGAGCCGGGCTCGGGCGACGTCACCGTCCGCGCCGCCGGCTCCGCCCCCCAGGTACGCATCAAGCGGGTGGTCCGCTACCAGGGCGGGCAGCCGGACACACGATACGAGATCAACGGCGACGAACTGGTGCTGCGCACCGAATGCGGCCCCCGCTGCAGCGTCTCCTGGGAGATCTCCGCCCCGGAGGGCGTGGCGGTACGCGGCGAGACCGGCTCCGGGGACGTCGAGCTGAGCCGGGTCGGCGCGGTGGAGTTCACGCTCGGCTCGGGCAACGTCTCGGTCCGCGGGGCAACCGGCGACGTCCGCGCCGAGACCGGCTCCGGGAACATCGACGTGATCGACGCGGCCGGTGCGGTGCGGCTGCGCGCCGCCTCCGGCGACATCACCGCGCAGCGGCTCGCCGCCGGGGTGGACGCCGAGACGTCCTCCGGCAACGTGACGGCCGAGCTGGCCCAGCCGGCGTCGGCCCGAGTGCACGCCGCCAGCGGCGACGTCGAGCTGACCGTGCCGGACGGCCGGTACCGGGTGCGGACCAGCACCGGCTCGGGCGACCGGGACCTCGGCGTGGTCGACGACCCGGGCGCCGCCCTGCTGCTGGACGCCAGCACCGGCAGCGGCAACGTGACGATCACCCGACGCTGAGCCACCCCGAGGACCCTCGGCGCGACGGTCAGCCGGCGCCGAGTTCGGTGCCGGACCGGTCGCCGGCGCGCCGGGGCTCGGGAACCCGGCGCGGGGCGGTCGGGCGGGCCACCCCGGCCGCCGCCAGCTCGCTCTCCGCTCCGGCGGGCGCGGGGCTGGCCGGCACGGCGGCCGCCCGCTCGGCCAGGGCCGGCCGGGGCCGGCCGGGGACCAGCTCCGGCGTACGCCGGGCCGCCACGTCCTCGACCCAGCCGACCAGCAGGGTGACCACGCCGACCAGCGCGAACACCAGCACCACCCGGATCGCCAGGCCGAGCGGGTCGCGCGGGGTCCAGCCGACCAGACCGACCAGCGGGGTGAGCGCCACCACGAACGGCATGTGCCACAGGTAGACGGTCAGCGCCCGACGGTTCAGCACGGTGACCGCCCGGCTCAGCAGGGGGACGCGGTCGACCCAGGCCGCCTCGGCCGGGGCGCGGCCGATCGCCACCAGGATGAACGCCGCCGACCAGAGCGCGTTGCCGAGGTGGATGTCGTTCAGGTCGTAGCCGCGCGGGCCGGGGTGGGTGAAGATCCAGCCCAGGCCGGCGGCGCCGAGGGCGAGCGCCACGGGCACCAGGACCCGGTTGCTCATCCGGCGCAGCATGCCCTCGTGGTGGGCGAAGCCCAGCAGCCAGGCGCCGAAGTACAGGCCGAACTCGCGCAGCACGCCCGGCGCGTCCGGGTAGACGCCCATCTCGATCAGCACGAGCAGCGCGTACGGGGCGAGCAGGGTGGGTAGCGGCGCCCGGCGGAACAGCCACAACGCGAGCGGCGAGGCCAGCACGAACCACAGGTAGTCCCGGAGATACCAGATGGGGCTCAGGGCCAGGCCACCCCAGTAGTTGGCCGGCGGGTCGCTGACCGGGAAGAGCCAGAGCAGCACCTTCGGGCTGAACGGCAGCCCGCTGAGCAGCATGGCCGGCACGAAGACCAGGGCGAGCACCCAGAGCGACGGCAGCAGGCGACGCAGCCGCCGCGCCACGGCCGGCGCGCCGGTCCGGTCCAGCGAGGCCGCCATCAGCGAGCCGGCGAGCGCGAACATCACCGACATCGCCGGGAAGATCAGCGTCAGGGTCGCCGATCCGATCACGTGGTAGACGACGACTCGCACGATGGCCAGGAAGCGGAGCAGGTCCAGGTATCGGTTTCGCATAAGCCTGCATCTATGTCCGGGGGCTGGGGATCAACCTCTCCCTACCCTCTGACCTGAGGCGGCGAAACGGCGAGGCGCCGGGACCAAAAGTGAAACATCCCATAAAGGCGACCGATCCGGACCAGCCGTCGAGGACCGGTCACCAGGCCCTAAAAAGCCGCACCGGCGGCGCCGGAAAGATCCGGGCCGCCGGTCGGACGTCCGTTTCAGAAGCCGAGCTTGCGCAGCTGCTTCGGGTCGCGCTGCCAGTCCTTGGCGACCCGGACGTGCAGGTCCAGATAGACCCGGGCGCCGAGCAGCTCCTCGATCTGCCGGCGCGCGGTGGTGCCGACCTCCTTGAGCCGGCTGCCCCGGTGACCGATCATGATCGCCTTCTGGCTCGATCGCTCGACGTACACGTCGGCGTAGATCTTGGTGAGCCGACCCTCCGCGATCATCTCCTCCACCACGACGGCGATGGAGTGCGGCAGCTCGTCCCGTACGCCTTCCAGCGCCGCCTCACGGATCAGCTCGGCGACGAGCACCTGCTCGGGGTCGTCGGTGAGCATGTCGTCCGGGTAGAGCTGCGGCGACTCGGGCAGGTAGCCGGTCATCACGTCGACCAGGGTGTCCACCTGGTGGCCGGAGACCGCGCTCACCGGCACCACGTCGGCGAAGTCGGCCAGCTCGCTGACCGCGAGGAGCTGCTCGGCGAGCCGCCCGCGGTCCACCAGGTCGGTCTTGGTGACCACGGCCAGCACGGTCGCCTTGAGGCTGGCCAGCTCACCGGTGATGAACCGGTCGCCCCGGCCGATCGGCTCGTTGGCCGGGATGCACAGGCCGATCACGTCGACCTCGCTCCAGGTCTCCCGGACCAGGTCGTTCAGCCGCTCGCCGAGCAGCGTACGGGGGCGGTGCAGGCCCGGGGTGTCGACCAGCACGAGCTGCGACTCCGGGCGGTGCAGGACGGCCCGGATGACGTGCCGGGTGGTCTGCGGCTTGCTCGAGGTGATCGCGATCTTGGTGCCGACGATCGCGTTGGTCAGCGTCGACTTGCCGGCGTTCGGCCGCCCGACGAAACAGGCGAAACCCGCCCGGTACGGACGCGGCTCCTCCGGGTCCGGCACCCCGGTCACTCGACCACCGTGCCGAGGACGGTGCCGTCCGGGGCGGCCACGTGGATCGGCGCGTCGGCGGAGAGGTCCCGGACGGCGGCGTGCCCCGCGCCGTCCAGCGTCGAGGCCTCGGTCACCACCACGGCGGCCTCCAACCGGCTGGCGCCGGCGGCCACCGCCGAGGCGACCGCGAGCTGCAGCGCCGTCAGGGCCAGCGACGGCAGTGCCACGCTGGCCGCCGCGTACGTCCGGCCGTCCTGGTCGCGGACCGCCGCGCCCTCCACGGCGCCCACCCGGCCGCGCGCGCCCCGGGCCAGGACGACCAGCTTGCCGTCCTCGGCGCTCAGCTCGGCCAGGTCGGACGGAGTGGGCCGGGCAGCCGGCACGGCGGGTGACTCAGGCATCGGCGGGTTGCCTCTCCTCGGAACGGTTGTGGTTGCCACGGGGCTCGGCGTGCTCGCCACGGCCCCCGCTGTCGGACGCGTCGCTCGGCGCGACCCGGCGCACCAGCACGGTGTCGATCCGGTTGCGCCGCCCGGTGGTGCCCTCGGCGATCAGCCGAAGCCCGGCGACCTCGGCCTCGGCGCCCGGGATCGGCACCCGGCCGAGCGACTGGGCGAGCAGGCCGCCGACCGTCTCCACCTCGTCGGTGGGCAGTTCGGTGTCGAACAGCTCGCCCAGATTCTCCACCGGCAGCCGGGCGGCCACCCGCACGGCCCCGTCCGCCAGGTGCTCGACCGGCGGGCGTTCGACATCGTACTCGTCGGTGATCTCACCGACGATCTCCTCCAGGATGTCCTCGATGGTGACCAGGCCGCCGGTGCCGCCGTACTCGTCGACCACGATGACCAGGTGGTTGCGGGCCGCCTGCATCTCCGACAGCAGGTCGTCGACCGGCTTCGACTCTGGCACGAAGGTCGCCGGGCGCATCAGCTCGGCCACCGGCATCTGCCGGGCCTCCGGGGCACCCTGGATCCGCCGGATCAGGTCCTTGAGGTAGAGCACCCCGAGCACGTCGTCCACGCTCTCCCCGATCACCGGGATCCGGGAGAAGCCGGAGCGCAGGAAGAGCGCCAGCGCCTGGGCCAGGGTCTTCCGCTCCTCGATCCACACCATCTCGGTACGCGGCACCATCACCTCGCGGGCGATGGTGTCGCCGAGGGCGAAGACCGAGTGGATCATCTGGCGTTCGCCGTGCTCCACCACCCCGCGCTGCTCGGCCAGGTCGACCAGTTCGCGCAGCTCCACCTGGCTGGCGAACGGCCCCTCGCGGAAGCCCCGCCCCGGGGTGACCGCGTTGCCGATCAGGATCAGCAACGAGGCGAGCGGGTTGAGGGCCCGGCCCAGCCAGCGCACCAGCGGCGCCACCGTGCGGCCCACCGCGTACGCGTGCTGCCGACCGAGGGTGCGCGGTGCCACGCCGACCACCACGAAGCTGACCACGGTCATCGCCCCGGCGGTGACCAGGGCGGCCCGCCAGCCCGCACCGAAGCTGTCCACCGCCACCAGCGCGACCAGCGTGGTGGCGGTCAGCTCGGCCAGCAGCCGGAGCAGGAGCAGCAGGTTGAGATGGCGGACGACGTCGCCCGCGACCGCCTGGAGGGTACGCGCGCCGCGCGCCCCGTCCCGGGCCAGCTCGGCGGCCCGGGCCGGGGAGACGGCGGCCAGCGCCGCCTCGGTCATCGCGATGAGGCCGGCGAGCACCACCAGCCCCGCCGCGACGAAGATGAGCTGGAGATCGGGCAGTCCCGCCGGAGTGCCGGCCGCCAGGGTGGTCATCATTTGGACCGGGTCGACCGCCAGCTCGCCAGCAGCCGGGCCTGGAGACCGAACATCTCCCGCTCCTCCTCCGGCTCGGCGTGGTCGTACCCGAGCAGGTGCAGCACGCCGTGCACGGTGAGCAGGTGCAGCTCGTCGGCGGCGGAGTGGCCGGCGGTGGCCGCCTGCTTGGCCGCCACCTCGGGGCACAGCACGATGTCGCCGAGCAGGGCCGGCTCGCCGCCGGCCGGGCTGCTCTCCCCCGGACCGTGGTCGACGCTGCCCTCGTCCATGGGGAAGGCGAGCACGTCGGTCGGTCCGTCGCCGCCCATCCAGCGATGGTTCAGCTCGGCCATGTAGTCGATGTCGACCAGCAGGATGGAGAGCTCGGCGAGCGGGTTGACCCCCATCTCGTCGAGGGCGTGCCGGGCGACGGCGAGCACGGCGTCGGTGTCGACCTCGACACCCGACTCATTGGCGATCTCGATGGACAACTGTCTTCCTCTGGTGGATTAGCGGCGCCGGCCGGCCCGGCCGCCCTGGGCGGTCCGCCCGGGCACGGCGTGCACGCCCTGTGCCTGCTGGTTCTCCCGCTCGGCGTCCCAGCGGGCGTACGCGTCGACGATCTCGCCCACCAGCTTGTGGCGGACCACGTCGGCGCTGGAGAGCTGGGCGAAGTGCACGTCCTCGACGTTGCTCAGGATCTCCCGGACCACCCGCAGGCCGCTGGTCGTCCCGCCGGGCAGGTCCACCTGGGTGACGTCACCGGTGACCACGATCTTGGAACCGAAGCCGAGCCGGGTGAGGAACATCTTCATCTGCTCGGGCGTGGTGTTCTGCGCCTCGTCGAGAATGATGAACGCGTCATTAAGCGTGCGACCCCTCATATATGCCAGCGGCGCCACCTCGATCGTGCCGGCCGCCATCAGCTTCGGGATGGACTCCGGGTCGAGCATGTCGTGCAGCGCGTCGTACAGCGGCCGCAGGTAGGGGTCGATCTTCTCGTTGAGGGTGCCGGGCAGGAAGCCCAGCCGCTCGCCCGCCTCGACCGCCGGCCGGGTCAGGATGATCCGGTTGACCTGCTTGGCCTGGAGCGCCTGGACCGCCTTCGCCATGGCCAGGTAGGTCTTGCCGGTGCCGGCGGGGCCGATGCCGAAGACGATCGTGTTGGCGTCGATCGCGTCGACGTACCGCTTCTGCCCGAGCGTCTTGGGACGGATGGTGCGGCCGCGCCGGGAGAGGATGTTGAGCGTCAGGACCTCGGCGGGCCGCTCGGCGCTGCCCTGCTCGAGCATGCCGACGGTACGCCGGACTGCGTCAGTGGTCAGGGTCTCGCCTTTCTCGATCAGTTCGAGCAGCTCGCTGAAGAGGCGCTCGGCGAGGGCGTTGTCCGCGGGCGCGCCGGTGATGGTGATCTCGTTGCCCCGCACGTGGACGTCACTGTTGACCGAGCGTTCGACGAGTCGCAGGATCTCGTCGCCCGCGCCGAGCAGGTTCACCATGATCTTCTGGTCGGGGACCGTGATCCTGGTCTGCACCCGGGGCGGGCCGGGAGGTGGGGTGCCGGTCATAGGTCGGGCCGTCGGGCCCTGCGCCACCTGCTCTCGATCTCGGCGCCGGGCCCTGCTGGCGCGGCGGTCGGACGTTACGCCCATCGTATCGGGTCAACACCGGCCGCACCGCGTGCATTTCCGCCGGTAGGAGATCAACTACCCGCGGAAGTCGTACCGGTCGAAGGTCTCCTGGTGGCGGGTGAAGCGGTAGGTGGCCCAGTGCATCCGGATTACCGCGCCCCGCTCGTCGCGGGTCAGCCGGAGCAGCTCGCCCACCTCCCGGCCGGCCACGGTCCGGAACACGTCCGGCCGGTCGGGCAGCGGGGCGAAGACCGCCGGCGGCTTGCCGGCCGGGTCGTCCGCGCCCCGGGCCCGCAGCGTCCCGTCGTGCCAGGAGAAGACGTACTCGAAGCCCTCGCCCCACCAGCGGCCCAGCACCCCGCGCAGGTGCGCCGGGGCGGGCGGGCCCGGCCGCCACGGCTCGATCTCCGCCGGGTCGTGCTCGGCGGCGGCGGAGAGCAGCTGGTGGGGCAGCTCGAACACCGGCACGCCCGTGCCGGACGAGCCGAGCACGGCGCAGCCCATCGCGCCCGCCGTACCGTCCCCGCCACGCCGGCCGTAGACGGCGGCCAGGAAACCGGGCATCGCCCCGTCGTGCCCCACGTGCACCACCCGTTGCGGCTGCGGCACCAGGATCAGGCCGAGCCCGAAGCCGGCGGCCCACACCGTCTCGTCGGTCGTGGTGAGCGGCCAGCGCATCTCGTCGAGGGTCGCCGGGGCGAGCACCGCGCCGGCCGGGTCCAGCGCCGCCGGGTCGGCCAGGAAGGCGGCCCAGCGCGCCATGTCCGGCGCGGTGCTCCACAGCTGCGCCGCCGGGGCCACCGCGCCGAAGTCGGTCGGCGGTTCCGGGTGCGCCTCGTCGGAGTACGCGTCGACCAGGAACCCGGTGGCCGCCCGCTCACCGGGCGTACGGCCGGTCGAGGTCAACCCGAGCGGGGCGAGCACCCGCTCCGCGAGCACCTCCGCCCAGGTGCCGCCGCGCAGCCGGGCGACCAGCTCACCGAGGAGCGCCATGCCGAGGTTGGAGTAGTGGTAACGGCGGCCGGTCGGCAGCACCCGCTCCACCCGGGCCAGGTCGGCAAGCAGCTCGTCGACGCCGGGCGCCCGCAGGCTGTCCCAGACGTCGCCGTGCGGCTCGCGTTGCAGGCCCGCGGTGTGCGACAGCAGCCGGCGTACGGTCAGCTCGCCGTGCGCCGGCAGGTCGAGGTGCCGCCCGATCGGGTCGTCCAGGTCCAGCAGCCCGTCGTCGCGGCACTGCATGACCAGCACGGCGGTGAAGGTCTTGGTGACCGAGCCGATCCGGAACACCGTCTCCGGGCCGAGCGGGCTGTCGTTGCCGGTCCCGCCGACCGTGCAGGTCCAGAGCGGCCGGTCCGCCCGGTGCAGGGCGGCCGAGACCGCCGGGATCCGCCCCTGGACCTGCGCCTGCCGCACCATCCGGTCGAGCCGGTCATGCACCGTGATCATGCGTGCAGTCTAGGGACGGCCTCAGCGGCAGAGCATCGGGCCGAGCGGCGCACCGCCGAACACGTGCGCGTGCGCGTGGAAGACCTCCTGGCCGGCGTACGCCCCGGTGTTGAACATCAGCCGGAAGCCGTCGGCGAGCAGCCCCTCCTCCTCGGCCACCGTGGCGGCCGTGGCGAGCACCTCGCCGGCCAGCCCCGGGTCGCCCTGGGCCAGGGTGGCCACGTCCGCGTAGTGCTCCTTGGGGATGACCAGCACGTGCGTCGGCGCCTGGGGGTTGATGTCCCGGAAGGCGAGGGTGGTGGCGGTCTCCCGCACGATGGTGGCCGGGATCTCCCCGGCGACGATCCGGCAGAACAGGCAGTCGGTTCCCATTCGGGCAGTGTAAGGAAGCGGCCCTGTTGACGGGTTCCGCCTGGGGCGGGCCCCGTTGTCAGCCGGCGCGCCCGGTGCGGCACGATGGCGCGCATGACGGGACGGGCGGTACTGGTGACGGGGGCCTCGCGCGGCATCGGGCGTGCGGTGGCGCGGGCGTTCGCGGCGGGCGGGGACCGGGTGGCGATCCACCACCGGGACTCGGCGGAGCTGGCCGAGCGGGTACGCGCCGAACTGCCCGGCGAGGGCCACGTGGTGGTCCGCGCCGACCTGACCGACCCGGACGCCGTCCGGGCGATGGTCGACGCGGCGGCGGAACGCCTGGGCGGGCTGGACGTGCTGGTCAACAATGCCGGCGTGTACGGCCCCCGGGACCTGCCGCACCCGGTCTTCGGCAACACCTACGAGCAGTGGCGCGAGCAGTGGCGGCTGGTGCTGGAGACCAACCTGACCGGGGCCGCCAACGTCACCTGGTGCGCCGCCCAGCACATGCGTGCGGGGGGTGGTCGGATCGTCAACGTCTCCTCGCGGGGCGCCTTCCGGGGCGAGCCGGAGCAGCCCGCGTACGGGGCGAGCAAGGCCGGGTTGAACGCGCTCGGTCAGTCGCTGGCGCTGGCCCTGGCCCCGTACGGCATCGCGGTGGCCACGGTGGCGCCCGGCTTCGTCGAGACGGACATGACCACCACCCACCTCAGCGGCGAGCGCGGCGACGCGATCCGGGCGCAGAGCCCGTTCCGGCGGGTGGCGCGCCCCGAGGAGATCGCCGCCGCGGTGCACTGGCTGGCGAGCCCCGAGGCCGAGTGGGCCTCCGGCACCATCGTCGACCTCAACGGCGCCTCCTACCTGCGCAGCTGACCGCGGCAGAGCCCGATCCCGGGCCGGCCCGACACCCTCCGCCGCCCGCCTTTGCTCTGCAGCCATCCGCGCAGCACCGCCCGTCGTCGGGAGTGCTGCGCCCGTGGCCGCAGAGCAAAGGCGGGCGAGGGGCATCCCGCGGGTGCCGCGACCCGCGCCGCGGCGGAGAACGACTCGCGAACTACCAGCGGCCGAGTCGGGCGGCGAGCACGCTGAGGGCGGCGACGCCGGCGGTGGAGGTGCGCAGCACCGAGGGACCGAGCCGGACGGTACGCGCGCCGGCCTCGCGGAAGGCGGACAGCTCGGCCGGGGCGATGCCACCCTCCGGGCCGACCACCAGCACGATCTCGCCGGTCTCCGGCAGCTCGGCGGTGGCCAGCCGCTCCTCGGCCTCCTCGTGCAGCACGACCGCGGCGGCCGCCCCGGCGATCCGCCGAGCCACCGTCGGGGTCGACTCGTCGGGCGTACCGGCCACGATCGGCAGCCAGGCGCGGCGGGCCTGCTTGGCCGATTCCCGGGCGGTGGCCGCCCACTTCTCCCGGGCCCGTACGCCCCGGTCGCCCCGCCACTGCACGACCGAGCGGGACGCCGCCCAGGGCACGATCTCGTCCACCCCGACCTCGGTCATCGCCTGCACGGCCAGCTCGCCCCGGTCGCCCTTGGCGATGCCCTGCACGACCACGAGCCGGGGGACGGACGCGTCGACGTACCCCCGGGAGGTGACCGCCAGGTCGAGGGTGCCCCGGCCGACGGCGGTGACCACCGCGGCGGCGGTGCCGCCCCGGCCGTCGGCGAGCAGCACCTCCTCGCCGACCCGCAGCCGCTGCACGGTGGCGGCGTGGTGCCCCTCCGGGCCGTCGAGCGTCAGCGTGTCACCGGTGGGCAGCGCCTCGACCAGGAACAGCGGCGCCGACACCTCAGGCGTGCCCGTTGAAGGCGTCACGCATCCGGGAGAAGAAGCCGCCCTGCTTGGTCAGCTCGGCGACCTCCTCGCCGCGGGTCTTGGCGAACTCGCGCAGCATCCGCTCCTGCTCGGCGTCGAGCTTGGTCGGGGTGCGCACGTCGAGGTGGACGTAGAGGTCGCCCCGGCCGGTGCCGCGCAGGTGCGGTACGCCCCGGGCGCGCAGCCGCAGCGTGCTGCCCGGCTGGGTGCCGGACTTGACGTCCAAGGTCTCCTCGCTGTCCAGCGTCTTGATGGTCAGCCGGGTGCCGAGCGCGGCGGCGGTCATCGGCACGGTGACCCGGCAGTGCAGGTCGTCGCCCTTGCGGGAGTAGACGTCGTGCGGCCGCTCGTGGATCTCCACGTAGAGGTCGCCGGCGGTGCCGCCGCCGGGGCCGACCTCACCCTGCTGGGCCAGCCGGATCCGCATGCCGTCCTCGACCCCGGCCGGGATCTTGACGGTGAGCGAGCGGCGGGTCCGCACCCGGCCGTCGCCGGCGCAGGTCGGGCAGGGGTGCGGGATGGTGGTGCCGTAGCCCTGGCAGACCGTGCACGGCCGGGCGGAGACCACCTGGCCGAGGAAGGTCCGCTGCACCGACTGCACCTCACCCCGGCCGCCGCACGCCTCGCAGGTGGCCAGGTGGGTGCCGGCCGCGGTGCCCGCGCCGGAGCAGGTGGTGCAGAGCACCGCGGTGTCGACGGTGATCGGGGCCTCGACGCCGAACGCGGTCTCGTGCAGGTCCAGCTCCAGCCGCAGGATCGCGTCGGCGCCCGGCCGGGTACGCGGGCGCGGCCCCCGGCTGCCGCCGGCCGCCCCGCCGAAGAAGGCGTCCATGATGTCCTGGAACCCGACGAACGGGCCGGCGCCGCCCGGGCCGCCCGGACCCGCGCCCCCACCGCCGGGCGCGAGCGGGTCGCCGCCCAGGTCGACGATCTGCCGTTTCCGGTCGTCCGAGAGGACCTCGTACGCGGCGTTGATGTCCTTGAACTTCTCCTGTGCCTCCGGATCCGGATTGACGTCCGGATGGAACTGCCGCGCCAGCTTGCGGTAGGCGCGCTTGATCTCGTCGTCGGAGGCGTCCCGGCTCACGCCGAGAATGCCGTAGTAGTCCCTGGCCACTGCGTTCCGTGTCCTCATGTTCGTCTCGCGTTGCGCGGTCGTCGGCCACTTTCCGGCCGGCGGCCCTGACTGGTCAGTTCTGGGCCAGCAGATCGCCCACGTAGCGTGCCACGGCCCGCACTGTGGCGATGGTGCCGGGGTAGTCCATCCGGGTCGGTCCGAGCACGCCGAGTCCACCGACGATGGTGCTGCCGGGGCCGTAGCCGGTGCTGACCACGGAGGCGGCGCGCAGGTTGTCGACCTCGTTCTCGTCGCCGATCAGCACCCGGGTGGTGCTCGGCTCGGCCTCGCCGATGAGCTTGAGCAGCACGACCTCCTCCTCGAGCGCCTCGAGGATGGGGCGCAGCGAACCCTGGAAGTCCAGCAGACCACCGCGGGTGAGGTTGGCGGTGCCGGCCAGCGCGAGGCGCTCCTCGTGCCGCTCGACCAGCGTCTCCAGCAGCACGCTGGAGAGCGTGGCCATGGCCGGGCGCAGCTGCGGCGAGGACTCGTCCACCAGCGCCTGGACCAGCGGCGGGGTGTCTGCCAGCAGGGTGCCGACCAGCTTCTCGTTGACCAGCCGGCGCAGGTCGGTGACGTCCTCGGCGGGGATCGGCCCGGGCAGCTCGACCAGCCGCTGCTCGACCCGCCCGGTGTCGGCGATCATGACCACCATCAGCCGGGTGGTGGAGATCGGCACCAGTTCCAGGTGGCGCACCTTGGAGCGGGCCAGGCTCGGGTACTGCACCACGGCGACCTGCCGGGTGAGCTGGGCCAGCAGCCGGACCGTGCGGTGCACCACGTCGTCCAGGTCGACCGCGCCGACCAGGAAGCGCTCGATGGCCCGGCGCTCGGCGGGGCTGAGCGGCTTGACCCGGGAGAGCCGGTCGACGAAGAGCCGGTAGCCGCGGTCGGTGGGCACCCGGCCGGCGCTGGTGTGCGGCTGCCGGATGTAGCCCTCCTCCTCCAGCACCGCCATGTCGTTGCGGACCGTGGCCGGGGAGACGCCCAGCTGGTGCCGCTCGACCAGGGCCTTGCTGCCCACGGGCTCCTGCGTGGCGACGTAGTCCTCGACGATCGCGCGCAGCACGGCGAGCTTGCGGTCGTCGAGACCCATCTCCCACCTCCTGACGCGCCTCGGCCCGCCGGCGCGCGTCGCCACCCGATCGGATCAGCGGCACGCGGTGCCGACTGAGCGTCTGGCACTCGACTGTAGCGAGTGCCAGTCTACGTCGGCGTGCCCGCCGACGCGATGATCAGCGACGGACCCCCGGTGCGGGCCGCCACGCAGTCACGCCCCCTGGGCCGAACAGCCGGACATCCCGGGCGATCTCCCCCTGGCGCGCCCTTGCCCACGGGACCTACCGTGACGTCCATGACTGAACCTCCTCGCCCTCCGGGAGCGGGGGACTCCGGCGCCCAGCCGCCGGAGGCGCCCCCGCCGTCGGCACCGTTCGGCTCGTCGGCGGACGAGCCCCCCACCGCACCACTGTCCGGCGCACCGGCGGGGGGCGACTATCCCCCGCCCGGTGGCTATCCGCCGCCCTCCGGCGGCCAGCCGCCGTCGGGTGGCTACCCACCTCCGGGTGGTCATCCTCCGCCGGGCGGCCACGCCGCGCCCGGCGCCAGCTACCCGACCGGCGGCGGGTACGGGCCGCCCGCCGGCTACGCCAACAACGAAGACAAGACCTGGGCCCTGGTCGCGCACTTCGGCGGCGCGGCGGCGATGTTCATCAGCGCCGGTGTGCTGGGTTGGCTCCCGCCGCTGGTCTCGATGCTGGCCCGGGGCAACCAGTCCCCGACCGTGCGCCAGCACGCGGTCGCGGCGCTCAACTTCCAGCTGCTCTGGTCGATCGTGGGCCTGGTCGGCTGGATCCTGAGCTGCATCCTGATCGGCTTCCTCGGCGTCGGCGCGGCCGTCATCCTCGGGGTGGTGTTCGGCATCCTCGCCGGGGTCAAGGCCAACGAGGGCCAGCTCTACCAGTATCCGATGAGCCTCAGCCTGATCAAGTGACCCTGACCCGGCCGGCCTCCGGGTCGGCCGGGTCCGGCATCGCTCAGGGCAGCAGGTCGCGGACCACCGCGTCGGCCAGCAACCGGCCGCGCAGGGTCAGCACGGCCCGGCCGGCGGCGTACGCGTCGGGGGCCAGCAGGCCTTCGGCCAGCGCCCGCTCGGCGCCGGCCCGGCCGGCCGGGTCCAGCACGTCCAGCGGCAGGCCGGCGGCGAGCCGCAGCCGCAGCATCACGTCCTCCATGTGCGCCTCGTCCCGGGTGAGCACCTCCCGGGCCAGGCCGGGCGACTCCCCGGCGGCCAGGCGCTGCGCGTACGCGGTGGGGTGCTTGACGTTCCACCAGCGCACGCCGCCGACGTGGCTGTGCGCCCCCGGGCCGAGGCCCCACCAGTCGGCACCGGTCCAGTAGAGCAGGTTGTGCCGGCACCGGGCCGCCGCGGAGCGCGCCCAGTTGGAGACCTCGTACCAGGAGAAGCCGGCCGCGTGGAGGGCGGCCTCGGCGGCCAGGTAGCGGTCCGCCGCCACGTCGTCGCTCGGGTACGGCAGCTCGCCGCGGCGCATCCGCGCGGCCAGCCGGGTGCCGTCCTCCACGATCAGGGCGTACGCGCTGACATGGTCCACGCCCGCCGCCACCACCTGCTCCAGCGAGGCGGCGAAGTCCTCGGCGGTCTCCCCCGGCGTGCCGTAGATCAGGTCCAGGTTCACGTGGTCGAATCCGGCGTCCCGCGCCTCCAGGGCGGCGGCGGTGGCCCGGCCGGCGCTGTGCCGCCGGTCGAGGACGGCCAGCACCCCGGGCGCGGCGGACTGCATGCCGAGCGAGATCCGGGTGTAGCCGGCCGCCCGCAGCGCCTTGAGCGACTCCGGGGTGACCGACTCGGGGTTGGCCTCGGTGGTCACCTCGACGTCGGCGGCCAGCCCCCAGGTGCGGTCGATGCCGTCGAGGATCCGGGCCAGGTCGTCGGCGGGGAGCAGGGTGGGCGTGCCGCCGCCCACGAAGACGGTGTCCACCCGCGGCGGCGGGCTGTCGCCCAGCACCCGGCCGGCGAGGGCCAGCTCGGCCAGGACCCTGTCGGCGTAGCTCTCCCGGCTGGCCCCGCCGCCCAGTTCGGCCGTCGTGTACGTGTTGAAGTCGCAGTAACCGCACCGGCTGGCGCAGAACGGGACGTGCACGTAAACCCCGAAGCCGTGGGCGCCGACGGCGCGGCGGGCGGCAGCGGGCAGCGATCCGTCACGCGGGACGGATTCGCCTTCTGGAAGGACGCCGGGCATGGCCACTAGTGTGCCCGGCATGACCTCTCCGGACGCTCTCGTGCGGGTCGCCACGGCCCGTGGGGTGACCACCCTCACCCTGGACAGCCCGCACAACCGCAACGCGCTCTCCACCCCGCTGATGACCGAGCTGCTGGCCGGGCTCGCCGCGGCGGTCGCCGACGACGCGGTCCGGGTGATCGTGCTGGACCACACCGGGCCGGTCTTCTGCTCCGGGGCGGACCTCAAGGAGACCGCCGCCGCGTACGCCAGCGGGACGGTGCCGGCCGGGATGCTGGGCGACGTGCTGGTGGCGGTCCGGGAGTGCCCGAAGCCGGTGCTGGCGAAGGTGGCCGGGCCGGCGCGGGCCGGTGGGCTGGGGCTGATCGCCGCGGCCGACCTGGCGGTCTGCGCCGAGGCGGCGACGTTCGCCTTCACCGAGGTCCGGATCGGGGTGATCCCGGCGGTGATCTCGGCGACCGTGCTGCCGCGGCTGCACCCCCGGGCCGCCGCCGAGCTGTACCTGACCGGCGACACCTTCGACGGCCGGCGGGCCGCCGAGATCGGCCTGGTCACCGCCGCAGTGCCGGCGGACGACCTAGACGCCGCGGTGGCAGGCTACTGCGCCTCGTTGGTGAAGGGGGCGCCGACCGCCCTCACCGGCACCAAGGAGCTGCTGCGCCGGCCGGCCGCGACCGACCTGCGCGCGGAGATCGCCGAGTTGGCCACGCTGTCCACCGGGTACTTCCTCTCGGCGGAGGGCCGGGAGGGCGTGGCTGCGTTCCGGGAGAAGCGGCCCGCCGCCTGGGTGCCCACCGGAGACTGAGGCCGACGGGCCTCCGCACGTGGGGCCGGACGCGGTCGGTGGCGGGGCGGTGACGGAACGGGAGACAACCGGTCGGACGACCCGGTTGGTGCGGCGCGGGACGTACGCTTGTCGGACTGTCGGGACAGGGGGTGCGGGTGCGAACTCGGGTTGCAGTCGTGGCAGGCGGTGTGGTGGTGGCGGTCGTCGCCCTGCTCGGCGTCTGGTTCGTCACGAAGCAGTTCGGGCAGCACCTCCGCCTGCCGATGGCCAGCCGGACCTGCACCGTGCAGGCCGACGGGCGGGTGGTGCTCAGCGCCGAGCAGATGGCCAACGCGGCCACGATCGCGGCGATCGGGGTGCAGCGGCGGATGCCCGAGCGGGCCGTGGTGGTGGCGCTGGCGACCGCGTACCAGGAGTCGCACCTGCGCAACATCGCGCACGGCGACCGAGACTCGCTGGGCCTGTTCCAGCAGCGCCCGAGCCAGGGCTGGGGCACCCCCGAGCAGGTCCAGGACCCGCGCTACGCGGCGAGGAAGTTCTATGCCGCGCTGAAGAAGGTCCGGGGCTGGGAGGAGATGCGGGTCACCGAGGCCGCGCAGCGGGTGCAGCGGTCGGCCTACCCCGAGGCGTACCAGAAGTGGGCCGACGAGTCGGAGGTCCTCACCCGCGCGCTGCTCGGCGACGCGACCGCCGCGGTGGCCTGCACCGTCGGGCTGACGCCGACGATGCGCGGGCCGGCCGCGGCGACGGCCCTGGTGGAGAGCCTGACCCTGGACTGGGGGCTGTCCGGCCTCACCCCACCGACCGACCTGACCGGGTTCGCCGTCCCGGCGGCGGACAGCCGCAACGGCTGGCGGTACGCCCACTGGCTGGTCTCCCACGCCGACGACCACGGGGTGAAGCGGGTCCGCTTCGGCGACCTGGAGTGGACCGCCGAGCACGGCACCTGGGACAAGGTGAAGGGCAGCCGGACCGCGTCGACCCAGGTGCTGGCGGAGGTCTTCGCCGCCACGTGACCCGGGCCCGGGCAGCGCGGCCGCCAGCCGGGGCCGACGCCGGTCAGCGGCCGGCGGCGCCGAGGCGGCGAAGGACCTTCGCCCGGATCGGCTCGGGCAGCTCCGGCACGTCGGCCAGCCGGGGCAGCAGCTCGGGCTCCAGCGTGGTCGCCCGGAACATCTCGCCGATGGTCACCCCGTGCGCCGGGCGTTCCACCACCTCCACCAGGTCGCCCGCGCCGGTCTCCCCCTCGCGCAGCACCCGCAGGTACGCCCCGGGCGCGGCCCGGACGGTGAACCGCTTGATCAGGTCCGGTACGCCCCAGAAACCGGCGAAGGTGGTGCACGGGGTGCGCGGCTTGGTCACCTCCAGCAGGGCGGAGCCGACCGCCCACCGCTCGCCGATGACCGCCCCGGTGACGTCCACCGCGTAGGTGGTGAGGTTCTCGCCGAAGGCGCCCGGACGCAGCGGCCGGCCCAGCTCGGTGGCCCACCAGCCGGCGTCCTCCGCGGCGTACGCGTACACCGCCTGGTCGGGGCCGCCGTGGTGGGCCCGCTCGCCGATGAAGTCGCCGGCGACCCCGTCGAACCGGACCAGCACCGGGCCGTCGACCGGCCGCTTGTCGATCCCGCTACGGCCGCTCGGGTCGCCCGCCCACTCCGCCTCGGTCACCACGCCGAGGTTCACCGCCGCCAGCCTGCCCGTCATGGCGGTCAGCCTACGGGCACACTCCCGGCGCAGGAACCGCGCCGAGCGGGGCCCCTGCTCGACGGGACGCGTCAAGCAGGGCGCGTTCCGTGCCCCTCAGCCCTTGACCGCCCCGGCGACCAGGCCGGAGACCATCCGGCGCTGCACCAGCAGGAAGAAGACGATCACCGGCAGGGTGAACAGTGTGGAGGCGGCCATCACCGAACCCCAGGCGGTGTCGTCCCGGCCGAAGAAGAACGTCATCGCCACCGGCAGGGTGTACTTGTGCTGGTCGTTGACGAAGGTCAGCGCGAAGATCAGCTCGTTCCAGGCGGTGATGAAGGAGAAGATGCTGGTCGCCACCAGCCCGGGCGCGACCAGCGGGAAGAGGATCCGGCGGAAGGTCTGGGCCCGGCTGGCGCCGTCGATTGCCGCCGCCTCCTCCAGTTCCTTCGGCACCGCGGCCACGAAGCCGCGCAGCATCCACACCGCGAACGGCAGCGAGAAGCCCAGGTACGTGAGGATCAGGCTGGGCAGGGTGTTGTAGAGCCCGAGCCGCTGGATCATCAGGAACAGCGGGATGACCAGCGCCTCCAGCGGGATCATCTGGACCACGAGCAGCAGGATCAGGAAGGTGGTCCGCAGCCGGAACCGGAACCGGGCCACCGCGGTCGCCGCGAGCAGCGCGACCAGTCCGCTCAGCAGCACGGTCGCCACCGCGACCAGCGCGCTGTTGAGGAAGAAGTCGGTGAACGTCACGCCCGGGATCAGGTTCCCGGTGAGGATCTCCCGGTAGTGCTCCAGGGTGGGTTCGGCCGGCACCGGACGCGGGGTCGCCGAGAAGATCTCCCGGTTGGGCTTCAGCGAGGTGGCGACCATCCAGTAGACCGGGAAGGCCGCGAAGAGCGCGACCAGCAGGCCGGCACCGTTGAGGGCGATCTTCTTCACTACTCGTCCTCCTGCCGGAGCACCATGCGGACGTACAGGGCGGTCACCGCGAGCAGGATCAGGGTGAGGATGACCGCGATCGCCGACCCGAGGCCGTACTTGGGCGGCGGCGAGAACGCCTCCGCGTACGAGTAGATCGAGAGCATGAACGTCGACCGGTCCTGGGTGCCGCCGGCCAGCACGAACTGCTGGGTGAAGACCTTGAAGTCCCAGATGGTGGAGAGCACCACCAGGATGCCGAAGACCGGGCGCAGCATCGGGAAGGTGACGGACCAGAAGACCCGCCACGGCCCGGCCCCGTCCACCCGGGCCGCCTCCTGCAGTTCGCTCGGCACGCTCTTCAGCCCGGCCAGCACGCTCACCGCGATGAACGGGAACGAGTGCCAGACGACCACCAGGGTCAGGATCGCGAAGAACAGCAGCGGGTCGTTGAACCAGCCGTAGCCGGTCCAGTCACTGCGCCCGAAGAGCGTGGTGGAGAGCCCGTCCGGCAGCTTGTTGAACAGCCAGGTGACCAGGCCACTGGTGTCGTCGAAAATCCACTTCCAGACGATGGTGCCGGTCAGCGCCGGGGTGGCCCAGGCGAGCATCACGCAACTGGCGACGAAGGTCGCCATCTTCTTGCCGAGGCGGTTGAGCAGCAGCCCGACCAGGGTGCCGATGATCATCGTGAGCACCACGGTCACCACGGCGAAGAGCACGGTGTTGCGCAGCACCGTACGGAAGAACGGATCGCCGAGGATCTGCGCGTAGTTGGCCAGGCCCACCCACGGCCACTCGCGGTCCCCCCGCAACTGTCGGACACTGTCCAACTTGTAGAAGGACATCATCACGACCTGACCGAGCGGCCAGAGCAGCAGTACCGCGATGACCGCCAGACAGGGCAGGAGCAACAGGTACGGGAGATGGTCCACCCGGCGGCGGCGCCGCGCGGGGGTCTCCCGCGCGGCGCCCGTCCCGGTGGCCTCGGTCAGCGTCGTCACTTGGCGTTGAGGATGCTTTCCATCTCGGTGGCCGCGTCGGCGGTGGCCTTCTCGACCGTCTTCTGGCCCTTGATGACCGAGCTGTTCATGGCCTGGGTCACCGTCTTGGTCCGGCTGACCTCGACCCACTTCGGGGTGAGCGGGGTCAGCTTGGTGTTCTGCATGGCGGTGGCGAACGCCCCCATCACCTTGTCGTTGGCGTAGTTGCCGCCGCCGACGAGGTCCTTGTAGACCGGGAAGAAGCCGAGGCTGCTGGCGAACTCCTGGTCCTTCTGCTTGCTCAGCAGCACGGTCAGGTAGTCCCAGGCCAGGGCCTGCCGCTTGCTGTCCTTCCACAGGGCGATGTCGGAACCGCCGGCGAAGGCCGGGGCCGGCTTGCCGTCCGGACCCGGGATGGGGAACGTGCCCCACACCTTCTCGATGTCCGGGTTGTCCTTCTTCATCGCGCCGCCCTGCCAGCTACCGGCGAACGCCATGGCGGCGTTGCCCGTCGCGAACTGGGTCCGGGCGTCGACCTCGTTCCAGCCGGCGGCGGCCGGCGGGGCGACCTTGTGCACGGTCACCAGGTCGGTCCAGAACTTGACCGCCCGCTGCGCCTCCGGGGTGTTGTAGCCAGACTTCCAGGTGTCGCCCTGCTTGGTGGCGATCTCCCCGCCGGCGGCCCAGAGGAAGGAGTAGAACGGCAGTTCCGAGTTGCCCGGCAGGGCGATGCCGTACTTGCCCGGCTTCTTGGCCTGCACCGTCTTGGCGGCGGCGACCAGCTCTTCCCAGGTCGTCGGCGGCTGCACGCCGGCCTCGGCGAACCAGTCGGTGCGGTAGTAGATGGCGCGTACGCCGGCGTACCACGGCACGCCGTACTGCTTGCCGTCGAGCTGGGCGTTCTTCACCAGGTCGGGCAGGATGTCCTTGCCCTCGGCCCAGCCGTTGAACTTGTCGGTGACGTCGGCGAGCGCCTCCTGGGCCGCCCAGCCCTGGGTCTCGGTGTTGCCCAGCTCGGTGACGTCCGGTCCCTCACCGCCGGCCAGGGCGGCCTGGAACTTCTTCGGCGCCTCCAGCCAGGGGATGTACTGCACCACCACGTCGGTCTCGGGGTGCTTCTTCTTGAACTCGGCCTCGACGCTGTCGAGGAACTTGGTCTGGGCGTCGCCGCCCTCGCCCATCATCCAGACCGTCAGCTTGCTGTTGTCCGCGGCCTTCTCGTCGTCCCCGGAGCCACCGCAACCGGCGAGCACCATCGCGGCCGAGGCCACGATGGCGGTGACCGGCGCCAGCCGCTTCCACCTGTTCACGCCTATATCTCCCTCGCGCCGTTTGGCACTAACCTTCTCCGCCGCACCTTAGTAGGAAAAATTCCTTTACGACAGGGGGCAGTGTGCGGGCGGGGCCTGGCGACGGTATCGCAGCCCGCGGCTCCGGCGGCAGGGGTGACGTCCAGGCAGGTCAGGCCGGACACGCCAGCGGGCGCCCGACCAGGTCGGGCGCCCGCTTCAGCGTTTCCGGGGGTCGGGGGTGTGGGTCAGTAGCGCGAGACGCTGCGCCGACCACCGATCCCGGCCACCAGGGCCACGGCGATCGCGGCCAGCACCACCTGGACCAGCAACTCCATCCAGTCGACGCCGGCGGTCTCGGTCGCGATGCCCAGGGCCCGGGCCAGCACCGTGCCGAGCAGCGCCGCGCCCACGCCGATCAGCATGTGCAGCCAGATCGGCATGTTCTGGCGGCCCGGCACGACCAGGCGACCCAGCGCGCCGACGATCAGACCGACGATGAGCGCGGTGATGATTCCGGTGACGGTCATGGTCGCTCTCCTCCTAATATCTGCCACACGTTGTCGTGTGTTGTCTGTCGTGACCGCTAAGTTCCCGACCGGCCGAAAACCCAAACCGATCTGCCGCCCGACCGATGGCACCCGGTCGATACCTGGGCCCGGATCCGTTTCCCCGACGGGACGGTTGCGCAGGTGGCGTGGGGTGCCGACCCGATCGGACGGTGCGGCGTCCCCGGGACGGAAATTCACCTCCGGGTACGCGAAAAGGCCGGCGCCCCGCCCGCGGGACCCGGATACAGGTCACCGTGGCGGGGCGCCGGCCATGCGTCGGCGTACGGCGAGGGCCTACTTCTTGCCGGCGGGCTTGCCGTCGCCGGAGTCGGAGGAGAGGGCGGCGATGAAGGCCTCCTGCGGAACCTCCACCCGGCCGACCATCTTCATCCGCTTCTTGCCTTCCTTCTGCTTCTCCAGCAGCTTGCGCTTACGGCTGATGTCACCGCCGTAGCACTTCGCGAGCACGTCCTTACGGATGGCGCGAATCGTCTCCCGGGCGATCACCCGACTGCCGATGGCGGCCTGGATGGGCACCTCGAACTGCTGGCGCGGGATCAGGGTGCGCAACTTGGCCGCGATCGTCGTGCCGTAGTTGTACGCCTTGTCCTTGTGCACGATGGCGCTGAACGCGTCCACCGGCTCGCCGTGCAGCAGGATGTCCACCTTGACCAGATCGGAGGCCTGCTCGCCGGAGGGCTCGTAGTCCAGCGAGGCGTACCCCTTGGTGCGGCTCTTGAGCTGGTCGAAGAAGTCGAAGATGATCTCGGCCAGCGGAAGGGTGTAGCGCAGCTCCACCCGGTCCGCGGAGAGGTAGTCCATGCCGAGCAGGCTGCCCCGGCGGCCCTGGCACAGCTCCATCACCGCGCCGACGTAGTCGTTCGGGGTGAGCACGGTGGCCCGGACCGTCGGCTCGTACACCTCGGCGATCTTGCCGGTCGGGTACTCGCTCGGGTTGGTCACCACGATCTCCTCGCCGTCCTCCTGGATGGCCCGGTAGACCACGTTCGGCGCGGTGGAGATGAGGTCGAGGTTGAACTCCCGCTCCAGCCGCTCCCGGATGATCTCCAGGTGCAGCAGGCCGAGGAAGCCGCAGCGGAAGCCGAAGCCGAGCGCCCCCGAGGTCTCCGGCTCGTACGTCAGCGCCGCGTCGTTGAGCTTGAGCTTGTCCAGCGCCTCACGGAGGTTGGGGTAGTCGGACCCGTCGATCGGGTAGAGGCCCGAGTAGACCATCGGCTTCGGGTCCTTGTAGCCACCCAGCGCCTCGGTCGCCGGCCGGGTGTTGATGGTGACCGTGTCACCCACCCGGGACTGGCGCACGTCCTTCACGCCGGTGATCAGGTAGCCCACCTCGCCGACGCCGAGCGCGTTGGCCTTCACCATCTCCGGCGAGATGACGCCGATCTCCAGCAGCTCGTGCACGGCGCCGGTGGACATCATCTTGATCCGGTCGCGGGCCTCGATCCGGCCGTCGATCACCCGGACGTAGGTGACCACGCCCCGGTAGACGTCGTACACCGAGTCGAAGATCATCGCGCGGGCCGGGGCGTCCGCCTCGCCGACCGGCGGCACGAACTGCCGGACGATCTCGTCCAGCAGGTACGGCACGCCCTCGCCGGTCTTGCCGGAGACCTTGATGCAGTCCGCCGGGTCGCCGCCGATCAGGTGGGCCAACTCCTCGGCGTACTTCTCCGGCTGGGCGGCCGGCAGGTCGATCTTGTTGAGCACCGGGATGATGTGCAGGTCGTTCTCGAGGGCCAGATAGAGGTTGGCCAGGGTCTGCGCCTCGATCCCCTGCGCGGCGTCGACCAGCAGGATCGCGCCCTCGCACGCGGCGAGGGACCGGGACACCTCGTACGTGAAGTCCACGTGGCCCGGGGTGTCGATCATGTTGAGCACGGCGCTCTCGCCCGCCCGGTCGCCCTCCCGGACGGTCCACGGCATGCGGACGGCCTGGCTCTTGATGGTGATGCCGCGCTCGCGCTCGATGTCCATCCGGTCGAGGTACTGGGCACGCATCTGCCGCGGATCGACCACGCCGGTGAGCTGCAGCATCCGGTCGGCCAGGGTCGACTTCCCATGGTCGATGTGGGCGATGATGCAGAAATTCCTGATGCGCGCCGGGTCGGTGGCACCAGGAGCGTTCGCGCCGGGATCGAGCGTCGGTGGCACAGCGGTCCGTTCTGGTCGGCTGACGTGAGCGGGCCGGCGCGACGCCGGCCCCCTCTATGCTCCCACGTCGCCGGGAAAGCCGGTCCTCCCCCGGTCACTCCTCCGGCGGCTCCACGAAGAGGGCGGCGAGCCGGGGCAGCCGCCGCCGCGCCTCCTCCTCGTCGTCGAAGTCCCAGAAGTCGTTCAGGTCGGGCACGGGCACCGGGTCACGGTCCGCCGGCAGCTCGGTCGCGGTTGCCTTCCGGTACGCCTCCCAGGGCACCGCCAGCATGTCCTCGCACTCGAACTCCTCGCCGCTGAGCGCGGCGGCCCGGACCTGCGGCAGCTCGGCCAGGGAGTCCGGGTCGGCGACGGCCTTGGCGAAGACCGCCCGGCCCTGGGTCATCAGCCAGCCCCGGAAGTATTCGAAGCCGTCGTCGGAGGCGCCCCCGTTGATCAGGTAGGCCGCGCCCCAGAGGTCGACCCGGTAGGAGGCGGCGAGCACCCGCCGCTGGTGGTGGGCGTACCCGACGATCTCCGTCGGGTCCCGCTCGGCGAGCAGGGCGACCGCGCGGGCCGCGACCGCTGCGGGCTCGCCCCCACCGCCGGCGCGGGCGCGGTCGATCAGCTGCCAGAAGTCGTCGGTCCTCATGGCGTGGCAGTCTCCCAGACCGACCCCCGGCCCCGGCCGGGCAGCGGGAACAGCGCGGCGAGTCGTGGGTACCGGCGACTCAGCTCGGCCGGGTCCGACACGGCCCACGCCTCGTCCACCGGCTGCGGCGAACTGCGCAGCTCACGACCCCGGGCCGACACCGCGTCGTCCAGGCTCTCCGGCACGCCGGTGATCCGCTCGTACGCCTCGTCGGCCACGTAGTCGAGGCACTCCCAGTCCGGCCACTCGTCGTCGGCCCAGTCCCGCGAAGGACGGCCGGCCAGCCGACGGACCTGCGGCAGGTCGGCGAGCGCGTCCGAATCGGCCACCACCCGGTGGTACGCCCCCCGGCCGAGGCCGATCAGCCACGGCTGGAAGTAGTGGAAGCTGTCGTCAGAACAGAACCCGTCGAAGATCAGCGTCGCGGCACCCCAGAGGCGCCAGGTGTCGACCGGACCCCGCAGCTCGTCCAGCCGCAGCGCGAAGTCGACCACCTCGGCGGCGGGCCGGCCGGCCAGCCGGTCGGTGAGCCAGGCCAGCCGCTCGTCGGGCGTCCGAGCGCCGTCGGCGGACGCCTCGACCAGCGCCCAGAACTCGTCCATCTCCACGGCCCGGATGCTGCCAGCGCGGTACGACACTCCGTCCGGCAGCATGGGAACGTGCCACCGATCTCGCTGCCCCCGGTGCCGTACGAGGCGACCGCCGTCCGCCCCGACTGGGCCGGGCTGCCGGCCGGGCTGCGGGAGGCGGTGGCCGCCCGGCTCGGCGGGCCCCCGGTGGCGGTCCGGGTGGCCGGCGCCGGCTTCACCCGTGGCTTCGCCGCGGTGCTCACCGGTCCCGACGGCGGCCGGACCTTCGTCAAGGCGGCGGCGCTGGACACCCAGCGGCAGCTGGCCGGCTGGTACTTCCACGAGGCCGCGATCCTGGCCCGGCTCCCCGCCGGGCTGCCGGTCCCCCGCCCGCGCTGGGCGCTGACCGAGGCCGGCTGGTACGCGCTCGCCCTGGACGCCGTCGACGGGCGGATCCCCCGGCTGCCCTGGGACCCGGCCGAGCTGGACGCCGCCCTCGCCGCGTACGCCGAGGTGGCCGCCGCGCTCGCCGAGCCGCCGGCGGAGCTGGTGGCGCTCGGGCTGCCCCGCCTCGCCGACCTGGCCCGGGACGACATCCTCTGGTGGGGCGAGGTGGCCGCCGGCCGCGAGCCCGCGCCGGAGCTGCCGGCCTGGGCCCCGCTCCCGGCGCTGGTCGCGCTGGAGTCCCGCCTTCCCGGGTACGCGGCCACCGGCGGGCTGGTCCACGGCGACCTGCGGGTGGACAACCTCCTGATCGACCCGGCCGGCCGCGCGTGGCTCTGCGACTGGACCTGGCTGTGTCACGGGCCGGCCTGGTTCGATCTGGTCAGCCTGCTGATCACCGGGTACGCCAGCGGCCTGGCCGTGGACGTCGCCTTCGCCACCCACCCGGCGGCCGCCGACGCCCCCGCCGACGCGCTGGACGTGACCCTCGCGGCGCTGTCCGGATACTTCCTGACCAGCGCCGCCGCCGGCCCGTCGACCGCCTCCCCGCACATGCGCGCCCACCAGCGGTGGAGCGGCGAGCAGGCACTCGGTTGGCTGGCCGCACGGCGGGGCTGGACCTGAGCCGTTTTGGCTCGTCCCGGCCGACCTGGTAACCTGGCTTTTCGCGCGGCGATGACGCATGCTCGTCGTGCGCGAAAGCAGACCAACCCGAGCTATCAAGACGAGGCTGTCGCGTGGCGAACATCAAGTCCCAGATCAAGCGCAACCGGCAGAACGAGAAGCGCCGGCTGCGTAACAAGTCGGTCAAGTCGTCGCTGAAGACCGCCATCCGAAAGTTCAACGAGGCTGCCGAGGCTGGCGACACCGAGCTGGCCACCACCCTGATGCGGGATGCCACCCGCAAGCTGGACAAGGCTGCCAGCAAGGGCGTCATCCACGCCAACCAGGCGGCCAACCGGAAGTCGGCGATCGCCCAGCGCGTCGCCACGTTCTCGGCCTGACGAGCGCCTTCAGACCTGACCGGAAGCCCCGGGGCACCCGCCCCGGGGCTTCCGGCTGTCCGCGTTCCGGGCCCTCGGCGGCCTTCCGCCCATCTCACCGGACCCTGCCGCCGTCTCGGCGAGGCGGCAACGGTCGGGCACCTGCCGCCTCAGCAACATCAGGGAACCTGCCGTCTCACCAGGCTGGGAGGCAGCAGGTTCAGGGAAGTTGCCCGGACCTTGCCTGAACGCCGGCGGCCGGCGGGGCGTCGGGGCGGGTCGGCGCGACGGGCGGGCTGGTCAGCGGAACGGGTCGGGGCGGGTGGGGTCCGCTCCCTCTGGGCGGCGCAGCGGGTCGCCGGCGTGGGCCGCCGCTCGCAGCGCCGGGTCGCCCGGGTGGGCCGCTCGCAGCGCCGGGTCGCCGGGGTGGGCCGCTCGCAGCGTCAGGTCGCCCGGGTGGGCCGCGCCGGGCAGCGCCCGGGCCGTCGACGGCACGCGGGCCCGCCCGACCACCGGTTCGATCTGCCGGCGGAAGCGGTCCCGTTCCTGCTCCGGCACCTGGGCCGCGGTGTGGATCACCATCTCGGCGACCATGTCGTTGAGCTTCACCATCAACGCCACCGCCGCCGGCAGCACCAGCACGGCCCACCAGGTGACCAGTTCGGCGAGGGCGAGCAGCACGGCGAGCGCCACCGCCCCCTCGAAGAAGAGGAAGCAGAGCACCCCGCCCGGGTTGACGAAGCGCAGCCCGAGGACCCGGGCATAGAGCGGGCGGTACCGCTCCGCGTCGGCCGGGACCGTCGCCCAGGACCGGGCGGGTCGGGTCACCGGGCGCCACCCTGGCGGGCCGCAGCGACCGAGAAGACCGCCCGCTCCAGCGCGTACGCCCGGTCGTCGGAGCCACCCTTGACGGCCGCGTTGCACTCGGCGGCCGCCCGCATGGCCGCCACCAGGCCCTCCGGGGTCCAGCCCCGCCCCTGCCGCTGGGCCCGCTCGATCTTCCACGCCGGCATGCCCAGGCTGCTGGCCAGCTGATAGGGGCTGCCCCGCCCGGCGGAGGCGACCCGGGCCACCGTCCGGACCCCGTCGGCGAGCGCGTCGGCGATCGGCACCGGGTCGACACCGACGTGCAGCGCCCAGCGCAACGCCTCCAGGGCGGCCGGGACGTCACCGACCATGGTCGCGTCGGCGACGGTGAAGCCGGTCACCTCCACCCGGCCCCGGTAGTAGCGGGCCACCGTGTCCGCCCCGATCCGGCCGTCGGTGTCGGCGACGAGCTGGGCGCAGGCGGCCGCCAGCTCCCGCAGGTCGGTGCCGACGGCGGCGATCAGCGCCTCGGCCGCGTCCTCGGTGCACCTGCCCCCGCTGCGGCGGATCTCGTCCCGCACGAAGGCCACCCGCTCGCGGTGCCCCTTGAGCTTCGCCGCGGGCACCACGGTCGCGCCCGCCGCGCGCAGCCCGTCGGCGAACGCCTTCCCCTTCGCGCCACCGAGGTGCAACACCACGAGCTGCACGTCCGGGTCCGGGTTCTTCGCGTATGCCAGCAGCGCGGTGACCAGATCCTTGCGGGCGTCCTGGCCGGAGCGGAGCACGAGCACTCGGCAGCCGCCGAACAGCGACGGGCTGAGCATCTCGGCGATCTCGCCCACCGTCAGGGAGCCGGCCTGGTACTCGCGGACGTCCACGTCCGGGTCGACGCTGCGGGCCCGGGCGACGGCTTCGGAGACCGCTCGCGTGGCGAGCAGTTCCTCGTCGCCGAGAACGAGCAGAATAGGAGGCAGGCTGGCGGGGGTCACGTCGCCCATATTCGCACGGCCCCCGACCGGATCGTGCCTGCTCATCGGTGACTGTGACGGCACAGCCTGCACTCAGCGCGAATCCAGACATTTGAGTCGATCCGCCTGCTATGCCAACAATCCGCTTCGATCCGCCGGGGTCACCGGCCACCCCGGCGTCCCGGCCCCACGCCCCGAGCCACCACCGCGAGGCCGGACCCGTCCCGGACCGCGGCGACGTCCCCGTCCGTGTCGGTCCGCAGCACCCGCGCGCCGGCCCGGGTTAGCCGGTCCAGCAGGCCCGGGTTGGGGTGCCCGTAGTCGTTGTCCGCGCCCACGCACACTAGGGCGACGGCGGGCCGGACCGCCGCCAGGAACTCCGGATCCTGGTAGGCCGACCCGTGGTGGGCCACCTTCAGCACATCGGCCCGGACGCCACCGGGCGGCAGGCTCTCCAGCAGGGCCCGCTGCTCCTCCGTCTCGGCGTCGCCGGGCAGCAGGATCCGCACCCCGGCCACCGTGGCCGCCAGCACCAGGGAGTTGTTGTTCGGATCCGACCGGCTGCCCCGCAGCGGGTACGGCGGACCGAGCACGGCCAGCTCCGCTCCCCCGGCCCGCCACCGCCAGCCCGCCGGGACGGCACGCAGCGCGGCGCCGCCATCGCGCGCGGCGGCGCGTACCTGGGACACGCCGTAGGGCGGCTCCGCCCACTGCGGAGTCACCACGTCCGCCACCCGTCGGCCCCGGAACACCCCGGCGATGCCGCCCACGTGATCGGCGTGAAAGTGGCTGACCACCAGCAGCGGGACCTCGCGTACACCGAGCCGGCGCAGGCACCCGTCCACCCCGGCCGGGTCCGGGCCGGCGTCAACCACCACCGCCCGGCCGGCGGACACCGGCAGCACCACGGCGTCGCCCTGCCCCACCGCGCAGGCCACCACCACCCAGCCGGCCGGTGGCCAGCCGGCGGCCAGCAGCCGGACGGGCAGCGCGCCGAGCACCGCGGCGACCGCGCCGACCGCGACGAGCCGCCGGAGCAGCGGCCGGCGGGTGGCGAGCAGCAGGGCCACGCTCAGGGCGGCCAGCAGCAGGGCGCCGGTCACCCCGCCCGGCCAGGGCAGCGTCCCGGCGGGCAACCGGGCCCCCTGCCGGGCCACCGTCACCAACCACCAGGCCGGCCAGCTCGCCAGCCAGGCGGCGAACTCGGCACCCGCCGGCCAGACCGGCGACGCCACGGCGGCGAGCACGCCGAGCACGGTGGCGGGCGCGACGGCCGGCACCACCAGGAGGTTCGCCGGCACCGCGACCAGGCTCACCGTGCCGGACAGGCCGGCGATCACCGGACCGCAGGCGAGCTGGGCGGCGGCCGGCACGGCGAGCGCCTCGGCCAGCCCTGCCGGTACGCCCCGCCGGCGCAGGCCGTCCCGCCACCCGGGAGCGAGCAGCAGCAGCCCGGCGGTGGCGCACACGGAGAGCGTGAAACCGGGGTCCCCGGCCAGCTCCGGGTCGACCAGCACCAGCACGGTGACCGCGGCGGCGAGGGCCGGCAGCGCGGCCCGGGATCGGCCGGCGGCGAGCGCGGCCAGGCCGATGGCTCCCATCGCCGCGGCGCGGACCACGCTCGGCGACGGCCGAACCAGGATCACGAACCCGACCAGGGCGACTACGCAGAGCGCGGCGGCGGTCCGGGGACCGGCCCGGGCCCAGCGGGCGAGCAGCAGCACCGCCCCGACGACGATGGCCACGTTCGAGCCGGACACCGCGTTCAGATGGGTCATCCCGGTGGTCTGGAAGTCCTCCTCCACCGCCGGCGGCAGGCGGCTGGTGTCGCCCACGACCAGGCCGGGCAGCAACCCGCCCGGCTCGTCGGGGAGCGGCTCGCACGCGCGTTGCAGCCCGGCCCGGAGGGCGCCGGCGGCCTGCTGCACCCAGGGCGGTGGGCCGTGCAGGGTGGGCGACCCGGTCGCCGAGAGCACGGCTGCGGTCAGGTCCCCGCCGCGCGGGGCCATCAGCCGTCCCCGCGCGGTCGCCCGCTGCCCCGGCAGCAGGGTCCGCCAGGCCGGATCGCTCGCCAGCACCAGGCCCCGCACCGATCCGGCCACCTGCCGGCCGGTGGAGTCGGTCAGACGGAGCAGGTCGGCGCGGAGGAGCACGGTGGCCGGCCGGCCGGCGACGCCCCGGATCGGGCGCGGGTCGTCCCGGACCACCAGCTCGACGGTGACCAGGGGCCGCTCCTGCACGAGCGCCCGCACCGGGGCGGCGTCGCGGACCGCGACCCGGGCCGCGGTGACGGTTGCGCCGCAGACCACCCCGAGCAGCACGGCCACCGCGATCCAGCCGAGCCGGCGGACCGGGACGGCCGGCCGGCCCAGCAGGCCGCACAGGTGGAGGCCGAGGAGGGTGGCCAGGCCGCCGGCGACCGCGGCCACGGTGGCCGTCGCCGCCGCGGTGAGGTGCAGGCCGGCCAGGGCGGCCAGCCAGGCGGCCACCGCCAGCCCGGCCAGCCGCAGATCGGGTACCTCGCGAGCCTCGGTGTCGGTCGCGGGGTTCACACCGTCACCAGTTCTTTGAGCTGCTCGTACCGGGCATCGCCGATGCCCTCGACCTGGCGCAGGTCGGAGACCGACCGGAAGCCGCCGTGCCGCTCCCGGTGGTCGAGGATCCGCTGGGCGAGCACCGGGCCGACGCCGGGCAGCGCGTCGAGCTGGGCCAGCGTGGCCGTGTTCAGGTTGACCGGACCGGCGGGCGCCCCACCTTGGGCCGCCGGGCCCGCCGCCTGGTCGGGCTGCGCCGGCTGGCCGGGCGGTGCGGCCACGCTGACCAGGATCAGCTCGCCGTCGGTGACCTTGCGGGCCGGGTTGAGCAGGGCCACGTCCACACCGGGCAGCGCGCCACCGGCCGCCTCGAGGGCGTCGCCGACCCGCGAGCCGGCGGGCAGCCGGACCAGGCCCGGTCGGCGTACCTTGCCGGCAACCGCGACCACCACCTCGCCGCTCGCCCCGGACGAGGCGACCGGGGACGGCGGTGGCTCGTCCGCGGCGGCCACCGTCGACACCGGCCGGACCGGCTCGGCGTGCGGGCGGGACCGCCAGGCCCAGACCCCGGCCACCAGCACCACGACGACGGCGACGACGGCCAGCGCCCGGACACCCCGCCGACCGGGATCGAACGCGCCCGGCCCGGGCAGCCGGGAGAGCCGCGACGACGGGTCCGGGCTGGGCTCCGGCCCGTCCGCCTCGGCGGAGCCGGTGACCGGCGGCACGACCGCATCGGAACGCCGGCCCGGCTCCCCGGGTACGCGCGGTCGGGGCGTGGCGGGTGCCGCCGGGAGCAGGTCGAAGGTCGGCCAGTCCGGCTCGCGGCGGGCGTCCCGGGTGAACAGCCGGGACAGCCGCCGGCGCACCGCGCTCTCGTCGTCGTCTGACACGGCGCGAGGCTAGGTCGCACGACGGGTGGTGTTCAGGAAGGACCAGGCAGGCTGTGGACAGACGGATCCCCTGTGGACGACGACCTGATCATGCCCGAACCGTGCTATCGGGCGGGGCGGCAGGCGACAGTTCGCGGGCGAACCGGCGTACCGCCTCGACGGTGGCCCCGACGACCTCCGGCGGGTACAGGCGGCGCAGCAGCCGGTCGTTCCAGGCGGTGAGCCGGGCCGCCGGCAGCCGCGCGACAAGTGCCGCGATCAGCCGGTACGGCACGGTCAGCGGCCCGGTGGTGGCCACGCTCGCTCCCATCAGCACCAGCCCGGCCAGCAGGTCCGGGTGCCGTCGGGCGACGTGCAGCGAGACGTACCCGCCGAGCGAGTGACCCACCAGGGCGGGACCGGCGTCGAGGTCACGGACCGCCTCGGCCACCACGTCGGCGGCCCGGTCCAGGTCCCACGGCTCGGCCGACCGGCGACCGTGCCCGGGCAGGTCGATCGCGGCCACCGGGAACTCCGCGGCGAGCGCGGCCAGTTGCGGCTGCCACTGGCCCCGCGCGAAGCGGGTGCCGTGCACCAGGACGATCGGTGGTCGGGCCATGCTCACCTCGCCTCGGGGTCGATGCCGAACACCGCCCGGCCGCCGTCCACCGGCACCGTCGCCCCGTTGACGAAGCTGGCCCGCTCCGACAGCAGGAACGCCACCACCTCGGCCACCTCCCCGGTACGCCCGATCCGGCCCAGCGGGTGCAGCCGAGCCAGTTCGGCGGTGATCCACTCCGCCTCGGCCGGCTCCCTTCCCGCGAGGAAGGCGGCGTGCCGCTCGGTGTGGATCGAGCCGAGCGCGACGGCGTTGGTCCGTACGCCCCGGACGCCGTACTCGACGGCGAGCGAGCGGGTGAGCCCTTCGAGGGCGGCCTTCGCCGTGGCGTACGGCAGGGCGCCCGGCACCGCCCGGCGGGCCTGGTGGGAGGAGACGTTGACGATCGCGCCACCGATGCCGGCGGCCAGGAACCGGCGTACCGCGGTGCCGGCGCCGACCACGGCGGGGCGCAGGTTCCGCGCGATCAGCTCGAACACCTCGGCCGCGGGCGCGGTGTGCAGGGCGGCGTCCCGGAACACGGCGGCGTTGTTGACCCAGCCGGCCAGCGGGTCGGCCGCCTCGGCCAGGTCGGCGGCCCGCCCGGCGACCTCCTCGTCGGCGGCGTTGCCGAGCACCGGCCGCAGCCGGTCGGCGGCGGGATCCTCGGCCAGCCAGCGCAGCGCGTCCTGGTCCTGCTCGACGACCACCACGGTGCCGCCGTCGGTGGCGAGCCGCTCCACGATGGCCCGTCCGACGCCCCGGCCCCCGCCGGTCACCACGTACGACACGACGTCATTCTCCCGGGCCCGGATGGCCGCGCGCCATCCGGAGCCGCATCGGGGAAACTGCGGTGTCCGGGTGCACTGGATGCCGCCACCTCACCGAAGCCGCGCACTCGCCGGGTGGCGCCGGTACCACGCCGAGGCGGCGTCGGTCAGGACGGGCGGCGATGGATGACCACGCAGGCCAGTCCCGGTCCGGCGTGCGCCGCCACGACCGCCCCGGCCTCGGTGACGTACGTGTCGTGCACGCGGGCGCCGAGGCGCTCGGTCAGCGCCGCGACCAGTTGCTCGGCGCGCTGCGGGGCGGCGAGGTGGTGCACCGCCAGGTCCACCTCGGCGTCGCCGGCCGCCTCCACAGCCAGGTCGACCAGGCGGGCCACACCCCGGCTGGCGGTACGGACCTTGTCCCGGAGCGCGATCGTGCCGTCCGGCATGTGCATGATCGGCTTTACCGACAGGGCGGTACCGAGCAGGGCCTCGGCCGCGTTGATCCGGCCGCCCCGACGCAGGAACTCCAGGGTGTCCACGTAGAAGAAGATGGTGGTCCGGGCGATGGCGTCGACCGCCGCCTGGCGTACCCCGGACAGGTCCGCGCCCCCGGCGGCGGCCGCGGCGGCGGCGAGCGCCGAGAAGCCCAGGCCCATCCCCGTCGAGCGACTGTCGACCACGGCGACCCGGTCGCCGAACTCGGCGGCGGCCAGCCGGGCGGCCTCCACCGTGCCGGACAGCTCGGCCGACAGGTGCACCGAGAGCACGCCGTCGGCGGCGGCGAGCCGTTCGCGGTAGACCTGCGCGAACTGCTCCGGGGCCGGGCGGGAGGTGCTGGCCGAGACCCGCCGGCCGCTCAGCGCCCGGGCGGCGTCGTCCGGGAACGTCTCGACCCCTTCGCGCCCTTCGACGCCGTTGAGCACGACGGTCAACGGGACGACGGTGAGCCGGTGCGCGCGCACCAGCTCGGGCGGGAGGTAGGCGGTGGAGTCGGTGACGACCGCGACGGGCATGACCGGCACGCTAGCCGATGCCGGCCCGGCACGCCCGGGCCGGATGAGTCAGACCGCGTCGGTCAGCGCCGGCTGCGTGATGAGCCCGACGTTGTGCGCGCGCAGGTGCCAGCCCCGGACGTCGTTGTTGCGCAGCTCGGTCCAGTGGCAGTTGGCCAGCGAACCGACGCTGCGCAGCACGGCGTGGTCCCAGCCGAGCAGGTGGCCGACGCCCTGCCGGGCGCCGCCGCCGTGCGTGGTCACCACGACGGTGCCGCCGAGGGCCAGGTCGGCCGCGTCCTGCATGGCGGCGCCGAGGCGCTTGCCCAGGTCGTCGAGGTTTTCGATGCCGGCGCCCGGGTCGGGGTCGCCGGCGCGCCAGCGGGCGTACTCGTCGGGGAAGCGCTCGGCGACCTCGGTGAGGGCAAGGCCCTGCCACTGGCCGAAGTGACGCTCCCGCAGTCGGGCGTCGGTGCGTACCGGAAGCCCGGTCAGCGCGGCGAGGGCGGCGGCGGTGTCGGCGGCCCGGCGCAGGTCGCTGGCGACGATGGCGTCCGGGCGCAGCGCGGCCAGCACGGGCGCGGCGGCGCGGGCCTGCTCACGACCGAGGTCGTTGAGCGGGACGTCGGTCTGCCCCTGGACCCGGTCGGCGGCGTTCCAGTCGGTGTTGCCGTGCCGCCAGATGATCAGGCGGGTCATTCCGCGCTGACGGTGCCTGCGGTGGAGTCGGCCAGGTCCCGGTCCACGAACGGGATCTGCGGGCAGTCCTTCCAGAGCCGGTCGAGGGCGTAGAACTCGCGCTCCTCGGTGTGCTGCACGTGCACCACGATGTCGACGTAGTCGAGCAGCACCCAGCGGCCACCCCGCTCGCCCTCGCGCCGGACCGGCTTGGCCTTCTCCGGCAGCTCCAGCAGACGCTCCTCGATGGCGTCGACGATGGCGAGCACCTGGCGCTCGTTCGGAGCGGCGGCCAGCAGGAACGCGTCGGTGATGGCGAGCTGGTCGCCCACGTCGATGATGACGATGTCCTGCGCCTTCTTGTCGGCCGCGGCCTGGGCGGCGGCCATCGCCAGCTCGTGAGCGCGTTCGGAAACTGTCACCGTACTCCTTCGATCAACCGTGCGATCCTCCAAGCCTCTCACACCGGGCCGCGCGACGACTTGTCAGTTCTGGCCGATTACCCGGACAAACGCTCGCGTTCGGGAAGATTTCACCGCTGATAGAGGCGCCGCTTGGCGATGTACTGCACCACACCGTCCGGCACCAGGTACCAGACCGGCTCACCCCGGGCCACCCGGGCGCGGCAGTCGGTCGAGGAGATGGCCATGGCCGGGACCTGTACCAGGCTGACCGTGTCCGCGGGGAGGTGCTTGTCGGAGAGTTCGAACCCGGGGCGGGTCACCCCGATGAAGTGGGCCAGCTCGAACATCCGGTCCACTTCCTTCCAGGACAGGATGCGTTCCAGCGCGTCCGCACCGGTGATGAAGAAGAGCTGGACCTTCGGGCCGTACTCGGCGTGCAGGTCGCGCAGGGTGTCGACGGTGTACGTCGGGCCGCCGCGGTCGATGTCGACCCGGCTCACCTGGAAGCGGGGGTTGGAGGCGGTGGCGATCACCGTCATGAGGTAGCGGTCCTCGGCGGAGCTGACCACCTCGTCCGCCTTCTGCCAGGGCTGGCCGGTGGGGACGAAGACCACCTCGTCCAGGCCGAACCGGTCCGCCACCTCGCTGGCCGCCACCAGGTGACCGTGGTGGATCGGGTCGAAGGTGCCGCCCATGATCCCGATCCGCCTGATGTCTTCCTCCACCCCGCGATCGTAGGCCGGTGCGGGGTGTCGGCAGTCTCGCCCCTTGCCGGCGCCCGCGCTTCGGGGCGGTTCCGGCCGGGCTTCCCCGATCGTCCGGTTGGCCATATACTCGCCTGCGAGTAATCGGAAGCGAGCATCACGGGAGGGCGGCATGTCGGGGCGGCGGAAGGTCGGCAACCTGCTGGCCCTGGCCGTGTTGTCCGCCCTCGTCCAGCGGCCCATGCACCCGTACGAGATCGCCACCACGCTCCGCGGCTGGGGCAAGGACCACGACATGGGCATCAAGTGGGGGTCCTTCTACACCGTGGTCCGCAACCTGGAGCGGCACGGCCTGATCGCGGCCGTGGAGAGCGTCCGCGCGGGGCGGCGCCCTGAGCGCACCGTCTACCGCATCACCGACGCCGGCCGGGCGGAGCTGGTCGACTGGACCCGCGAGCTGGTCTCGACCCCGGTCGCCGAGCAGTCCCGCTTCCGCGCCGGCCTCTCGGTGCTCGCCGTGCTGCATCCCGAGGAGGCGACGGCCCTGCTGCGCCGGCGGCTGGCGCTGCTGGAGGAGGAGGTCGGGGCCGAACGCGCCGCCCTCGCGGAGCACCTGCGCACCCTGCCACGCCTGTTCCTGGTCGAGTCGGAATACGACATGGCCATCCGGGAGGCGGAGGTGGCCTGGGTCCGCGCCCTGCTGGCCGAGCTCGGCTCGGGCAGCTACCCGGGCCTGGCCGAGTGGCGGGCCTTCCACGAGACCGGCGTGCTGCCGGCCGAGCCGGACGGGCCCGGGGAGAGGAGCGGCTCCGCACCGTGATGGACGGCCCCGGCACGGTGCGCCAACACCAGGCCGGGGCCCTTACCTCGAACCGACACCCGAAGGTGCCCGGCCCGAAGCGGCAACCACGAGGATAGCTGGGCTCCCTCCACGTCGGTTCGCACGCATCGCAACCGACGATCCCTGGGAGGGAACCGTGACCAGAGTGAGAACAGCGATCGTGATCGGCGGCGGCATCGCCGGCCCGGTGACCGCGTTGGCGCTGCACCGGGCGGGCATCACCGCGACCGTGTACGAGGCGTACCCGAGCACCACCGACGGCGCCGGCGGCACGCTCGGGCTCGCGCCCAACGGCGTCGCCGCGCTGCGCGCCGTCGACGCGGACCGGGCCGTGACCGCGATCGGCAATCCGATGGTTCGAATGGTGATGGCGGTAGGGCGCAAGCGCATCGCCCTGCCGGGTCTGGCGGGTGTGCCGCCGTTGCAGGTGGTGCACCGCAACGAACTGCACCGCGTGTTGCACGACCGCGCCCACGCCGACGGGGTGGTCATCGAGCACGGGAAGCGCCTGGTCGACGTGCGGGAGACGGGCAGCGGCATCACCGCCCGGTTCGCCGACGGCAGCACGGCGACGGCGGATGTCCTCATCGGCGCCGACGGCATCCGGTCGGCGGTGCGCGCCCTGATCGACCCGGACGCCGTCGGACCGAAGTTCACCGGGCTGCTCGGCTTCGAGGCGGTGGCCCGGCACGAGGTCGAGGTGGAACCAGGCACCATGACGTTCGCCTTCGGCCGGGGCGGCTACTACCTCTACTGGCCGGAGCCGGGCGGCGGCACCCGGTGGGGCGTCAACCTGCCGCAGCAACGGCCGATGAGCCTCACCGAGGCCCGCGCCGTGCCGCCGGCCGACTGGATGCGGACGCTTCGGGCCGCGTACGCCGACGACGACCCGGGTCGCGAACTCATGCTCACCAGCCGCGAGGACGAGCTGCAGGTGGTGGGCTCGCTGCACATCATGCCGCCGGTGCGGCACTGGCACCGCGGGCGGATGGTGCTGGTCGGCGACGCGGCGCACGCGCCGTCGAACAGCTCCGGCCAGGGTGCCTCGCTGGCCATCGAGAGCGCCGTGCAGCTGGCCCGCTGCCTGCGCGACCTGCCGGACATCCCGTCCGCGTTCGCCGCCTACGAGCAGCTGCGCCGCGGCCGGGTGGAAGCGGTCGCCGCGCGAGCGGCGAAGATCAACCGCACGAAGGCACCGGGCCCGGTGGCCCGGGCGCTGATGCCGGTGCTCATGCCGGTGCTCATGCCGATGCTGATGCGGATCGCGATGAACCCGGAGAAGACGCTCGGCCCGGAGCAGCGGTACGCCATCGACTGGGACGCCCCCGTGACGACGGCCGCACGCTGAACCCGCGCCGTGGGTGGCGCGCCCGTTTCGGCGCGCCGCCCACGAACCGGTCAGGCCGAGGCGGCGGCCACCGCCGTGCGCGCCACCAGCGCGCGGCGCAGATCGTCGTCCCGGTCGACGACCTGCCGACGCAGGCCCGGCGTCAGGTCGTCGCGGGCCAGCAGCGCCGCGGCCAGGTCCCGGGTGGACCGCGCCACGGCGTAGCGGGGGAAGGCCAGGGCGGCGACCCGGTCGGCCATCCAGGGAGTACGCAGCCGCGCCGTCGCCGGCATGTCGGCGAAGTACCGCTCGACGTATCCGGCGGTCAGCTCGGCCTGCTCCGGCTGCCAGAAGCCCTCCGCGGTCGCCTCGACGAGCCGGTTGGAGAGCTCGGTGTTGCTGGTGATGATCTCCCAGGCGACCCGTTTGGTGTCGGCGTCGGGCAGCGCCGCCCGGCAGCTCGCGGCCCGCTCGGCGCCGGTGGCGCTGCGGTCGGCGGCCGCCTCGGCGGCGATCTCCGGCTCGCCGGCCGCACCGAGCACGACCAGCCGGTGCAGCAGCGCCCAGCGCAGGTCGGCGTCCACGGCCAGCCCCTCCGGCACGCCGTCGCCGGCCAGCCAACCGGCGAGCAGCCCGGCGTCGGCGGTGGCGCCGATCAGGCCCCGGGCCGCGGCGAGCTGCAGCGAGCCCCCGGACGGAGCGCCGGCCAACAGCGCGGCGCACGCCTCCGCGATCCGGAGCAGGGCCGCGTCCCGGGCCAGCGGCTCCAGGTAGCGGTCGACCAGGCCACGGCTGAGGGCGAGCACGTCCTCGGCGATGATCACCTCAGTCTCGGCCGGCAGCGCCGCCGCGATGAGCGAGATCACCGAGGCCACCGGACGCTCGCCGTCGGTGGCGGCGTCCAGGGCCTCGCCCCAGAGCAGCGCCCGGGCCAGCGGGTCGTCCAGCCCCGCGAGCAGCATCGGCACCGCGTCCGCGGAGGCGGGGTCGAGCCGGATCTTGGCGAAGGTGAGGTCACCGGCGTTGGGCAGCAGCAGGCCGGCGGCCGGCTGCCCGATCAGCTCGGTCAGCTCGGTGCGCCCGCCGTCGGCGTCCGGGTCCAGGTCCACCTCGAAGCGGTGCACCGGGGCGTCGGGAGCGTAGCGGGCCACGCCGATGCGGTGCGGGCGCAGCACCGGGTACGCCTCCGGCGCGGTCTGCACCACCGCCGCCTCGCTCCACCGGCCGTCGGCGTCCACCGCGGTCACCATCCGCAGCGTGTTCACCTGCGGGCGGCGCAGCCAGCGGGCGGCCCAGTCGGCCAGGTCCCGCCCGCTCGCTGTGCTCAGGCTCTCCAGCAGGTCGGTGAGGGTGGCGTTGCCGAACCGGTGCTTGGCGAAGTGCGCGTTCAAGCCGGTGAGGAAGGCGTCGTCGCCGACCCAGGCGACGAGCTGGCGCAGCACGCTGGCGCCCTTGGCGTAGGAGATGCCGTCGAAGTTGAGCAGGGCCTGGGCGGCGTCGGCCACCTCCGCCGGGGCCACCGGGTGGGTGGACGGGCGCTGGTCGGCCGCGTACCCCCACGCCTTGCGGCGCATCGCGAACGTGGTCCACGCCCGGTCGAACCGGGTGGCCTCGGCGGTGACCCGGGTGCCCAGGTACTCGGCGAAGGACTCGTTCAGCCAGAGGTCGTCCCACCAGCGCATGGTGACCAGGTCGCCGAACCACATGTGCGCCATTTCGTGCGCGATCGTGGTGGCCCGCAGCTCCCGCTGGGTGTCGGTGACCGCGGAGCGGAAGATGTAGTCGTCGCGCAGGGTGACCAGACCCGGGTTCTCCATCGCTCCGGCGTTGAACTCCGGCATGAACGCCTGGTCGTACTTGCCGAACGGGTAGCGCTCGGCGAAGAGCTGGTGGAACCGGTCGAAGCACTGCCGGGTGACCGTGAAGATCTCGTCGGCGTCGGCGTCCAGGTGGGCGGCCAGCGACCGCCGGCAGTAGAGGCCGAGCGGGATGCCGTCGTGCTCGTCCTGGCGGACGTGCCAGGGGCCCGCGATCAGCGTGAAGAAGTAGGTGGCCAGGGGTTCGGTGGGGGCGAACTCCCAGCGCCCGGGCGCCGGACGCTCGGCGAGCCGCCCGTTGGCGGCCACGGTCCACTCCGGCGGGGCGGTGACCGAGAGGGTCACCGGCGCCTTCAGGTCGGGCTGGTCGAACGCGGCGAAGATCCGCTGCACGTCGTCGAGGAAGGACATGGCGTAGAGGTACGTCTCGCCGTCGGCCGGGTCGACGAACCGGTGCAGGCCCTCGCCGGTGTTCGAGTACGCCATCTCGGCGCTGACCGTCAGGGTGTTCTCCGCGGCCAGCCCGGTCAGCGGCAACCGGTTGTCGTCGAGGACGGTCGGGTCGAGGTCCCGGCCGTTGAGGCGTACGCCGAGGAGGTTCACGGGTTTCAACTCGGCGAAGGTGTCGGCGCCGGGGGTCGCCCGGAACCGGATCGTGACGGTCGAGCGGAACCGCTCGCCGGCACCGGTCAGGTCGAGGTCCACCTGGTAGGACTCGACGGTAATCAACGCGCCACGCGCGGTCGCCTCTACACGGGTCAGGCTCGGCATCCGCTTATCCTGCCCGATGGGGATCCGGACGGGCTCCCCGGTGACGCGTGGCGATGGAGGAACGACATGGGTCAGCACCCCAAGGGCGACTTCGACCTCTCCCGGGCGATCTGGCAGCGGGCCGAGGGTGACGCCTCCGACGGCGCGGTCGAGGTGGCCTTCGTCGACGACCTGATCGGGATGCGCAACTCGGCCGAGCCGGACGGGCCGGTGCTGGTCTTCACCCAGGGCGAGTGGGACGCCTTCGTCGCGGGTGCCCAGGACGGCGAGTTCGACCTGGAGTGAGCCCCGGCGCTCAGTCACCGTCGCCCCAACCCAGACCGCCGAGGCCGGGCGCGTGGTGGAAGCCCGGGTGGCCGGCCACATCCGCGCACCGCTCGCCGTCGGGCCCGAGCGCCCCGCAGAACAGCCGCTCCGCGCGGTGCCAGGCGTCGGCCGGAGAGAGCGCCGCGGCACCGAGCGCCAACTCCGGGCGGAGCAGCCCCAGCGCCTCGGCGTACGCGACGGCCAACTCCCGGGCGACAGCCGGATCGACGGCCTCGAAGCCGAGGTGCACGGTGAAGAACCGGGGCGGTCGGGCCCCGGACCGCCGGGGCGGTGCGATCAGTGGCTCCTCGCGGTCGCCGGGGCGCAGGCTCAGCCCGGTCACCGCCCGCCGCTGCCGCCAGTGCGCCGCCCTGTTGTCCCGCATCCGTCCTCCCCCGTCGCCGGTGACCACCGCCGGTCGTGCCCGGCGGATCCGCGACCGGCCCGCCGCCGGTCTCCGGGCTGAGCGAACCAGCTTTTCCGCGCCCTGGGAGGGGCCAGCTCCGGTGCTCTCGGCTGGCCCCTCCCAGGGCCCGCCGCAGCTGCTACACCAACGCCTCAACGGGCGGGATTCGCCCGCCCCGGCACGGGTAGACGGGCACCGTCGCCGAGCCGCGTCAGGAGCAGCAGATGAGCACCATCCCCACCGACCGCAGTCCGGACAGCACGCTGGCCTTTCTCCGCGAGGGGTACCGGTTCGTCGGCGACCGCTGCAACCGGTACGGCAGCGACATCTTCCAGACCCGGCTGCTGCTGGAACCCACCATCTGCCTGCGCGGCCGCCCGGGCGCCGAGCTGTTCTACGACAACGACCGGTTCGTCCGCCGGGGGGCCATGCCGATGCGGGGGCAGCTCACCCTCACCGGGGTCGGCGGCGTCCAGGGGCTCGACGGTGCGGCTCACCAGGCGCGCAAGGCGATGCTCATGTCGATGATGACGTCCGCCGCCATCCGGCAACTCGGGCAGCTCTTCGACGACGAGTGGCGGGCCCGGATCCCGGTCTGGGCGGAAGCCGGCCCGGTGGCGCTCTGCGAGGAGGTCGACCGGATGCTGACCCGGGCGGTCTGCGCCTGGACGGGCGTGCCGCTGGCCGGCGCCGACGTGGTGCGCCGCAATGACGACCTGCACGCGATGATCGAGGCGCCGGCCGCGGTCGGTCCGCGGCACTGGCGGGGTCTGCTGGGCCGCCGCCGCGCCGAACGCTGGATCGGCGACCTGATCGAGCGGACCCGGTCGGGGGCCCTGCCCGCGCCGGAGGGCAGCGCGCTGCGGATGGTCGCCGGGCACCGCGACGAGCAGGGGCAGCTGCTGCCCCGCCGGATCGCCGCGGTGGAGCTGCTGAACGTCCTCCGCCCGACCGTCGCGGTCAGGCGTTTCGTGATGTTCGCCGCGCTGGCCCTGCACGACCATCCGCAGTGGCGGGAACGGGTCCGCGGCGACGACGCGGCCACCGAGAACTTCGTGCAGGAGGTACGGCGCTACTACCCCTTCTTCCCGGTGGTGATCGCCCGGGTCCGGCGCTCCTTCGAGTGGCAGGGGCACCACTTCCCGCAGGGTCGCCGGGTGGTGCTCGACCTGTATGCCACCAACCACCACCCTCAGCTGTGGCCGGAGCCGGAACAGTTCCGGCCGGAGCGGTTCACCGGCTGGCGGGGCGACCCGTTCAGCTTCATCCCGCAGGGCGGTGGAGACCATTTCACCGGCCACCGCTGCCCCGGCGAGTGGCTCACCATCGAGCTGATGAAGCGGGCGGTCATCAACCTGACCTGTGCGATGAGCTACCGGGTCCCGCCGCAGGACCTGGCGCTCGACCTGACCCGGATGCCCGCCCAGCCGCCCAGCGGGTTCCTCATCGACGGGATACGCCGGGCGGAATGAACCTCCGGCCGCGCGCGGGAGCCGGCCGCCGTGGCCCGGGTCGCCGCCGACCGAGAGCGGCCGGCAGCACCGAGCTGAGCAGCGCGACCAGCGCCGAGGCCGCCACCACCCCCGCGACCGGCTGCCAGGGCACTACGACCGCGGCCGGGCCGACCAGTTGCAGTAGTGCCACCCACAGGCCGCCGAGGGTGAGTCCGGCGACGCCGCCGGCGAGCGCCACGCCCAACGCCACCACGAGGAGGGCCTCCGCGGCGACGATCCAGAGGATCTGGCGCGCCGTCGCGCCCGCCAGCCGCAGCAGGGCCAGGTCACGTGCGCGGTCCCGGGCCGCCATGAGCATGGTGCCGGTGATGGCGAGAATCGCGTAGAGCAGCGCGATTCCGAGCACGACCCGCAGCCCGACCGCGCTGGCCCGGTTGCGGTGCGCGGCGGTCGCGGTCGACCACTGGTCCGGCGTGGTCACGGTCGCCCCCAGCCCGGCGATCGCCGCTCGCAGGGCCCGCTCCGCCGCCGCCCGGTCGACGTCCGTCGGCAGCTGCACCTGTACGCGCTCGGCGAGCGCGGCGCCGGCGTAGCGGCCGGTCAGGTAGGCGCCGTTGCCGCCCGCACCGTCCCGGATCACCGCCGCGACCCGGAGCGACACGGGAGTGCCGTCGCCGAGCCAGATCCGTACCGGTTCCCCGACCCGGCGGTCCCATTCCTGGTCGACCACGATGGTGTCGTCGCGCAGATCGTCGAGGGATCCGTCGAGCACCGGGAGGGCCAGCAGGTCGAGCGGGGCGTCCCCGGTCGTCGCGTGGGCGCCGTGTCGGATGAGCGCCTCGCCGTCCTCCACGTCGTACACCGAGGTCGGGTAGACCACCCGGGTTCGCAGGCCGGGGATCTGGCGCACCCGGTCGACCACCTCGCGGTTGAGGCCCGGCGTACCGGCGGGCAGGATCAGGTAGTCACCAGCGAGCTGCGCCCGCCGCTCGACGGCCCGGGCCCGGTCCACGGTCGCGGTGACCGAGAGCAGTCCGGCGGCCAGGCCCACGGTGAGCAGCACGGGTGCCGCTGCCGCGGCCGCGCGCCGGGCCGCGGTCAGCACGGTCTGGCCCACCACTGTCCCGGTGACGCCGCCACGGTTCGCCAGCGGGCCGGCCAACAGCCGCGCCACGCACGGTACGAGCACCGGAGCGAGCAGCGCAAAGGCCACCACCAACAGCATGATCATGGGGGTGTACTGCTTGCGTTTCAGCGCATCGGCCGGCGCGTCGAGCAGCGGCCAGAGCAGCATGGCCAGGGCCCCGACGAGCACGCCGAGTCCGCCGATCCAGCGCCCCACGCTCATCGCCCCCGATTCGACCACAGCCTGGCGGATCGCCTCCACCGGCCGGATCCGCCCGGCCCGCCAGGCGGAGGAGCAGACTCCGACCCCCGCGGCGGCCATCCCCACCGCGAACGCGATGACCAGCGGGATCAGCGACTGGGACGCGGTGAACCAGGGCGGTGCGAGGCCGAGCTCGACCAGCCAGCCGGCCAGCCGAGGGCCGCCGAGCCGGGCCAGCTGCCAGCCTGCGGCGGACGCCAGGATCGCGACGACCGCCGCCTCGGCGAAGATCAGCCGGCGTACCTGCCCGGGGGTGGCACCGGCCATCCGGAGCAGGGCGAGTTCCCGCCGGCGCTGGGCCAACGCGTACGCGAACGTGCCGGCGACCACGAAGATCGAAACGAAGACCGCGATCCCCCCGGCCGTACCGGCGAGCGCGTTCGCTGCGGTCAGCGCCTCGGCGTCGCGGCGCAGGTCGGGGTCGAGCCGGCGCAGCCCCGGCCCGGTGTGCAGCACCGCGTCGGCGGCACCGATCGCCTGCCGGACGCGCTGCGCGGGCGCGGACACCACCAGCGCGTCGATCCGGGGCGAGATCCGCGCGGCTTCGGCGTCGGTGAAGAAGACGGCGCGTTCGAAGGGCACCGCGGCGGTGACGCCGACCACCGTGTACGCGCGGGCACCCGCGCCGGTCAGCACGGTCACCCGGGCTCCGACCGGGGCGGCCCGCTCGGCGACCACGATCTCGCCGGCCGCCGCCGGTGGGCGTCCGGCCATCATCCGGTACGGCGTGAAGCCCGCTGCCGACCACGGATGCCCGACCTGGTCGGCACCACCGTCGGGGAGCTGGGCGTAGAACGTGCGGTCGACGACGACCGGCCCGAGCGCGCCGAGGCGGGCGACCAGCTCCGCCGGCAATCCGCGCGGCTCGGCCAGGGGCCTGGCGGCGGCGCCGTTGACGGTGGTCACCCGCAACTCGTCGACCGGGCTGACCACCACGGGCGCGGCGGCGTACCGCTGGGCGGGGCGCGGCGGCGCGGCGAGCGTACCCCCGATGACCTGGCCTGTCGCGCCCACCAGGCCGACCCCGACGGCGAGCGCGATGAAGGTGCTGACCAGGGTGACCCACCGGGTGACGAGGGTGCGCACGGCAAGGCTCAGCACGGGGCGAGCTCCAACCGGGTCATCCGGGCGGCGACGGTCTCGGCCGTCGGTGCGGTCAGCTCGCCGACGAGCCTGCCGTCGGCGAGGAACACGACCCGGTCGGCGTGCGCGGCGGCGACCGGATCGTGGGTCACCATGATGATCGTCTGTCGCTGGGTGTCGACGAGGTCGCGCAGCTTGGCCAGTACGTCCCGGCTGGCGCCGCTGTCCAGGGCGCCGGTCGGCTCGTCGGCGAACACCACCGCGGGCCGGGTGACCAGCGCGCGGGCGATGGCGACCCGCTGCTGCTGACCCCCGGACAGCTCACTGGGCCGGTGGCGTTCCCGCCCCGCCAGCCCCATCTCGGCGAGCGCCCGGGCGATCGCGGCGCGGTCGGGTCGCCGGCCGGCCAACCGCGCCGGCAGTGCCACGTTCTGCGCGGCGGTGAGCATCGGCAGGAGGTTGAACGTCTGGAACACGAACCCGATCGACTCCCGCCGTAGCAGGGTCAGCCGCTTCTCGCTGAGCCCGGTCAGCTCCACACCGGCTACCACGACGCTGCCGCTGTCCGGCCGATCGAGGCCGGCCGCACACTGCAGCAGGGTCGACTTGCCGGAGCCGGACGGACCCATGATCGCGGTGAAGGTCCCGGCGGCGAAGCCGATCGTGACGCCGTCGAGCGCGGTGACCGCGCCGGCCCCGGTGCCGTACGTCCGACGCACGCACCGCAGCCGCACTGTTTCATCCATGTCGGCAAGCACACCGGTTCGCCGAGGCCGGGGCAGTAGGTCACGATCGACTCTCGGGGTAGAACTTCTGCTACCCCCACCGTCGGGCTGGCCGGCTTCCGAGCCGGCGTCGACCGGCCGTACCGTCACCCGCATGCCCGTTCGGAGCGCCGGAAAGGCCATGTACCGCCGCGACCTGATGGCGTCGACCTGGCCGTGGCGGGCGACCGCGTACCTGCTGAGCGGGCTGCCGGTCGGCGTCGTCGTGCTCGCGGTCCTGGCCACCCTCATCGTGTTGGGTGTGGTGTCGGCCGTCGCGCTGGTCGGCGTGCCGCTGCTGGTCGCCGCCACGCTGGTCGGGCTTCCCGTCGGAGCGGTGGAGCGCCGCCGGCTGTGGCTGGTCGACGCCGAGCCGATCGCCGACCCGCACCAGGTGCCCGAACGCCCTGGACTGCGCGCCTGGCTACGCCAGCGGTACCGCGAGCCGGCCACCTGGCGCGAACTGGGCTACACGGTCCTGCTGGCCACCCTGCTCTGGCCGCTCGATCTGCTGGTGGTCGGTTGCGCGCTCGGCGTACCCGGTTCACTGCTCACCGCGCCCGCCGCGCAGGCCCTCGGCGGAGACGGCGAGGTGAAGCTGCTCAAGGCCATACTGCTGACCTCGCCCGCCGCCGCGTGGGCGGCGGTGCCGATCGGCGTGGTTCTGCTGGTGCCCGCGGCCTACCTGGTCACCGGGTACGGTGCGGCGCGCGCCGCCCTCGCCCGGGCGCTGCTGGCACCCCGCGACAACGAACTCGTCCGGCGGGTACAGGACCTGACCCGGTCACGCGCGCGGCTCGTCGACGCGTTCGACGCCGAGCGGCGCCGCATCGAGCGCGACCTGCACGACGGCGCGCAACAGCGGCTGGTTGCCCTCGGCATCACCCTCGGACTGGCCCGGCTGGCCACGCCCGCCGAGGTGCCAGCGCTGATGCAGCGGGCGCACGACCAGGCGAACCTGGCACTGGAGGAGTTGCGTGACCTGATCCGGGACATCCATCCGCGGATCCTCACCGACCGGGGCCTGCTCGCCGCCGTCGCCGAACTGGCCGACCGCTCGCCGATCCCGGTCGAGGTGGACGTCGCGCTGCCGACCCGCCCACCATCCGCCGTCGAGACGGCCGCCTACTTCGTGGTCTGCGAGGCGTTGGCGAACGCCGCCAAGCACAGCGGCGCGACCCGGATCCAGGTCAGCGGTCGCATGCAGGCGGACCGGCTGGTCGTCGAGGTGGGCGACGACGGCTGCGGCGGTGCCGACGCGGCCCGGGGCAGCGGGCTGACCGGCCTCGCCGACCGGATCGCGGTGGTGGCCGGCAGACTGACGCTGACCAGCCCGCCCGGCGGGCCGACCCTGCTACGCGTGGAGCTGCCATGCCATCGGACCAGCCGATCCGAGTCGTCCTCGCCGAGGACGGTGTCCTGATCCGGGAGGGCATCGCCGGCCTGCTCAGCCGATTCGGGTACGACGTGGTCAGGACCGTGGGGGACGCCGCAACGCTCGCCTCCGCCGTCTCGGCCTACCGGCCGGACCTGGTGCTGACCGACGTACGGATGCCACCCGACTTCACGGACGAAGGGCTGCGCGCGGCGATCACCCTGCGCACGACGTACCCGGATCTCGCGGTGCTCGTGCTGAGCCAGTACATCGAGCTGACCTATGCCGGGGAGCTGCTGGACATCGGCAGCGACGCCGGGGTCGGCTACCTGCTCAAGGACCGGATCGCCGATGTCACCACGTTCGCCGAGGCGGTGCGCCGCGTCGCCGCCGGTGACACGATCATCGACCCGAAGGTGGTCCAGCAGTTGCTCCGTCGGCGCCGGGATCCGTTGCAGCGGCTCAGCGAACGGGAGCGTGACGTGCTGGCGCTCATGGCGGAGGGCCGGTCGAACGCGGCGATCGCGCGGACGCTGGTGGTCAGCGAGGCCGCGATCGGCAAACACATCACCACCATCTTCACCAAGCTCGACCTGCCACCGACCGAGGAGGACAACCGGCGAGTCCTCGCCGTCCTCGCCTACCTGCGCGGCCAACCACCCGCCGGCCGCGTCCCCAACCGCACTGGACAGAACAGCTAGTCGGCCACCACGAGCGCCTGCGGGGCCGCCTGCTTCATCCGGCGGGCCGGTCCTGCATCCTGCCGTCGCTGGTAGGCGGCGGCTAGATGGTCCTGGAGTTCGGCGTGCCGGAACTGGTAAACCACGCCAGCCTGGCGCAGCACCTGCCGCCGCAGCGCCTCCCGGAACAGCACCGGAAACCGTACCGGCGGACGCCCAGGCAGCAGCACAACCTGAGCGAAGCCGGTCAAGACCGCCGGGCCGAGGCCGCTGGCGATGCCGTACATCATGCCGGCCACGATGCCGAACTCCGGTCCGACCGACCACATCCCGGGCCGAGGCGGATCCACGACGTTGAACAGCGTGAACAGGACTCCACCGAGGACGACACCAGACGTGACCGTCACCACCGTCCGGCGGCGGTCGGCCCGGAACGTACCGTCCGGGGTGCTCGCTGGTGAGTCGGCCAATGGCTTCAGCCAGATGCCGAGCAGACCGGACGCCACGTTGGCTCGGCCGATCGACGTACCGACGATCAAGAGGCCCATCAGACTCGACCCGACCAGCACCCCGGCGAACGGGCCGAGGAGGAGTCCGGTGGCTACGCCGATGGTCAGCGGCGGTCCCGACCCGACCACCAACAGCGTCCGCATCTCCGCCCGGGTCGGCCACCGCAGGTCCATGCCGATCGGTTGGGCCGGCGCCGGCGCCGAGCCGGGAGGGGTAGACGGTAGGGCAAACACGGCGGCGGTGCCGACGGCCGCGAGAAACGCGCCCAGCAGCGCCCACAACAGGTCGGACCCAGCCCCGTGGGCCAACGCCACGCATGCCCCAGCCAGCACGGCCGTCGGCAGTCCGAATCCGATTCCGACCGCGATCGACAGGGGCCCGACGGGAACCCAGGTCGGAAGCTCCCACCAGCGCAGGTCGCGGCGCCCCCGCAGGTGGTAGGCGACCCAGGATAGGTAGAACAGGTGGCGCCGGTTCCGCCGCCGGTCGCGCCTACCGCGCGGGCCGGAATCAGACGGGTAGGCCCGCTCCAGGAACTGGCCGATCACGCGCGCCTTCACCTCCGCCACCGAGGAGAGCTCGATCAGCTCCGCCGGGTCGGATGCCTCACCGTCCGGCCCGTCGAACGCGTCCCGGGCCAAACTCAGGATCAGCGGGATGGCGAATGCTTCCGCGGCCGGCGAGTCACGTTGGCTGCGCAGCTGCTCGGTGAGCCGCCGCCAGAGCCGACGTTGCCGGTCGCTGTCATGGCCACGGCGCAGGTACTCGGCGGCAGTGTCTGGCTCAACCGGGTCGAGCTGGAGGACGACCGGGCGCGGCAACCGCCCGCTGGCGCGCGCACGGTCGTACCCCTCGATCCGGGAGGTGAGTACGACCCGCAGCCCGGCAGCCTCGCGCGCGATCGCGGCGAGCGCGTCCCGCTGCCCCGCCGCCGGCATCTCGTCGAGGCCGTCGAGGAAGAGCGCCACCCGTTTCTCCTCGATCAGGCGGCGTGCGGCGTGCGCGCCGTAACGCGGGTGCCGCAGGGCCCGGAAGTTCGCTTCCATCTCTCTGACCAGGTGGTCAACCAGCGACCTCTCGTCCGGGATCCAGCCGCCGAGGGTGACCCAGACCGGCACCGGCGTGCCGGCATGCCCCCCTGTCAAGATCGGTTTGACGCACTCCTCGGCCGCCTTCACCAGTAGCATCAGCATCGCCGCGGTCTTCCCGCTACCCGCCGGACCGAGCAGGACCAGTTGCTGGCGCTGGATCCGCCGGTAAAGGTCTGCATGTAGGTCGCTGACGACGCCCTGTTCGCCCCGACTGTCTTCGGCCCGGTTCCGGCGGCCAGCGTTTCGACGGCGCGCAATCCGCCGATCTTTCCCACTGAGGCGGTCGAACACCTCGTGTATCGGCAGTGACCGTTCGTGGTCCCAGTGCCAGGTGACCCGAACCGGGTCGGCGGCCGTCCCGATGCCCCAGGCATCGGACTGCGCCGACCACAGCGACAGGGTGGCCCGGGCCAGTACGTCGGCTGCCGCCACGAGCTGCTCCGCCGCCGGTAGCTGCGGCTCCTCAGAACCGCGCCGCCACTCCACCACCGCATAGGCGAGTACCACGAGGCCACACGGGATCCAGATGGCCTTGTCCAACCAGGACGGTAGGCGAATCGCCGTGGTGGCCAGGTTGACTACGACGGCGAGCACGGCGGACAGCGAGGCCGCAGCCAGAGCGAGAAGGAATCGCCGCATGTACATCTCCCGGTCAGCGGACCCTAACTGTATCGACGCGGGCTGCGCTCCGGGCTGCCCATGCGCGTGGACGATCGATCGGCCCGCCAGGTGGTCGACGTGGAGGGGTCTGCTCAGGCCGCCTGCGGGTGCAGGACGGTACGCAGGCAGCCGTCCTCCTTCTTCTCGAAGATCTCGTAGCCCCGGGCCCCCTGCTCCAGGGACATCGGATGGGTGGCCAGGTACCCCGGATCGACCTCGCCGACCGCGATCCGGTCCAGCAGCATCGGGATGTAGCGCTGGGCGTGCATCTGCCCCATCCGCAGCACCAGCGCCTTGTTCATGGCCGCGCCGAGCGGGAACTTGTCGACCAGACCGCCGTACACCCCGACGATGCTCACCGTGCCGCCCTTGCGGCAGGCCATGATCGCCTGCCGGACCGCGGTCGGCCGGTCGGTGGTCAGCCGGGTCGTCTGCTTCCCCTTGTCGTACGCGTAGCTCGGCCCCACGTCGTGCGACTCCATGCCGACCGCCTCGATGCAGGCGTCCGGCCCGCGCCCGGCGGTCAGCTCACGCAGCGCCTCCAGCACGTCGGTATCCGCGTAGTTGATCGTCTCGACGCCCCACCGGTGCGCTGCGGCGGCGAGCCGATCCGGCAGCCGGTCGATGACGATCACGCGCTCGGCGCCGAGGATCTGCGCGGACCGGGCGGCCATCTGGCCCACCCCGCCGGCGCCCCAGACCGCGACCACCTCGCCGCCCTTCAGGCCGCAGAAATCGGCCCCCATCCAGCCGGTCGGCATGGCGTCGGAGGCGAACACCACCGAGTCGTCCGGCACCCCCACGGGGACGGTGAACGCCCCGACGTCGCCGAACGGCACCCGGATGTACTCGGCATGGCTGCCCGAGTAGCCGCCGGCCGCGTGCGAGTAGCCGAGGATGCCGGCCGGCGCGTGGCCCCACAGCTTCTCGCTGAAGACCGGCTGCGGGTTGGAGTTGTCACAGAGCGAGTACTGCTCGGTACGGCAGTACCAGCAGCCGCCACAGGCCACCACCGAGCCAACCACGACCCGGTCACCGACCTTGATCCGGCGTACGTCCGGGCCGGTCTCCACCACCTCGCCCATGAACTCGTGGCCGAGGATGTCGCCCTCCCGCATCGCCGGCAGGTAGCCGTTGATCAGGTGCAGGTCCGAGCCGCAGACGCTGCTCGCCCGGACCCTGACGATGATGTCGCCGGCCGAGCGGATCGTCGGTTCCGGCACGTCGCGTACCGCCAGCTTGCGGACGCCCTCCCAGCACAGCGCCTTCACGGTCGACCCCCCACCATCAGCGTCTCCCGGATCCGGTCCGTCGCCTGCTCCTGCTTCGGGCTGCGTCCCGACGGGTCGTGCCGGGTGTCCAGCACCTGGCCGGTCTCGATCAGCGACTTGATCCGGCGTAGTGCGCTGCGCAGGGCCAGGTCGGGGTCGTGCCGGCTGGCCAGGCCGAGCACTCTGCGTATCCGGCCGGACCGCCAGCGCAGCTCGGCGCGGATCTCGGTGCCCCGGTCCTGCGGCGCCGGGACCAGCTCGACCCGGCCCCGCTGGGCGACCGGCCCCTCCGTCACCCGCCAGGTCAGCCGGCCCGGACCCTCGACGGTGAGCTCGGCGCGCCACTCGGTGCCGCCGCCCGCCGGGTCGCTGGCCACACAGCGCCACCGGTTGTCGTCGAGCCGCTCCAGGGTCGCCCACTCGGCCAGCCCGCGGTCCAGCCGTTCCTGATCCGTCCAGAAGCCGATCACCGCATCCCTCGGCCGGTGCACGGTGATCCCCCGGTGGACGACGTACCAGCCCCCCTCCCGGTCGGGTTGGTGCCGGCGCCGCCGCCGGGCCACCATCCGGCCGACCCCGAACCCGGTCACGGTGGCGGCGCCGCCGAGCACCCACCTCATCCCACTGCTGGTCATCACGCCTCCTCCACCCGGGCGCCGGAGCGCGCCCGCGTCCCGCAGCGCTACCCGGCGAGAAGGCGTCGAAACGGCGGCCGATGTGCCATCGACCTACCCGGCGTCCGGCCCACGCCCTGATTCGTCATTTCTCTGCGGAGCCGCCCCGCCCCGATCTCACAATGGTGGGTCTGCCCCGCGCGGGCGGCGGCTGAGCAACGGAGGTGACAGCGATGGCACGTGACGTGCGCGGACCCGCCCCGGCCGGGCAGCGGCCGGCGATCCAGAATTTCGCCCTCCTGGTGGCCGCCGTCTTCGTGCTGATCGGCGTGCTCGGCTTCATCCCCGGTGTCACCGAGCACTCCGGCGACCTGGCGTTCGCCGGCCACCACTCCCAGGCGAAGCTGTTCTACCTGTTCCAGGTGTCGATCCTGCACAACCTCATCCATCTGGTCTTCGGCCTGGTCGGGCTGGTGCTGGCCCGCCGGGTCGGCGGGGCGCGGCTGTTCCTCGCCGGTGGCGGCGCCATCTATCTGGTGGTCTGGCTGTACGGCTTCGGCGTCGACCGGGAGAGCCCGGCGAACTTCGTGCCGTTCAACGACGCCGACAACTGGCTGCACCTGTTCCTCGGCTTCGGCATGCTGCTCCTGGGGCTGCTGCTGTCCCCCCGCGCGGGCACCGGCGGCCGGCTGGACACCCCGTTCGACCGGCCCTGACCTGTGCGTTCACCCGATCGGGGGCGGCTGGCGCGACCCCCTCCGCGGGGGTTTGCGCGGTCACCGGCCGGGGCAGGAGGACCGCCACGGGGAGTGCCCCCGGGACGAGGAGGTCCAGCGATGCCGCGGTGGTTGCGGGAGAACGCGCTCACGGTCGCCATGCTCGGCGCGTTCCTGATCTTCCTGCTGTTGCAGAGCGTGTTCGGCTGGCAGACGCACAACGAGGAGCTGACCCAGTACGGGGCGGCGCCGCTGACCTGGTGGGCGTACCTGGGCACCGGGCACTTCGCCGAGGCGGTGTTCGAGAACTGGGAGTCGGAGTTCCTCCAGATGGGCGGCTACGTGCTGCTCACCGCGTACCTGGTGCAGAAGGGGTCGGCCGAGTCGAAGCCGGAGGACCAGGGCGACCGCCCGGAGGACGACGAGCGCCGGGCCACGCCCGACTCGCCCTGGCCGGTCCGCGCCGGGGGCCTCCCACTCGTGGTCTACCGCAACAGCCTGTCCCTCGCCCTGCTGCTGATCTTCGTCGGCTCGTTCCTCGGCCACCTGTTCGGCGGCGTTGCCCAGTACAACGAGGAGCAGGCGTTGCAGAGCGGGGCCGCCCCGATCAGCGCCTGGCAGTTCCTCGGCACCAGCGACTTCTGGTTCCAGTCCATGCAGAACTGGCAGAGCGAGTTCCTCGCCGTGGGCGTGCTGATCCTGCTGAGCGTCGTCCTGCGCCAGCACGCCAGCCCCGAGTCGAAGCCGGTCACCGCCGCGCACGCCGAGACGGGCGCCTGACCGGGCCGCCGCGCGGGTCCGCCACCCGTCCGGCGGCCACCGCCGCCAGCCGTCAGGCGGCCACCGGCAGTTGCTTGGCGAAGCACACGCGGTACGGGTTGTGGAGGTACTCCCCGTACCCCGGGATGGGCTGGTAGCCGCAGGACCGGTAGAGGCCGATGGCGGCCGGAAGGTAGGTGCCGGCCTGCAGGCACAGCGTGGTGTGCCCCTGCCGGAAGGCCAACTCCTCCAGGGCGGCCAGCAACTGCCGCCCGATGCCCCGCCCCCGGCACGCCGGCCGGACGTACATCCGCGTCAGCTCGCCGGTCTCGGCATCCAGCGACTGGATCCCACCGCAGGCGACTGCCCGCCCGCCGACCACCACCACCAGGTAACGGATGTCGTCGTGAGTGACCGTCACCTGGCCGGCCGGCCCCCCGTCGACGTCCCGCAGTTCACGCTGCTGGGCGACGACCAAGGCGGCAAGCTCGGGATCGTTGGCGGGACGGGCTTCGATCAGCATTCCGTCACGGTAGGTCGGCCGGCTTTCGCGGAGGTTTCCGGCCAACGACCCGATCACGGACGGAAAGGGACTACTCCCAGTCCTCGTCGTCGTCCGCGTCCTGCGCCGCCGCCTCGATCTCGTCGGCCGGGCGCTGCCGGCGGGCCTTGCGAGCCTCCAGCCGCTCGGTCGCCGACGCGCGGGTCGACTTCTCCTCCAGCCGGATGTCGGTGCCCCGGTTGCCCGGGACGAAGTCGACGCCGGCGTAGAGGGTCGGCTGCCAGTCGAACTCCCGGTCGCCGATGCGGACCAGGTCGCCGGGGTTGGCGCCGGCCTTGGCCAGCTTCTCCTCGACGCCCAGCCGGGCGAGCCGGTCGGCCAGGTAGCCCACCGCCTCGTCGTTGTCGAAGTTGGTCTGCCGGACCCACCGCTCGGGGCGGGTGCCGCGGACGGTGAACGAGCCGTCCTCCTCCGCCTCGATGGTGAAGCCGGCGTCGTCGACCGCCTTGGGGCGGATCACGATCCGGGTGGGCTCGGCCGGCGGCGCCGCGCTGCGGGCCTGCTCGACCACTTCGGCCACCGCGTACGTCAGCTCCTTGAGCCCCTCGCGGGTGGCCGAGGAGACCTCGAAGACCGGCAGGCCGCGCGCCTCCAGGTCGGGCCGGACGATCTCGGCGAGGTCCCGGCCGTCCGGTACGTCGATCTTGTTGAGCGCGACGAGGCGGGGCCGGTCGGCGAGGCCGCCATACTCGGCCAGCTCGGCCTCGATGGCGTCGATGTCCGCGAGAGGATCCCGGCCCGGCTCCAGCGTCGCGGTGTCGATCACGTGCACCAGCACGGCGCAGCGCTCGACGTGGCGGAGGAACTCCAGGCCCAGCCCCTTGCCGGTGGCCGCGCCGGGGATCAGGCCCGGCACGTCGGCGACGGTGAAGGTGTGGTTGTCCACCCGGACCACGCCCAGGTTCGGCACCAGGGTGGTGAATGGGTAGTCGGCGATCTTCGGCTTGGCGGCGGAGATCACCGAGATCAGCGACGACTTGCCGGCCGACGGGAAGCCGACCAGGCCGACGTCGGCCACGCTCTTCAGCTCCAGCACCACGTCCAGCCGGTCGCCGGGCTCGCCCAGCTCGGCGAAGCCGGGTGCCTTGCGCCGGGCGTTGGCCAGCGAGGCGTTGCCCCGGCCACCCCGGCCACCCCGGGCCGCCTCGAAGGTGGTCCCCGCGCCGACCAGATCGGCCAGCACCTCACCGTCGGGGGTCTGCACGACGGTGCCGTTCGGCACCTTGATGACCAGGTCATGGCCGTTGGCGCCGTCCCGGTTCGAGCCGGCGCCGCCCCTGCCGTTCTCGGCCTTCACGTGCGGCCGGAAGTGGAAGTCGAGCAGCGTGTGCACCTGTGGGTCGACGACCAGCGAGATGCTGCCGCCGTGGCCGCCGTTGCCGCCGTCCGGGCCACCGAAGGGCTTGAACTTCTCCCGGTGGATCGAGACACAGCCGTGCCCGCCGTCGCCGGCCTGCAGGTGCAGGACGACCCGGTCAACGAACATCGCCACGATCTCAATCCTTCCAGCGGGGCCCACCCCGCATGAGAAAAGCGAAGCGGGCCGGGACCCGAGGTCCACGGCCCGCGACGCCTGCGAACTACTGCTGCGGCACGATGCTGACGGTCTTGCGACCGCGCTTGGTGCCGAACTGGACCGCACCGGCGGCCAGCGCGAAGAGCGTGTCGTCGCCGCCGCGCCCGACCAGGTCACCGGGGTGGAACTTGGTGCCACGCTGCCGGATGATGATCTCGCCGGCGTTGACGACCTGACCACCGAAGCGCTTCACGCCGAGCCGCTGGGCCGCGGAGTCACGACCGTTACGCGAGCTGGACGCACCCTTTTTGTGAGCCATTGGAGGACGACCTACTTCCCGCTGGAGATGCCGGTCACCTTGACCTGGGTCAGCGGCTGGCGGTGACCCTGGCGCTTGTGGTAGCCGGTCTTGTTCTTGAACTTGTGGATCCGGATCTTCGGGCCCTTGGTGTGCGCGGCGATCTCGCCGGACACCGCAACCTTGGCAAGCTGCGCCGCGTCGGTCACCAGGTCGTCACCGTCGACGAGGAGCACCGCGGTGAGCTTCACCGCGTCGCCGGGGACACCGGCGAGCTTCTCGACCTCGATCACGTCGCCCTCGGCGACCTTGTACTGCTTGCCGCCGGTCTTGACGATCGCGTACATCGGAGGCGGACTCCCTGTCGTTGAGGCTGCTGGCGGTCGTTCCCACGGCGACTCGCCGGGTAGCCGTGACACCGGCGGCGCGGGCACGCGGGAACTCGGCACACCAAAGTGCGCCGCAGGCCAGCGTACGCCATACCAGGCCCGGCACCCAAACCGGGCCGCCCGTCAGCCCGCACACAGCTCATCGCGGCGCTGCCGGAGCCGGTCGAACGCCGTCCCGGCGCCGTCCCGACCGGGGCGACGGAACGGCAGGGCCCCTCTCCCGGACTCTCGTTGCCGGGAAAGGGGCCCTGCCGTACGCCGCGCTGGTCAGCGCCTCACGGGCGGGTACGCCGCCGGGCGCCGCCCCGCCGGGAGCGCCGCCGGCCGATGCCGGTCTCGGCGCCTTCCTCGTCGGTCTCGCCCTCGCCGAGCGCGTCCGGGTCGTCCGGCGCGGCCAGCCGGGCCGAGTCGCCCTCCTGGCTGTCCGCCACGGCCGGGGCGGCCGGCATCTCGGTCTCGTACCGGGACAGGTCGTAGCCCATCGTGTCGTGGTAGTCGGCGTCCGCCTGGGCGTCGGTCACCTCGGCGACGGTCTTCTCCGGCTCGGCCTTGCGGCCCCGGCGCCGGGAGGGCCCGCCCTTCTCCTCGGTGGCCGGGGTGGTGACGGCCGAGGCCACCGCCTTGACCTTCTCCCCCGCACCGCCGCCGCGCGGCTTCTCCGGCACCGGCTCGGTGTGGATGATCACGCCGCGGCCCTTGCAGCACTCGCAGGTCTCGCTGAACGCCTCGAGCAGGCCGGCGCCGATCCGCTTCCGGGTCATCTGCACCAGGCCCAGCGAGGTGATCTCGGTGACCTGGTGCTTGGTCCGGTCCCGGCCGAGGCACTCGGTGAGCCGGCGCAGCACCAGCTCCCGGTTCGACTCCAGCACCATGTCGATGAAGTCGATGACCACGATGCCGCCGAGGTCGCGCAGCCGCAGCTGGCGCACGATCTCCTCGGCCGCCTCCAGGTTGTTGCGGGTGACCGTCTCCTCCAGGTTGCCGCCGGAGCCGGTGTACTTGCCGGTGTTGACGTCGATGACGGTCATCGCCTCGGTCCGGTCGATCACCAGCGACCCGCCCGAGGGGAGGAAGACCTTGCGGTCCAGCCCCTTGAGGATCTGCTCGTCGATCCGGTACTCGGCGAAGACGTCGGTGGTGCCGGCGTGCCGGCGCAGCCGGGCGACCAGGTCCGGCGAGACGTGCGACAGGTACGACTCGACCATGCCGTACGCCTGCTCACCCTCGATGACCAGATCGCGGAAATCCTCGTTGAACAGGTCCCGGACCACCCGGATGACCAGGTCCGGCTCCTCGTAGAGCAGCACCGGGGCGCCGCCCTCGGCCGACTTGGCCTGGATGTCCTCCCACTGCGCCTGGAGCCGCTTGACGTCCCGGGCCAGCTCGTCCTCGCTGGCGCCCTCGGCGGCGGTCCGCACGATCACCCCGGCACCGTCCGGCACCAGCTTCTTGAGGATGTCCCGCAGCCGCTTGCGCTCGGTGTCCGGCAGCTTCCGGCTGATGCCGGAGGCGTTGCCGTTGGGCACGTACACGAGGTGCCGGCCGGAGAGCGCGATGTGGCTGGTCAGCCGCGCGCCCTTGTGCCCGATCGGGTCCTTGGTGACCTGCACCAGCACCGAGTCGCCGGACTTGAGCGCCTGCTCGATCGAGCGGGCCCGGCCCGCCAGGCCCGTGGTGTCCCAGTTGACCTCGCCGGCGTACAGCACGGCGTTGCGGCCGCGGCCGATGTCGACGAACGCCGCCTCCATGCTGGGCAGGACGTTCTGCACCTTGCCCAGGTAGACGTTGCCGGCCATGGTGCCGGCGGAGTTCCGGGTGACGTAGTGCTCGACCAGCACGCCATCCTCGAGGACGGCGATCTGGGTCCGGTCGCCGCGCTGGCGGACCGCCATCACCCGGTCGACCGCCTCCCGGCGGGCCAGGAACTCCGACTCGCTGAGGATCGGCGGCCGGGTACGCCGCTGCTCCCGGCCGTCCCGGCGGCGCTGCCGCTTGGCCTCCAGCCGGGTCGAGCCGGAGACGCCCTGCACCTCGTCCACGGGGCGGCGCGGCTCGCGGATCTTGACGACCGTGGGGACACCGTCCTCGGCGGCGACCTCGACGTCGCCCGCGCCACGGCGGCGACGGCGACGCCGGCGCCGGGTCATCCCGTCGCCCTCGGTCTCCTCCTCCTCGGCCTCCTCCTCGGCCTCGTCCGCCTCGGCCTCGGCGCTCTCGGCCTGGACGGCCTCCTCGGCCTCTTCCTCCTCGAGGTCCTCCACGCCGCCCTTGCCCCGGCCCCGGCCGCGGCGCCCCCGACGGCGGCGGCGACGGCCCGCGGCCGTCTCGTCCTCGTCCTCCTCGGCCTCGGCGGCCTCCTCGGCCTCGGCGGTCGGCTCCTCCTCGGCCTCGACCTCGACCGGCTCCGCCTCGCGGCGGCCGCGGCGGCGCCGCCGGCCGGTCTCCACCGGCTCCTCGGCCGGCTCCTCGGCGGCCGGGGCGGTGGTCCGGACGATCGGCGCCTCCTCGGGCTGCGGCGCCATGAACAGGACGGTCGGCGCGGACAGCGCGGCCCGGCGGCGACGCGTGGTCGGCGCGGGCTCCTCCTCGGCCGGCTGCCCGGCCCCCGGTACGGCGGCGCCCGGCGCGATCTCGCCGGTCCGGTCCTCCGGCCCACCGGCGCGGGCCAGCGTCGCCTCGGCGGCCGGCGGCACCTCGGCCACGCCCTCCGCGGTCGGGGTGGGCGCGGCAGCCAGCTCGCGGGCCGGGGCCGGCTCGCCCTCGACCTCCTCGTCCTCCGCCGGCGTGGCGACGGCCGAGGGCTCGGCGGGTTCGCCGCCCTCCTCGTCCCGCTGCGGCTCGGGTTCGGCGGCCGCGGCGGCCTCGGCCGGCGCCTCGGTGGGCGACTCCTCGAGGGTCTCAGCGGGCGGCGGGGTGGCCTTCCGTCGACGGCTGCGGGTCACCTTGACCGGCGGGACGACCTCGTCCGAGGTCGCCTCCACGCCGGTGGCGACCATCGGCTCCTCGACCGCCTTCGCGCTGGTCGCCTTGCGGCGCCGCCGGGTGGTCTTGGGCGCGGCGTCCAGTTCGCCGGCGACCGGGGCGAAGACCTCGGCCTGCGGGGCCTCCCCGCTGGTGGTGCCGGCGCCGGTCGGGGCCTCGGCCGGCGCGTCGATCTGCTCCGGCTGGTTGAGCGGGGCGGCCTTGCGCCGGCTGGTCCGCTTGCGCGCCGGCTTGGCCTCGGGAGTGCTGTCGGTGCTGTTGGCGGTTGCCTCGGCCGGTTCCGAACCGGTCCGCTCGCCGCCCTCGGGCTCGTTCTCGAGCATGGACGTTCTCCAGTTCTGGCTACCCCGGGCGCGGGTGAGCGCTGCCACGCAGGGTCGCCGCAAAAGGTGTTTCCGCCGGGCGCAGGTGCGCGACCGCCGAAGTCTGCCTGCCAGAGCGCCGACCGTCGGTCAGCGCTCTCCGATGGCTGCCCCGTCGCGATCCGCATCCAACGGATCGACGATCTCGCCCTGCGCGGTCAGCGTGCCCTGTGCCAGCCGGATCACCCTCGGTGAGACCGGCGGCTCCAGGTCGGCCACCACGCGGAGGCCGGAAAGGACGTCATCGGGTCGTACGGACGGGGTGACCTGCCGTACGACCACTTCGAGTATCGCACACGGTACGGCCGTCGCCCCGGAAGGCGTCTCGGACGGGGCCAGCACATCGATGCTGATGACGGCGGCCCGCGCGTCGAAGGTCCGCCGGCCCTGCTTGGTCATCCGCTCGACCTGGATCTCCTCGGCGGCGGTGAAGGCCGCCACCGCCCGCTCCAGCTCGGCCGGGTCGACCTCGGGCAGCTCGATCCGCCAGCGCGACACCTCGATCCGGTCGGGCAGGCTGCCGCCGGTGGCCGCCACCGCGTCGAGCACGTCGAGCCCGGGCGAGAGCGCGGCGTCCAGGGCGATCCGCAGCTGCTCCGGGTCGACCGGCTCGCGCAGGCCGATCTCCAGGTACTCGGCCTCGCTGGCGACGCCGGTCGGCGCGGCCGAGGCGTACGAGATCTTCGGGTGCGGGGTGAAGCCCTGGGAGAAGGCGATCGGTACGCCGGCCCGGCGCAGCGCGCGCTCGAAGGCTCGGGCGAAGTCCCGGTGCGAGGTGAACCGCAGCGGCCCGCGCTTGGCGTACCGGATCCGGACCCGCTGGACGACCGGCGCCTGGCCGCCCTCGGGTTGAGGCTTTCTGGCGATCGTGAACTCCTCGGGTGCTGGCTGCGTGTCCGTCCCATCCTGGCGCAGCCCCCCAGGCGGTACGCAGCCGGGGCGGCCGGAGGAGTCCGGAAAGCCGGTCCGAACCAGGCAGCCGGGCTCCTACCGCCCACCCCGGACACGCCGGTGGCCGGCCGGTGACGCGCAGGTCACCCGGCCGGCCACGACGGTGAACGGTGCGCCGATCAGGAGCGGTTGCCGCCCCCGGGCGGCGGATACGTCCCCGGCGGTCCCGGTGGCGGGATGTTGCCGGGGGGCGGGGCGTAGCCGCCCGGGGCGGGCGGGCCACCCGGCTGTGGGTAGCCGGGGGCGGCCGTAGCGCCCGGCGGGTGGTAGCCGGCCGGAACCGGCGGGGCGCCGGGCGGGCCGTAGCCGCCGCCGAGCGGGATCCCGTTGTGCAGTTCGTCCGCCGCGCCGGCCGCGCGGGCCGCGTCACGCCGGTACCGGCGCCGGTTCCAGATCAGGAAGATCGCCAGCGCCAGCAGGACCACCAGCACCACGGCGATGCCGATGCCGATCACCATCACCTGCTGGTCGGTGGGGCCACCCCGGTCGCCGTACTTGGTCACGTCGAAGTTGTCGTCCTCGGCCGCCTGGCCGGGGGCCTGGCTGGCCGGGGCGGCCGCCTCGAGCAGCGGGTTCGCGGAGACGGTCGGCACGTTCGCGGTCAGCGCGGCGACCGGGTCGATCCGCCCGAAGCCGTACTCCGGGTCGCGACCGGGCGGGCCGGCGTCCCGGGCGGTAGCGATGATCCGGTTGATCACGTTGGGCGCGTCGAGGTTCGGGTACTTCGACCGGATCAGCGCCGCGATGCCGGAGACGATCGCGCTGGCATCCGAGGTGCCGTCACCCCAGCCGTAGCCGTGCTCGGGACCGACGTTGTAGATGCCGTCGCCGGGCGCGGCGATCACCGCCTCCGGCCCCCGGACCGAGCCGCCCCAGAAGGCGCCGCCCCGGGTCGTGCCGGTCACCGCGATCACACCGGGGACGTTGGCGGGCTGGTCGACGGCGACGCTCCCCTTGGCCGTGTTGCCCGCGGCGGCCACCACGACCACGTCCCGGTCCAGCGCGTACTTGATCGCGCTCTCCACGTCCGGGTCGGCGTAGCCCGGCCCACCGTAGGAGAGGTTGACCACCTTCGCGCCGCCGTCGACGGCCATCCGGATGCCACGGGCCGACGCCCCGGTGGGGTTGGCGCCCTTGCCCGCCTTGAGCTTGATGGGCAGGATCTTCGCGCCCGGGGCGACGCCGTCCACGCCGTCGCGGCTGGCGTTCGTGGCCGCGATGATGCCGGCCATGTGGGTGCCGTGACCCTCCTCGTCGGCGCGCCCGTCGCCGGAGGCGCCGTAGCTGCGGCCACCGGGCAGCACCTGACCCCGGATGTCCGGGTGGGTGGCGTCCACGCCGCTGTCCACCACCCCGACGATCACGCCCCGCCCGGTGGAGAGCTTGTGCACCTGCTCGATCCGCAGCTCGTCCAGGTACCACTGCTCGGCCCGGCGGGGCGCGGCGGCCGCCGGTTGGGCGGCCCCCAGCACCATCAGCCCGGCCAGCAGGCCGGCCACGGCCGGCCGGAGCGCGCCGACGTGCAACCTCATCCGTCCGTCCTCATCGCAGGATGCCCGGGGACCCGGCGTCGCCGGTGCCCCACGGATCGTCGTCCTCAGTCAACCACGACGAGTGCTCCGCAGCCCCGCTACCATGCCCGCCGGCACCATGGCCGCCCATGCCACCGCCCATCATGCCGCCGCCCATCATCCCCGCGCCCCGCGGGCCACCCGCGCCGCCGGCGCCGGCCGCGTTGCGCAGCGCGCTGGCCGCGCTGGTCATCGGCGGCACCTTGCCGTTGCCGCCGCCGACCATGCCCGGGATGCCGCCCATGCCGATCCCGCCGGCCGCGCCGACGCCGCCACCACCGAACCCGCCGGCCGAGCCCACGCCCGGGCCGCCCCCGCTGAAGCCGCTGCCACCGCCGAGCGCCGGGCTACCCAGGCCGCTCGGGCCGCCGTACCCGCTGCCGGCGGTGGTGGTCGGGCCACCGGCGCCGGCCAGGCCGCTGCCGTAGTCGGGGCTGCCGGTGCCCGGGTAGCCGGAGCCGGTCGACGGCGGCGTCAGGGAGCCCGCGCCTCCGCCGCCGTGGCCGCCCCCGAAGCCGCCACCGGTGGGCGGCGCGATGGACGTGGTGCCGCCACCGTATGAACCGCCGCCACCGCCGCCGATGCCCGTGCTGCCGATGGAGGGGCCGCCGCCACCGAAGCCGCCGCCCCCTCCGCCGCCACCACCCCCACCGGGGTATCTGGACGGGGACTTCCGGTCGTCGGGCGTGTAGCCGTCCGAACCGGTCTCCTCGGGCGCCGACACGACCAGCCTGGGCCGCTCGGTCTCCACCGCGGTGGGCAGCGGCGACATCGCGGTGTTGGCCGCCTGCTGGTTGTCCCGATACCAGTTGTCCAGGTGGGACTTGGTGTCCCACCAGCCGCCCCGCTTGTGGTCCTCGGCGTTGCCGTCGACCTTCATGGTCGCCTCGAGGTCATCGGCCTTGTCGCGGAACGCGCCGTCGGCGTACGAGGCGGGGTTGTTCTGGTAGTCCTTGCGCAGCGCGGCGAGGAAGCCGGACGCGCTCTCGCCGTCCCGGGCGTCGTCGAGCTCGGTGCCGTTCGGCAGGCTCCACTCGTTCCACCCGAAGTCGTCCATCAGCGGGATCGGGATGCTGGCGACCGACTTGCGGATGTCGCCCTCGATCCGGGACAGCGCGCCGCTGACGTTGCTCGCGTCGGTGATCAGCTTCTCGATGTCCTTGCCGATGTCACCGAGGTGCTCCCGGTAGGCGTCGCCGCCGCTGCCCTTCCAGCCGGCCAGCAGGCCGGGCAGGCCGCCGCTGTGCGGGCGCTCCTGGCCGGAGGCGATCGGGCCGACGAACGACCGCCCGACCAGCGAGTCCCGCAGGTAGCCCAGCGCCGTGGAGAGGTTGTTCCACCCCACGCTCACCGAGCCGACCGTCTCCGGGTCCGCCGACAGCGTCACCTCGCGGACGCAGCTCTCCCAGGTTCCTCCTGCCATGACCGTTCCCCTCAGGCCGTGTACGGGTAGGTGGTGGGCGTGCCGCCGGGCGCGGGCGGCGGGGTGGCGGACTCCAGCATCCGCTCGATCTCCTTGCCGTTGGCGGCGTTGCGCGCCTCGGCGTCCCGGAACGCCTTGGCGATGTCCTCGGTGCCCTTCTTGAGCCCGGCGAGCTTGTTGGAGATCGCCTTGAGGTGGAGTTCCATGTTGGCCGTCGACCTGGTCAGGGCCTGCCACTGCATGCGGGCGTCCTCGTACGCGCCGAAGGGGGTGCCGTTCGGAACGGTCTGGGCGTTGTTGCTGTCGCCCTTCATCCGCTCCTTGATGCGCTCCATCTCGTAGCCGATGGTGTCGTCGACGTACTGCTTCAAGCGCTCGACGTACTCCGCCGCGGCGTCCAGGTCCTCGACACTGACGTGGAGGTCGCCGGTGGCCGGCGGCCTGATGTCACCCATGTTGCTGTCCTCCCCGTTGCCGACCCGCCGATCGGTCCATGTCGGACGCAGCGTATCGAGTCGCCGCCAATCCAGGCACCCCCACCCCGGGGTCACGGCACCAGATGGGATCGCCGGCGACGGGCCCTGCTGACGGGCGCCGGAAACGGCGGAGCGCCGGGACCTTGGTGAGGTCCCGGCGCTCCGGACGCGTCGGCGGCGCTACTGCGGGGCGCCGGTGGGCAGCTTCAGGCCGTTGACCGGGGTCAGCGGCAGCAGCTTACGACCGGTCGGGCCGATCTGGATCTCGGTGTCCATGGCCGGGCAGACCCCGCAGTCGAAGCACGGGGTCCACCGGCAGTCGTCCTGCTCGTACTCGGACAGGGCGTCCTGCCAGTCCTGCCAGAGCCAGTCCTTGTCCAGGCCCGAGTCCAGGTGGTCCCAGGGCAGGACCTCCAGTTCGTCGCGCTCCCGGGTGGTGTACCAGTCGAGGTCCACGCCGAAGGCCGGCAGCACCGCGGCGGCGGCGTCCACCCAGCGCTGGTAGGAGAAGTGCTCGCTCCAGCCGTCGAACCGGCCGCCGTCCGCCCAGACCTTGCGGATCACCGCGCCGACCCGGCGGTCACCTCGGGACAGCAGGCCCTCGATCAGCGACGGCTCGCCGTCGTGATAGCGGAAGCCGATCGCCCGGCCCAGCGAACGGTCGGCGTTGATCGCCTGCTTGAGCAGCTTGAGCCGGGCGTCGATGACCTCCGGCCGCTCCATCGCCGCCCACTGGAACGGGGTGTGCGGCTTCGGCACGAACCCGCCGATGGAGACGGTGCACCGGATGTCCTTGGACCCGGTCGCCGCCCGGCCGGCCTTGATCACCTCGTGGGCCATCCGGGCGATCTGGAGCACGTCCTCGTCGGTCTCCGTCGGCAGGCCGCACATGAAGTAGAGCTTCACCTGCCGCCAGCCGTTGGTGTACGCGGTGACCACGGTGCGGATGAGGTCGTCCTCCGACACCATCTTGTTGATCACCTTGCGGATCCGCTCCGACCCGCCCTCGGGGGCGAAGGTCAGCCCGGTACGCCGGCCGTTGCGGGACAGCTCCTGCGCCAGGTCGATGTTGAACGCGTCCACCCGCGTCGACGGCAGCGAGAGCGAGACGTTGGTGCCCTCGTACTGCTGGGCGAGGCCGGAGCACATGTCGCCGATCTCGGAGTGGTCGGCCGACGACAGCGACAGCAGGCCCACCTCGTGGAAGCCGGAGAACTCCAGCCCCTGCTGCACCATCTGGCCGACCGTGGTGATCGAGCGCTCCCGCACCGGGCGGGTGATCATGCCGGCCTGGCAGAACCGGCAGCCGCGGGTGCAACCCCGGAAGATCTCCACCGCGTACCGCTCGTGGACCGTCTCGGCGAGCGGGACCAGCGGCTTCTTCGGGTACGGCCAGGCGTCCAGGTCCATGGTCGTGCGCTTGTGCACCCGGAACGGCACGTCGGGGCGGTTCGGCACGACCCGCTGGATCCGGCCGTCCGGCAGGTAGTCCACGTCGTAGAAGCGCGGCACGTAGACGCTCTCGGTGCGGGCCAGCCGCAGCAGCAGCTCGTCCCGCCCGCCCGGGCAGCCCTCGGCCTTCCACTCCCGGACGATGCCGGTGATCTCCAGCACCGCCTCCTCACCGTCGCCGAGCACCGCGGCGTCGACGAAGTCGGCGATCGGCTCCGGGTTGAACGCGGCGTGCCCGCCGGCCACGATCACCGGGTCGGCGTCGGTGCGGTCGGCGGCGAGCAGTGGGATGCCGGCCAGGTCGATCGCGGTGAGCAGGTTGGTGTAGCCCAGCTCGGTGGCGAAGGAGACGCCGAACACGTCGAAGTCGCGCACCGAGCGGTGCGCGTCGACGGTGAACTGCGGCACGCCGTGGGCGCGCATCAGCTTCTCCAGGTCCGGCCAGACCGCGTACGTCCGCTCGGCGAGCACGTCGGGCAGCTCGTTGAGCACCTCGTAGAGGATCTGCACGCCCTGGTTGGGCAGGCCCACCTCGTACGCGTCCGGGTACATCAGCGCCCACCGGACGACCGCGGCGTCCCAGTCCTTGACCACCGCACCCAGCTCGCCGCCGACGTACTGGATGGGCTTGGTCACCTGCGGCAGCAGCGGCTCCAGCCGGGGCCAAACGGAATGAGCCGCGGCAGGACGCGGCGTCGTGGACGGGGCACTCATGATGCCCAAGGGTACGCGGTGCGCCACCGGCCACCACGGCGCACCGCAGCAGCCCACCGCCCGGCTCTTCTGGATCTTGGATACGTCCCGTCCGCAGCGCACCGCAGCCGTCCGAGATCGGCGACGGGACGGGCTGACGAGCGGATTCGTCGGCGGTGGCGCGCCGGTACTAGCCTCGCAACCGGCGCGAGAGGAGACAGCCGCGATGCCGGAGCCGCAGCCGGGCACCGACCGGCCGGCCGACGGGAGCACCCCGGCCACGGGCGGCGGGGATCCGGGCACCGACGGGCCGAGCCGCGCCCCCGCACCGGCGGCCACCCCGGCCACCGATCCGGTCGCGCCGCCGCCGCCGGCACCGGACGGCGGCACGCCCGCCGGCGAGCCACCCCCGGCCACCGACGAACCGGCATCGACCGACCGGGCCACGACCACCGGCGAACCGGCCCCGACCGACCCGGCCGGCGACCCTGCCGAGCCGGGACCCGACGAGCCGCCCGCGGCCTCCCGCGAACCGGCACCGGCCGCCACCCCGGCGGCCACCAACGAACCGGCCCCGACCGGCGACGAACCGGTGCCCCTCGACCCGCACGAGCCCGCGTCGAGCGACCCGGACATCGACGACCGGGCCGCCGGGGCGCCGACGCCGCCAACGAGCAGCGACGACGCGTCGGCGGGCACCGAGGACGCACCGGCGCCGCCTGCCGACCCGCCGGTCTCCCCGGCGCGCGGCTCGGCCGCCGTACCGCCTCGCCCGGCCGCCGCGAACCGCCCGGCCGGCTCGGCCGCGGTCCCCGGCCGCCTCGACCCCACGCGGCAGACGGACCGCCCCGACCCGGCGCGGGAGGCGGACCGACCGGACCCGACCCGGGTGGAGACCCGCGCCGAGCCGCCCGCGCCCCGGTGGAGCGGGTCCGCGCCGGTGCCGGCCCCGCCGCCCCGCAAGCGGTCCTGGGGCGAATCCGCCGAGCCCACCCCGCCGCCGGTGGACTCGCCCGAACACCTGGTCCCGGTCGACCCCTGGGAGGGTGTCGACACCACCGGCTGGGACCTGCACTCGGCCGACTTCCCCGCGCTGCCGCCGACCCTGTCCTACCCGCCGCCGGCCCACACCCTGCCCCATCCGGCCGCACCGCCGGCCAGTCCGGTGCCGCCCGTCGCCCACCTGCACGCCCCGTACCCACCGGTCGCGCACCCGCACGCCCAGTACCCACAGGCACGCCCGCCGGTCACCCCACCGCCGCCGGTCGCCGCCCGCCCGGTGTCGCCGTCGCCGGCCCCGGTGTCGCCGCCCCGGCCCGCGCCGCCGAAGCAGCGCCGCCGCCCGGCCGCACCGCCGCCCGGGTTCCAACCTCCCAAGGGGTACGTGGCCGTCCCGGTCCGCCGCCGGCGCCGCTGGCCCTGGGTGCTGCTGCTGACCGTCGCCTGCTGCTGCGGCCTGCCCCTCTGGTGGGCCCAGCCGCTCCGCGCCCAGTACCCGGCCAGCGCGGCCCTGCCGGACCAGATCAGGGACCTGCAGCTGCGGCAGGACCAGCGCAGCCAGGCCGACGCGGCCGAGCTGGAGACCCAGGTACGCCAGGCGCACCTGCTCGCCGAGGACACCTTCGCCGGGATCTACACCAACAAGGACGGCAAGCGGGTGACCCTCTTCGGCGGCACCGGGTTCCGGCTGAGCCCCGAGGCGGACGCCGACGCCGAGATCGACCGCCTCCGGGACCGGTACGCGCTGGGCGACGCCGTAGCGGTGGAGACCGGTGTCCGGGGCCGGTACGAGCGCTGCGCGGTCGGCCGGTCGGACGGCGACGCGGTGGTGGTGTGCACCTCGGTCGACCACGGCAGCCTGACCACCGGCGTCTTCACCCGGCTCTCCGTGGACGACAGCGGCCGCCTGCTGAACGACCTACGACAGCAGGTGGTGACCCCGAAGCAGTCGTGAGTCTCACGCTGCGCAAGGTATCGATCACATAAAGGCTCCTCGCGTCGCGCCGCCCATAATGGGTGATTGACTCACAAACGCGACGGTCCAGGGGGCCGAGCAGGCGTACCGCACGGAGGGCGCGCCGCTGGCCGGCGTGGAGGGCTTCGTCCGGCAGATCATGGGCTGGCGGGACTACGTCTGGCACATGTACTGGTATTTCGAGCCGGCCCGGCGCAACCGCAACGAGCTGGCCACGCGGCGGTCGCTGCCGGCCTGGTGGAACGAGCTGGACGCCGACGTGGTCAACGCGCACTACTGCGGCGGCTGCCGCTACGACCCGAGAGAGCGGCTCGGCGAGAACGCGTGCCCGTTCACCGCCGGCTACTGGGCGTTCCTGTCCACCAACCGCCCCCGGATCCCGGCCAACGCCCGGCTGGCCCGGACCATCAAGCAGTTGGAAGGCCTCAGCGACCTGAACGCGGTGGTCGTTCAGGAGAAGCGCCGCGGCAACGACCCGCCGTGACGGCTCAGGCGGTCGGCGGCTCGCCGCTGACCGCCGGCTGGGCGCGGGGCGGGGCGTAGCGGGGCACGTACTCCTGGCCGGTGAGCTTCTGGATCTCGCTCATCAGCTCGTCGGTGATCGCGCGCAGCGAGGTCCGGTCGTCCGACCGGCCGGTGACGTCCAGCGGCTTGCCGAACCGGATGGCGATCTCGGCCCGGCCGGGCCGGGGCACCCGCGTGCCGATGGGCTGCGCCTTGTCGGTGCCGGTCACGCCGACCGGGATGATCGGCACGCCGGCCGCCACCGCCAGCCGGGCGGCGCCGGTGCGGCCCCGGTAGAGCCGACCGTCCGGGGAGCGGGTCCCCTCCGGGTAGACGGCGACCAGGTCACCGGCCTTGAGCACCGGGATGGCGGCGTCGAACGCCGACAGCGCCGCCCGGCCGCCGGCCCGCTCCACCGGGATGGCGCCCAGCCCGGTGAGCACGAACTTCGAGAACGCACCCTTCACGCCGGTGCCCTTGAAGTACTCCGACTTCGCCCAGAAGGCCAGGTGCCGCGGCACCACCGTGCCGAGGAGCAACTCGTCGGCGACCGACAGGTGGTTGCCCGCGAAGATGGCGCCACCGGTCGCCGGGATGTGCTCCAGCCCTTCGACGGTTGGACGGAAGGCCAACCGGATCGTGGGCGCCACGGCGAGCTTGCCGATGGTGTAGAGCAGGGGCACGGGTCCTCCGGCGGTCGTACGGGACAGGCGGTGTCACGGTAGCGGACGGCCCCATGCCGGCCCTCTCGGGTGGCCGGCCGCCCGGGTGGTGGTCCGCCGGATCTCAACCCGCCGGACCACCACCCTCAGCAGGTCATACCCGCCGCACGGCGACCGTCACCCGCTCGCCCTCGCCGACCTCGCCGGCGAAGCCCTCGATCCCCTCGGCGAAGTCGACCGTGTCGGCCAGCACCTCCCGGGCCACGAAGTCGGTGTACGCGGTCACCGCCGCGCGCACCTCATCGGACGCCGACAGCGCCACCACGATCCGGTCCGACACGTCCAGGTCGGCGTCCCGGCGAGCCTGCTGGACGACCCGGACCACGTCCCGGGCCAGCCCCTCGGCGGCCAGCTCCGGGGTGACCTCGGTGTCCAGCACGACCACGCCCTCGCCGCCGGGCAGCGGCGCGGAGTGCTCGGCGTCGGCGGCGACCAGGCGCAGCTCGTACTCGCCCTCGGCGAGGGTGACCCCGGCGGCGACCGGGGCACCGTCGACCAGTTCCCACTCCCCCGCCTTGACCGCCTTGATCACCTGCTGGACCGCCTTGCCGACCCGCGGACCGAGCGCCCGGGGCACCACCGTCAGCACCTGCTGGCAGTACGCGGACACCTCGTCGGTGAACTGCACCTGCTTGACGTTCACCTCGTCGGCGACCAGGTCGGCGAAGGGCCGCAACTGGTCCGCCCGCGACGAGGCCACGGTCAGCTTCGACAGCGGCAGCCGCACCCGCAGCCCCTTGGCCTTGCGCAGCGACAGCGTCGCCGAGGCGACCGCCCGGGTGGCGTCCATCGCGGTCACCAGCTCGTGGTCGGCCGGGAACTCGGCCGCCGCCGGCCAGTCGGTCAGGTGCACCGACCGCTCGCCGGTGAGGCCGCGCCAGATCTCCTCCGCGGTCAGCGGCGCCAGCGGCGCCACCACCCGGCAGAGCGTCTCCAGCACCGTCCACAGCGTGTCGAACGCCTCCGCGTCACCGGACCAGAACCGGTCCCGCGAGCGACGCACGTACCAGTTGGTCAGCGCGTCCAGGTAGGACCGGACGGTGGCGCAGGCGCCGGAGATGTCGTACGCGTCCATCTGCGCCTGGACCGTCGACACCAGCTCGTTCGTCTTCGCCAGCACGTACCGGTCGAGCAGGTGGGTGGAATCCACCCGCCGCTTCGCCTGGTAGCCCTCCGCGTTCGCGTAGAGCGAGAAGAAGTACCAGACGTTCCACAGCGGCAGCAGCACCTGGCGTACCGCGTCCCGGATGCCCGCCTCGGTGACCGACATGTCGCCGCCGCGCAGCACCGGCGAGGACATCAGCATCCAGCGCATCGCGTCCGACCCGTACGAGTCGAAGACGTGGTACACGTCCGGGTAGTTGCGCAGGCTCTTGGACATCTTGCGCCCGTCCGAGCCGAGCAGGATGCCGTGGCTGAGGCAGTTGCGGAACGCCGGCCGGTCGAACAGCGCGGTGGCCAGCACGTGCATGGTGTAGAACCAGCCGCGGGTCTGTCCGATGTATTCCACGATGAAGTCGCCCGGGTAGTGGTGCTCGAACCACTCGCGGTTCTCGAACGGGTAGTGCACCTGGGCGAACGGCATCGAGCCGGACTCGAACCAGCAGTCCAGCACCTCCGGCACCCGGCGCATCATCGACGCACCCGTAGGGTCGTCCGGGTTGGGGCGGACCAGGTCGTCCACCGCCGGCCGGTGCAGGTCGGTCAGGCGTACGCCGAAGTCCCGCTCGAGGTCGGCCAGCGAGCCGTACACGTCCACCCGCGGGTAGTTCGGGTCGTCGGACTTCCACACCGGGATCGGCGAGCCCCAGAACCGGTTCCGGCTGATCGACCAGTCGCGGGCGTTGGCCAGCCACTTGCCGAACGAGCCGTCCTTGATGTGCCCCGGCGTCCAGTTGATCTGCTGGTTGAGCTCGACCATCCGGTCCTTGAACTGGGTCACCGCCACGAACCAGGACGACACCGCCTTGTAGACCAGCGGGGTGTCGCAGCGCCAGCAGTGCGGGTACGAGTGGGTGTACGTGTCCTGCCGGAGCAGCACCCCCCGTTCCTTCAGCTCCCGGATCACCGACTTGTTCACGTCGAAGACCTGCTCGCCCTGGTACGGCGGGACCAGCGCGGTGAACCGGGTGTGGTCGTCCACGGTGACGATGGTCGGGATGCCGGCCGCGTTGCAGACGTTCTGGTCGTCCTCACCGAAGGCCGGGGCCAGGTGCACGATCCCGGTGCCGTCCTCGGTCGTGACGAACTCCGCGCCGAGCACCTGGTATGCGTTCGGCCCGGCCTGCTCGACCAGGAAGTCGTAGAGCGGCACGTAGCGGCGCCCGACCAGATCGCGGCCGGACACCGTGCCGACCTGCGCGTACCCCTCCAGCTCCTTGGCGTACGCGCCGAGCCGGGCGGCGCCGACGACGTACCGCGCGCCGTCGCGCTCCAGCACCGCGTACTCGATGTCGGGGCCGACGGCGAGCGCCAGGTTCGACGGGAGGGTCCACGGCGTGGTGGTCCAGACGCCCACCCGGACCGGGCCGCGCAGCAGCTCCGGCGCGCCCTCGTCGGGGGTCAGCTCGAACCAGACCGACACGGTCGGGTCGTGCCGGTCCTTGTAGACGTCGTCCATCCGGGTCTCGGTGTTCGACAGCGGCGTCTCGCACCGCCAGCAGTACGCCAGCACCCGGAAGCCCTCGTAGACCAGACCCTTGTCGTGCAGGGTCTTGAAGGCCCACATGACGCTCTCCATGTAGTCCAGGTCGAGCGTCTTGTAGTCGTTGGCGAAGTCCACCCAGCGGGCCTGCCGGGTGACGTACCGCTCCCAGTCCTGGGTGAACTCCAGCACCGAGGTGCGGCACGCCTCGTTGAACCGGGCCACGCCCAGGTCGAGGATCTCGGCCTTGCTGGTGATGCCGAGCTGCTTCTCGGCCACCACCTCGGCCGGCAGGCCGTGGCAGTCCCAGCCGAAGCGCCGCTCCACCCGGCGGCCGCGCATGGTCTGGTAGCGCGGCACCACGTCCTTGACGTACCCCGTGAAGAGGTGGCCGTAGTGCGGCAGGCCGTTGGCGAACGGCGGGCCGTCGTAGAAGACGTACTCGTTGTCGGCGGCTCCGCCGCCGCCAGCGGAGCCCGCCGCCGTGTCCGATTGCCGGCCGGAGGCCGGCCTTGCCTCGACGGAGGCCTCGAAGGTCTTGTCGGCCGTCCAGTGCTCCAGGACCCGGCGCTCCACCGCGGGCAGGTCCGGGCTCGCCGGGACACCGGCGGCGGTCGGGTCGTGCAACGGATAGGCCATCGGGGGTCGCTCTCCTCAGCAGCTCACTCGTCGTGTGGTCTGCGAGGACGAACCCTTCCGGTACGCCGTCACCGGCGTGCCCGGGCAAGGCCCGCGGTACCACCCCGCTTGGCGGTCAAGGTGCGACCGCCCGCTCGTTGGCCGGCTGTGACGGGCCGGTCCCGTCCGGTTCTACTGGGCCGGTCACCCGGCCGTTCTTCCGGAGGCTCGCCGGTGATGGCCGGGTCGTCGCCTGTGTCCCGACAAGCGTACTCGACCCCGCGGCCGCTCCGCCCCCGAGTATCACCCCACCCCCATTGATCATGAGGTTGGCGGCGGATCCCGAGATCGTCACCGCCGCCAACCTCATGATCGACGAAGGTCAGCGGGTGGGGTCGGGCCGCTTGCATGACCACCGTCACAGGGCCGCATCGTCACGCCGCCCGGGCCCCGATCCGTCGGGTAGGCGTACCGACGACACGAGGAGGCCGAGATGAGTCGGATCAACATGCCAGCGGTGGCGCCGGGGGCGTACCAGGCGGTGCTCGGGCTGGAGAAGTACGTCCGGGAGAACCTGGACCACACCGTGCTGGAGCTGGTGAAGCTGCGGGCGTCGATGCTCAACGGCTGCGCGTACTGCGTCGACATGCACAGCCGGGACGCGCTCGCCGCCGGCGAGTCCAGCCGGCGGCTGTTCGCGGTCGCCGCGTGGCGGGACGCGCCGTTCTTCGACGAGCGGGAGCGGACCGCGCTGGCGCTGACCGACGCGGTCACCCGGCTCGGCGAGCACGGCGTGCCGGACGACGTGTGGGACGCCGCCGCGAAGGTCTGGTCGGAGAAGGAACTGGCCGACCTGCTCGTCGCGATCGCCACAATCAACGTGTGGAACCGAATCTCGGTGAGCACCCGGAACGAACCGCCGCTCGAGGTGTGACCACGACCGGGGCGGCGGAGGCGGCCGGTGCGCTCACCGCGCACCGGCCGATGCTGCTCGGGCTGGCGTACCGGCTGCTGGGCAGCCTGCACGACGCCGAGGACGTGCTGCAGGAGACGTACCTGCGCTGGCTGGACGTCGACCGGGAGTCGGTCGCCGAGCCGCGCCGCTACCTGTCCCGGGTGGTGACCCGGCTGGCGCTGGACCGGCTACGCGCCCGGCAGGCGGCCCGGGAGACGTACGTCGGTCCGTGGCTGCCCGAGCCGGTGCCGACCGCACCGTCGCCGTTCGGGCCGCTGGACACCGTCGAACTGCGGGACACCCTCTCCACCGCGCTGCTGCACCTGCTGGAGCGGCTCACCCCGCCGGAGCGGGCGGTGTACGTGCTGCACACCGCGTTCGCCCTGCCGTACGCCGAGATCGCGGATCTGCTCGGCCGGTCGGCGGCGGACTGCCGGCAACTGCACCACCGGGCCGTGGCGCGGATCGCCGACGACCGGCGCCGGTTCACCGCGGGCCCGGCCGAGCAGCGGCGGCTGCTGGAGGCGTTCCTCGCCGCGGCGCGCGACGGCGACCTGGCCCGGCTGACCGACCTCGTCGCCGCCGACGCCACCGCCTGGTCCGACGGTGGCGGCCGGGTCCGCGCGGCGCGCAACCCGGTCCACGGCGCGGACCGGATCGCCCGCTTCTTCGCCGGCATCTACGCCCGCGATCGCCGCCCCGGCATCCGGACGACGCCGGCCGAGCTGAACGGCGCGCCGGCGCTGCTGCTGCGCTGGCCGGCCGGGACCCGCTACACCCTCGCGGTGGCCGCCGCCGACGGCCGGATCACCGGCGTCTACCTGGTCGGCAACCCCGACAAGCTGACCCGCGTCCCCGGCTGAACACGCGCGGCGGCCCCCGTCCCAGCGGGGGACGAGGGCCGTCGGCGAGGACGTCAGCCCAGCTCGGGGAACCAGAGGGCGATCTCCCGCTTGGCGCTGTCGACCGAGTCGGAGGCGTGCACCAGGTTCTCCCGGTTGGAGAGGGAGAAGTCGCCGCGGATGGTGCCGGCGGCGGCCTTGCGGCCGTCCGTGCTGCCGATCATCCCGCGCACCACCTCGATCACCTGGTCGCCGGAGAGCACCAGGGCCACCAGCGGACCACCGGTCATGAACGTCTTCAGCGGCGGGTAGAACGGCTTCTCCACGTGCTCGGCGTAGTGCTGGTCGGCGAAGTCGCCGTCCATCGTCCGGGAGACCAACGCGTCGATCCGCAGGCCCTTGCGCTCGAAACGGCCGAGGATCTCGCCCACCAGACCGCGGCGCACCGCGTCAGGCTTGATCAGTACGAGCGTGCGCTCGTCCGGGCTGCTGCTGGACACGCTGGGTTCCTCCTGTGCGCGGAAGCGGGTCGGGCTGGGTACGGTCAGCGTAGCGACCCGGTCCCGGCGCCGACGCGGCGGCTGCTCTTTCCCCCGGTCGCCGACACGGCCTAGCCTGGCCCTAGACCCCGGGAGGTCCACTGTGGCGAATGGCGGGAACCGACCCATCGCGCCGGTGCGCAAGCTGATCGGCGCGGTGCTGGGCACCGTGGCGACCTTCATCGTGCTGTTCGGGCTGGGCATGACGAGCTGGGCGATCGTGGCGCTCGGCATCGCGCTGCTCGTGCTGGCGATCGCCCTGGCCACCGTACGTGGTGGCGGGCGCACCTGGGTGGTCGGCCTGGGCCACGTGCACAGCGCCTCCGAGCCGCCCACCCAGTACGCGTTCGGCCGCTGCGAGCTCCAGCTGGTGATCGACGCGCCCGGGCTGCCGCCCCGGTCCAAGAAGATCATCGAGCCGCGGGTCCCGGTCGCCAAGTGGCCCTCCCTGGGCCAGGCCCTGCCGGTCCGGGTCGCCCTCGACGACCAGCGACACGTCCGCGTGCTGTGGGACGAGGTGCCCACCCACGCCGAGACGGCCGCCGCGGTCGCCGACCTCCCGCCCGAGTACGCCGGTCCCGACCCGGTCGACGAGGTGCTGATCGCGCAGGAGGCCCCGCCGTGGGCGGACCGCCCGGAGGAGGACTTCCGGGACGACTTCCCGCCCGCGCCGGATCCGGTCCTCGACGACGTCACGGCGCCGCCGGAGCCGCGCGAGCCGGTGGTGGTGCACCAGCGCCCGGGCGGCCCGGTGGTCCTGGAGGGCCAGCTCGTCGAGCCGGCGGCCGGCGGCCCGCTGCCCCGCCGGGCCACCCCGGCCCCGCGCACGCCGGCCGATGAGCGGTTCGACACCGTGCCGGTCGACCCGATCGACGTCCCGCTGGACGAGCCGGCCGCCGAGGCGCCGCCCACCCCCGAGGAGCTGGACGAGGCCATCTTCGGCCCGGCCGGGGACGAGCCGGCCGAGCTGGCCACCCCGATCAGCGGGGTCGGAATCACCCTGCTCGTCACCGACCTGGACCGGTCGCTGGACTTCTACCGACGCCTCGGCTTCGAGGAGTTCGACCGCGGCACCGGCAACGCCGTCCTCTCCTCCGGGGCGACCCGCCTGGTGCTGCGCCAGGTGAGCGGGGCCGCGCCGATCAGCCGGCGGCTGGTCCACGTCAACCTGGAGGTCGATGACATCCAGGCCGCGTACGAGCGGCTGCGCGGGTCCGGCGTGCGCTTCACGTACGCCCCGCGGGTGGTCAACCGGGGCACGAAGCTGGAGGTGTGGGCGGCGGCCTTCCGTGACCCGGACGGCCACGGCGTCGCCCTCACCCAGTGGCGCACCCTCGCCGACGCCTGAGCCGAGCGGGGCCCGACCGGGGCGCTCAGCCGAGGACGACCCGCCGCACGTGCAGGGCGTACGCCCAGACCAGGGCGAAGATGACCCCCAGCACGAGCAGCGACCAGTGCAGCAGCCCGGACAGCATCAGCAACCCCTGGAGCACGGTCCCGGCGTGCCAGGCCCACGACCGTTTCATCTGTCCGGCGAGCACCACGCAGGCCACCGCCAGCGCCACGATCACCCCGACCGCGGTGCCGCTGAGGTGCCCGCCGACCACCCGGATCGGCTGGATGGCCAGCAGCAGCACCAACGCCTCCAGCGCCAGCGTCCCCGCGCCGAGCCCGCGGACGGCCTTGTCCGGGTTCCGCAACCCGGACCGGCGCTCCCCCGGGCCCGGCTCGCCGTCGCCCGGACCACCGGGCGAGGACGTGGCAGGCCTGGCCGGGTGGTCCTCGGCGCCGGGGCGCTCCTCCACCGGGCCGGTCATCGCTTGAGCAGCCGGCGGGCGTCGGCCACAGTCACCACCGATCCCGTGATCAGCACGCCGACCCCGGCCAGCTCGCCCGGTACGTCGGACTCGGCCTCGGCGACGGCCGCCTCGATGGCGTCCGGCATCTCCTCGGCGACCTGCACCCGGTCCGGTCCGAAGACCTCCCGGGCCAGCGCGGCCAACGCGTCGGCGGGCATGGCCCGGGGCGAACTGTTGTGGGTGACCACGATCGAGTCGAGCACCGGCTCCAGCAGTTCCAGCAGGCTGGCCGCGTCCTTGTCGCCGAGCACGGCGAGCACGGCGACCAGCTTGCTGAACGCGAACTCCTCCTGCAGCGCGGTGACCGTGGCGGCCATCCCGTGCGGGTTGTGCGCGCCGTCGAGCAGGATCGTCGGGGCGGTACGCACCTTCTCCAGCCGTCCCGGCGAGGTGGCCGAGGCGAAGCCCTCCCGGACGGCCTCGATGTCGAGCTGCCGCTTGGTGCCCGCGCCGAGGAACGCCTCGACCGCGGCGAGCGCCACGGCCGCGTTCTGTGCCTGGTGCGCGCCGTGCAGCGGGATGAAGATCTCCTCGTACACCCCGCCGAGGCCCTGGATGGTGAGCACCTGGCCGCCGACCGCCACCGCCCGGCGGAGCACGCCGAACTCGGCTCCCTCGCGGGCGATGGTCGCGCCGACCTCGGCGCAGCGCTCCAGGATCGGCCGGGCGGCCTCCTCCTCCTGCGCCGCCGCGATCACGGTGGCCCCCTTGTGGATGATGCCCGCCTTGTGCAGCGCGATGTCCTCGACGGTGTCGCCGAGCCACTCGGTGTGGTCCAGCCCGATCGGGGTGATCACCGCGACCCCGGCCTGGATCACGTTGGTCGAGTCCTCGGCGCCGCCGAGCCCCACCTCCACCACCGCGACGTCGACCGGCGCGTCGGCGAACGTGGCGAACGCCAGCGCCGTGGTCATGTCGAAGTAGGTCAGCGGCTCGGCGGAACGCTGGTCGACCAGCTCGGCCAGCGGCGCCACCTCCCGGTACGTGGCGACGAACCGCTCCTCGCTGACCGGCTCCCCGTCCAGGCTGATCCGCTCCCGGACGGTCTCGAGGTGCGGGCTGGTGTAGCGGCCGGTGTGCAGCCCGAACGCCCGCAGCAGCGAGTCGATCATCCGGGCCGTCGAGGTCTTGCCGTTCGTGCCCGTCAGGTGGATCGACGGGTACGCCCGCTGCGGGCTGCCGAGCAGGTCGAGCAGGCTCTCGATCTTCTCCAGCTCGAAATGCATGCGGGTGAAGCCGCGCTCGCCGAGCGCGGCATCCACCGCGGCGAATTCGGTACGGTCGGTCACGAGGGAAGCGCCTCCAGCGCGGCGTCGATCCGGACCAGGTCCGCCTCGGCCACCGCGAGCCGCTCACGGATCTTGGCGACCACGGGCTCGGGCGCCTTGCCGACGAACGCCGGGTTGTCCAGCTTCGCCCGCGCCTGGGCGACCTCCTTCTCGGCGGCCGCCCGGTCCTTGGTGAGCCGCGCCCGCTCGGCGGCCACGTCGATCGAGCCCCGGGTGTCCAGCGCGACGCTCACCTCGCCGGGCATGGCGAGGGTGGCGCTGGCCTGGAAGTCGTCGCCGGGGGCGTCCAGCCGCACCAGCGACCGGATCAGCGGCTCGTGCGCGGCGAGGCCCGCCGGCCCGAGGCCGTCGAGCCGGGCCGCCACCCGCTGCGTCGGGCGCAGCCCCTGGTCGGAGCGGAACCGCCGGATCTCGGTCACCACCCGCTGCAGGGTGCCGACCTCGCTCTCCGCGGCGTCGTCGACTCCGGTACGGTCGGCCACCGGCCAGGTCGCGGTGAGCACCGTCTCCCCGCCGGTCAGCGCGCTCCACAGCTCGTCGGTGACGAACGGGATCACCGGGTGCAGCAGGCGCAGCAGCTGGTCCAGCACGTGCCCGAGCACCCGGCGGGTGGCGACGGCCGCCGCCCCGCCCTCGGCGAGCACCGGCTTGCTGAGCTCCACGTACCAGTCGCAGACGTCGTCCCAGGCGAAGTGGTAGAGCAGGTCGCACACCTTGGCGAACTCGTACGCCTCGAACTGCTCGTCCACCTCGGCGGTCACATGCGCCAGGCGGGACAGGATCCACCGGTCGACCGTCGACAGCTCGCTCGCCGCCGGCAGCGGCCCCTCGGTGTGTGCGCCGTTCAGCAGGGCGAACCGGGTGGCGTTCCAGAGCTTGTTGCAGAAGTTGCGGGAGCCCTGGCACCACTCCTCGCTGACCGGCACGTCCTGACCGGGATTGGCGCCTCGGGCCAGGGTGAACCGGGTGGCGTCGGCGCCGAACCGGTCGATCCAGTCCAGCGGGTCGACCACGTTCCCAAACGACTTGGACATCTTCTTGCCGTGCTCGTCGCGGACCATGCCGTGCAGCGCGACGACGTCGAAGGGCTGCACGCCGTCCATCGCGTACAGGCCGAACATCATCATCCGGGCAACCCAGAAGAAGAGGATGTCGTACCCGGTGACCAGCACGCTGGTCGGGTAGAACTTCGCCAGGTCGGGGGTCTGCTCCGGCCAGCCGAGGGTGGAGAACGGCCACAGGCCGCTGGAGAACCAGGTGTCCAGGACGTCCTCGTCCTGCCGCCAGCCCTCGCCGGCCGGGGGCTCCTCGTCGGGGCCGACACAGACGATCTCGCCGTCCGGGCCGTACCAGACGGGGATGCGGTGGCCCCACCAGAGCTGCCGGGAGATGCACCAGTCGTGCATGTTGTCGACCCAGGCGAAGTAACGCTTGGCCAGCTCGGCCGGCTCGATCCGCACCCGGCCGTCGCGGACCGCGTCGCCGGCGGCCTTGGCCAGCGGGGCGGTGTTGACGAACCACTGCAGCGACAGCCGCGGCTCGACCGTGGTCTTGCACCGCGAGCAGTGCCCCACCGCGTGCAGGTACGGCCGCTTCTCGGCCACGATCAGCCCCTGCTCGCGCGCCGCGGCGACGATCGCCGGGCGGGCCTCGTACCGGTCGAGTCCCTGGAACGGGCCCGGCGCGGTGATGATGCCCCGCTCATCCATGATCGTCAGCGCCGGCAGGTCGTGCCGCTGCCCGATCTCGAAGTCGTTCGGGTCGTGCGCCGGGGTCACCTTGACCATGCCGGTGCCGAAGCTGGGGTCGACGTGCTCGTCGGCGACGATCGGGATCCGCCGGTCGGTGAGCGGCAGCGCCACGGTGGTGCCGATCAGGTGCCGGTAGCGCTCGTCCTCCGGGTGCACCGCCACCGCGGTGTCGCCGAGCATGGTCTCCGCCCGGGTGGTGGCCACCACGACCTCGTCGCTGTAGCGGATCGAGATCAGCTCACCCTCGTCGTCGGTGTGCTCCACCTCGATGTCGGACAGCGCGGTGAGACAGCGCGGGCACCAGTTGATGATCCGGTTCGCCCGATAGATCAGCCCGGCGTCGAAGAGCTTCTTGAACATGGTCTGCACGGCCCGGGACAGGCCCGCGTCCATGGTGAAGCGCTCGCGGTCCCAGTCGACCGCGTCGCCGAGCCGGCGCATCTGGCCCAGGATGGCGCCGCCGGACTCCGCCTTCCACTGCCAGACCCGCTCGACGAACTTCTCCCGGCCCAGGTCGTGGCGGGACAGTCCCTGGGTGGCGAGCTGCCGCTCGACCAGGTTCTGGGTGGCGATGCCGGCGTGGTCCATGCCGGGCAGCCAGAGCGCCTCGAAGCCCTGCATCTTCTTGCGGCGGGTGAGGGCGTCCATCAGCGTGTGCTCGAACGCGTGGCCCATGTGCAGCGAGCCGGTGACGTTCGGCGGCGGGATGACGATGGTGAAGGGGGGCTTGTCGCTCTCCGCCGACGCCCGGAAGTGGCCGGCGGCTACCCACTGCTCGTACCGTCGCTGCTCTACCTCGCCGGGCTGGTACTGGCCGGCAAGGGTCGGGGCGTCGGGGCGTCGGGCATCCAGTCTCTCGGTCACCCTGAAAGTCTACGGAGCGCTTCTGGAGACCTGACGTGCGCCACCTCTTGTTCGCGTACGGTGGCGGACATGTCCGACGCACATCTCACCGAGCGCCCGGTGGACGACGGGTCCGAGCCGGTCGACCTGACCGACGAGCCGATCCAGCTGAGCCGCCGGGATCCGGCGATGGAGCCCGAACGGCGTCCCGCCTCGCGCCGGCGCCGCATCGTGCTGGGCGCGGCGCTGGCCGTCGGGTTAGCCGGTCTGGGGGCGCTCGGCGTCGGCGGCTGGCGGGTGCTGGCCCAGAAGGCCACCACGCTGGATACGCCGGCGAAGGTCGCCGGGCTGACCCGAGACGACAGCGAGGGCGCCCGCACCACCGCGGACTACCTGCGCAACGGCTTCGCCGCCGACATCGACCTGGACCGGAGCTTCGGCACCGTCTACAGCGACCCGGCCGACGCCAAGCGGGCGGTGCTCGTGTTCGGCGGCACCACGTTGCTCTGGCAGCCGGAGCGGGACCTGGACACCCTCTTCGGGCTGATGGCCGACGAGACCGGAAAGGTGAGCGGGCTGCACGAGGTGGACGCCGGCCGCCTGGGCGGGGTGATGAAGTGCGGTTTGACCAGCGGCGACGGCGGCGACTTCGCGGTCTGCGGCTGGGCCGACCACGGCAGCGTGGTGATGGCGATGTTCGCGGGCCGTCCGGTGGACGATTCGGCCGTGCTGTTCCGGCAGCTGCGCGAGGGTATTCAGAGCCGCTGACCAGGGGCTGCGGGACACCGTTCACGGCGGGCGGCCGGCGGCCAGCGATTCCCCCGCCGGAAACGCAGTCAGGGTCACCCGAATTCGGGTGACCCTGACTGGAAAGATTGTCCGGCGGTGTCCTACTCTCCCACACCCTCCCGAGTGCAGTACCATCGGCGCTGGAGGGCTTAGCTTCCGGGTTCGGAATGTGACCGGGCGTTTCCCCTCCGCCATGACCGCCGTAACTCTATCGACATGTCAAACAACCAACCACCAAAACCACTGGTGTGATTGTTCGTTTGTCGGGAGTTGCACAGTGGACGCGTAGCAGCTTAGTAGTCAAGTCCTCGGCCTATTAGTACCGGTCAACTGAACCCG